>CAZGNA010000017.1:0-27976 GCA_964526945.1 uncultured bacterium
CCCTAGTCTTGCCGGGCCGTCTTGGCGAGCCCGCTGTGGGGCATAACGGCAGTGATGAGCGCGCCGGACCGGCCCAGCAGCGAGGGCGCGATTCGCACCCTCAAGGAGGCTGCCGGGCTCCCCCACGACAGTCTCACCCTCGAGCGGGCGTTCCTGGCTTTCGACGCGCGCGTGGCGGCGCGGGCAGGGCGCTGGGCCGAGGCCCGTGACCTGCTCCTGCGCCTGGCCGAGCTCGACCCCCAGGAGCCCTGGATCTACTGGGACCTCGGCGCCGCCTACCGCGCGCTCGGCGCGCTGCAGGAGGCCGGGCAGGCGTACCTGACCGCGGCCGACAAGCACCTTGCGCGGGGCGAGACCGACCAGGTGCTGCTGGCCTACCAGCAGGCTGCGGCGGTCGCTCCGGAGGACCCGCAGATCCGGGCGAAGCTGGCCGAACCGCCCCCGGCGGCACCGCCAGCGCAGGAGGACGACGCAGCGGAAGAGCGCCCCGCGGGCCGCCGCGGGCCCGAGGCACCGCCACAGGCGTCCCCCGACGTCCCCGGTGGGCCCGCGTCGCCGCCTGGCGCGGGCACACGCGGCCCGCGCGAGCGCACCCCGCAGCGACGCGCCCGGCGGGAGACCCTGGGGCAGGCGCTGGTCCACCTGGGCCTTATCACCCGTGACCAGCTGGCCGAGGCGCTGGAGATCCAGGCGCGCACCGGCGAACGGCTGGGCCAGATCCTGCGCGACATGAACGCCGCTACCGACGTGGACCTGGCGCGGGGCATGGCCCACCAGTGGGGCTACCCCTACCTCGCCCTGGCCGACCGCCCGCTCGACCCCGACGTGGTCAAGCTCATCCCCCACGCCCTGGCCGCGCGCCACAAGTGCATCGCCGTCGAGCGACGGGGCTCCCGGCTGCTCGTGGCACTGGCCGATCCCCTGAACGTCGTCGCGCTGGACGACATCCGGCTGATCACCGGGCTCGAGGTCGACCCGGCGGTCGCCACCGAGGACGACATCGCCCAGGCCCTGGCCCGCGCCTACCAGGTCACCGACTCGTTGATCGAGCGCGCGCTGCGCGAGACCCTCCCCGAGTACACGCTGGAGGCCGGCGAGGACGACCCGTCGGTCGAGCAGCTGCGGGCGCTGGTGGAAGAGGCGCCGGTCGTCAAGCTGGTGACGCTCATCATCGACGAGGCGGTCAAGCAGGGCGCCAGCGACATCCACATCGAGCCGCACCGCACGGGCATCTGGGTGCGGTTTCGCGTCGACGGCGTGCTGCGCGACGTCATGAGCCCGCCCAAGAACCTCAAGGCGGCCCTGGTCTCGCGGGTGAAGATCATGGGCGACATGGACATCGCCGAGCGTCGCAAGCCCCAGGACGGGCGCATCCACCTGGTGGCCGACGGCCGCAGCATCGACCTGCGCGTCTCGACCCTGCCCACCATGTTCGGCGAGAAGGTCGTCATGCGCATCCTCGACCAGTCGCAGGCCATGCTGGGGCTCAGCCGCCTGGGGTTCCACAGCGACACCCTGGCCCAGTGGGAGCGCGCCATCAGCAAGCCCCACGGCATGATCCTGGTCACCGGGCCCACCGGGAGCGGCAAGACCACCACCCTGTACGCGACCCTGGCCAAGCTGAACACCCTGGACAAGAACATCATCACCGTGGAGGACCCGGTCGAGTACCAGCTGCCCCGCATCAACCAGGTGCAGGTCAACCCCAAGGCCGGCCTGACGTTCGCCAACGGGCTGCGCGCCATCCTGCGGCAGGACCCCGACATCGTCATGGTGGGCGAGATCCGCGACCGTGAGACCGCCGAGATCGCGGTCCAGGCCGCCCTCACCGGGCACCTGGTGCTCTCCACGCTGCACACCAACGACGCCGCCGGCGCCATCAGCCGGCTGGTGGACATGGGCATCGAGCCCTTCCTCATCAGCTCCTCGGTGATCACGGTGCTGGCCCAGCGCCTGGCCCGGGCCATCTGCACGCGCTGCAAGGTTGCCTATGCGCCGCCGGCCGAGGCCCTGGGCCGTCTGGGCGCCGACCGCATCGACGCCGACGTGGTCTTCTACCGGGGGCAGGGGTGCGAGGTCTGCCGCGGCACCGGCTACAAGGGCCGCATCGGGATCTTCGAGCTGCTGACGATCACCGACCCGATTCGCGACCTGATCGTCCGGCGCGCGCCGGCCACCGAGATCAAGGCCCAGGCCATCCGCGAGGGGATGCGTACCCTGCGTGACGACGGGCTGGAGAAGGTGCTCGCGGGGGTCTCCACCATCGACGAGATCCTGCGGGTGGTGTACGTGCAGGAGTAGGGGCGCCCGCGGGTGCCCATGCGGCATCGTCATCGCGCAGCGCGCCGGCGGCCCGCCCGCCTAGCCGCGCAGGGTGTCCGGACCCGCGTCAGGGATGCTGGTAGCCGATGCCGCCGCCCGCGTTGACCGTCGCGGTCGCGGTGAGCCCCTGCGGGCTCTGCAGGGTGATGGTGTGGGCCGCGTCGGGCCGGCCGAACGCGTCGAACGTGACGGTCTGACTGGCGGTCGGGGTGATCCCCTCCGGGAGCTCGGCGTTCTCGCGAAACCCGCCGCTGCTGCGCTCGATGGGGTAGACGCGCGAGCCGGCGGTGAAGGTCACCGTGTAGGGGACCCGCTCGGCCCTGGCGCGCTCCTGGGCCTGACGCAGGCCCGTGGCCACCTGCGCCGCGCCGTAGCGCAGGCGCTGCAACGCCATGTAGGTGCGCCACTGGCCGACGGCCAGCGTCAGCAGGACGCCAAGCAGCGTCACGACGACGGCCAGCTCCAGCACGCTGAAGCCGCGCGCGCCGTCGCCCCGCGCAAAACCGCCGTGGCCCGGGGCGTCGCGCCGGCGGGCAGGGCGCAATCGAGACCCGCACCGCCGCGGCGAGAGGGGGCCTGCGGGGCGCTGACGACGGACCTTGCTCACGGCGCGACCTCGCGCCATGCAGGACGGGCACCGGCCAGCCCCCGGGTCTGGACGATCTCGAACTGCGGCGTGGTGGGGAAGTAGGGCGGCGCAAACCCCCGGCTCATGCGTCGGTCGTAGCGGAAGTCGCGGCCGTAGCCGGTCCGCGGGGCCCCGGTGTTGGGATCGAAGGTACCAAACGCCCCATAGTACTCCTCGATGAGACCGCCCAGCAGCCGCACGGTCCCGCGCGGGGACCCGCTGTCGTAGTTCTGCACGTAGACGGAGCTGTTGTACCCATCGCCCTGATTGCCTGCCATCAGCACCCCATGGAGCACCAGGTCATTGGGTGCCGCGGTGGTGATGCGGATGTCCCGGCTGGCCGAGTAGATCCCCAGCACGTTCAGGGGGTTGTCGGTGGGGTCGCTGACCACCGGGGGATCTTCGTACTGCACGTGCCCGGTGATGTCGATCCGGCCCGAGGCGACCACCGTGGTCTGTTCCTTCTCCTCCAGGGTGCCGCTGAGGCCCAGGATGTCGCCCCGCACGTAGATCAGCAGCGCGTTGGGGTTCCCGGGGCCCTGCCAACCCTTGGGCACGCCCGCGAACGTCAAGGTGGCCGGGGCGTTGGGCGTCATGGGCAGGCCGCAGGCGCCCGCGGCACGCCCGGGCCACGCGGTGTCGGTGACCGTCGTCTGGTTGTTGGCCCGGTCGACGGTCACGGTCACCGTCCGGGAGCCCTGGCGCAGCGTGTAGACGGCCAGATCGCCGCCTGGACCGCCCACGCTGAACGTGAGGCTGTCCAGCGTGCCCTGGACGTAGATACCGCCGCGCAGCGGCTCGCCGCTCTCGGACAGGCAGTTGCCATTGGTGTCGGTGACCGGCACGTAGATGCCCGCCGGCACATTGGTGGTATCGTCGGTCAATTCGGGGATCGCCTGGCGAATCTGCAGGTTGGTGACCTGGCTGGTGTCGGCGGGATCGCGGCCGAGCGCGATGCCCTGCTGGTTGTAGGGGTTGGTCGGTAACGGGATCGCCGCCACACCGCGGGTAAAGTTGGCGGCCGGGTTGTCACCGTCGTCGCTGACGTTGCCTGGCGTGCAGTCGGGCAGCACGGGCGCATCCCGCCGCACGCCGCCGCCCGTGACGTTCTCGTTGGCCTGCCGGCGCACCGGGTTCCCGTTGTTGTTGAACCACGCGTACTGGCTCACGCTGGTCAGGCGCGTCGCCGCGATGCGGGTCGGGTCGCACGGCACGTTCTCGTCGGGCGTCCCGAACTTGGGGAAGAAGGCGAACCGAAACTCGCCGTTGGTGTGAACCGGCCCGTCGAACGACGTGCGGCTGGTGAACCAGATCGCCCCGCCCGACGGCGTGGTGTGCACGTGCGTGAACAGGGCGTACTGGGCGAAGCTCTGGCGGCGTATCTGGATGCTGAAATCGCGCGACAGCTCGACGCGCCGGCGGGCTGCGGGCGGCACCCGGCCGTCGCTCGTGATGGTGTAGGTGTAGTAGTACTCATAGTGGTCGGCGCCCAGACGCTGGATGTACCGCTGCGGTTGCGTGGGATCGGTCGGATGCGGGGCCAGTCGCCGGGTCACGCGCACGGTCGCCTGGTAGGTGCCCGCGCCAAGCGGGTTCGCCGGGGGCGTGCCCCCGGCCGGCTGCAATTTGCGGTGGGGCGTGGACAGTCCCCAGTTGACGTGGAAGTCGACCGCGGTGGTCGACGACGTTGCACCCAGGCTGAACCGCTGGCCGTCGACGACCAGGTAGTCGAAGATCGCGAAGGCGTTCTGCTGACTGGGGTTGCCATTGGCGTACCAGGTGGCGAGCTGGGTGCCGCTGAGCGAGGGGTCCACGGTGGCCGTGCCGATGGGATCGGCGTTCATCAGCGCCATGAGCGCTGCCCGGCCGGCAAACGCCCCGCCCTCGGCGACGTGCAGGCTCTGCGCGCCCTGCAGCCGGCTCGCGGTGAGCGCGATCTCCTTGCCCGACAGGTACAGCACCAGGGCGCCCAGCAGCACCAGCACGACGATCACGGTCAGCACGGACAGCAGCGCCATCCCCTGCTGGTGACGGTGTGACAGCTTCATCGCCTCGGCCCCCATCCCCATCACCCCGTGGCCGCCGCCAGCAGCGTCGCGTCCTGACCGGTGACGTGCACGCTCATCGTCCCACTCCTCCATGGCCCGTCCAGGGCTGGCGTGGTGTGCTCTGGGGTGTGCCCAGAAGTCCCGCGGGACGTGACCGGGAGGTCTTCTGGCTTCCCGGAGTGTCCCCGGGGTGTCTCCGGAGTGTCGCCGAGACATCCTCTGGCCTGCCTTCCGACATGTCCCCACTGGCTCACCGTGCCCGCAGCGCCACGTCCCCGGTGAAGGTGCGGCTCGTTCCGTCCCGGGTGGTGGTAACGGTGATGCGGATCCGCGCGATGCTGGCCAGGTCTGTCGGCGCGGTCCCCAGCGAGGTCCCGCCGGCGTCGAAGTACTCGAACGCCAGCCCGCCGCTCCCGTCGTTCCGCACGACATCGAACGCGATGGGCTGCGCCGGCCCCGGCGGCTGCGGCCCGCCGGCGTCGGGATCTTCCTGACGGGTCAGGGCGCGGTTCGTCGCGTCGTACGCAAACGTCACGGTGTACGGGCTCCCCGTCGAGAAGGGTGTCTGCTGGGGAACCAGCAGCGTCACGCTGGTGGCGCTGGCCGCCAGGACCGCCTGCGCCCAGCGGGCCTCGTCGGTGACGTTGTCGAGGACCGCTCGGAGTTGCGCCTGAGCCTGCAGGAAGGCGTTGGCGGTGCGGGCCGACCGGTTGCCCGTGGCGACGAACCCGTAGATGCTCCCGAGCACCAGCACCAGCAGGCCCAGGGCGACGACCAGTTCGACCAGGGTGACGCCGCGCGCGCCGGCCGCATCACGATCGCCGGCTAGGTGGTCCTGGCCGCGGGCGGGCGTCGGCCTACACATCGTCGAGCACCGTCGAGAGCGTCACCAGCGGGCTGCCGTCGGGCGCGCCCACGCGGTACACGCGCACCGTGGCGGTGGTAACGGTGAGGTCGTCGTTCTGGTCGAAGTCGACCGCCACCTCGAACCGGTGGGGTGTGGGGTTCGCGATGCCGTCGTAGGGTGCCGGCAGCGGGAACCCGCTGCGCGCCAGCGGGCCGGAGTTCACCCAGGTGTAGGGGTTGGCGCTGGCCCGGATCTGTTCCATCACCTGCAGGGCCAGCGTCGTCGCCGCCGCCCGCTCGTTGGCGCGGCCGGCGTGGGCCAGGCCGACGATGAACGTCTGCAGGATGAACAGCGAAACGGCCGCCAGCAGCGACAGGGCCACCAGCACCTCCAGGTAGGTGAAGCCGGCGTCACCGCGGGCCCGGGGTGCAGGACCGCAGGAGCGCGGCGGGGTCAGCTGGTCGGCCATGGCGGTCGCACCTCGATGCGCCGGGAGGGGTCTGGGGAAGGTCACTGCCACGTCACCCGGTGCCGGTACACCACCCGCAGTGCACCTCGACGGGTCGAGACCGGTCTCACCCAGGCTGCGAGCGCACCCGGCACTCGGTACGGGTATGCCCCGGGGCCGCAGTCGCTAGACCCGCCCCGCCCCGACCACGACCCGCCACCCGAAATCGCCCAACGCAATCGGAGTCGCGTTCGCGGGCCGCAGTCGCTGGACCCGGCCCGCCCCGACCACGGCCTCCACGGTGACCGGCGACGGTGGGAGAGGAACTGGTTCCGCCCTGGTTCCGCGCTCGTCACCTCGCTGCGCTACCGGAAGTCTTCGGTGAAGAACCGCTGGCGCAGCATCACGAACCGCGGGGACAGCGGGGGCAGGTTGGCCGCGTCGTTGAACGCCGTATCGTAGAACCACCGGCGCGGCGGCGGGCTGTAGCCGTAGACCGCCTGCATGTACCAGTATCCCTGCAGCCACGCGTTGTTGAGCTGGTAGGTGCGGCACGAGAGCACCGGGTCGTCCTGCGTCGTCAGCCCGACGTTGAAGGTGAAACAGGTGTGCTTGGGCGTGTCGATGGCCACGAACGACCCCTGGTACCAGAACCGCGCGCTCCCCCACCGTTCGTGGAAGCGCGGGTAGTTCTCGAGCCCGCCGCTGTAGTACTCGCGCTGGCAGTCCCGGCCATCCGGGTTGCCCGGACAGGTGGTCGTGTCGTTGCCCGCCAGCAAGGCGGCGTTGACGAACGTCTCGGCCGCAGACGGCATGCCGCTGGGCCGCGCCGTGGTGCTGCGCTCGTCCCGCGGGCGGTACGTCGGGTAGGGCGGTGCCGCCGTCTCGTCGACGCCCCGGGCGATGGACGACGGGCAGGCCCCGCTGTCCACCCACGCGCACGAGAGGACGTTCACGGTGTCGCCGATGATGGCCGCGGGCAGCTTCCCCTTGGACCCGCACCCGGCAGGGACGGTATCGCTGCTGACGCTGGGCGCCCGGCAGTTGAAGGTGCCCAGCACGTAGGCCGCCTGATCGCTGACGAAGGTCACCCCCCGCTCGCCCGCGTTCCGCCGCAGCCGCTGGGCGTTGTAGATGCGCACGGCGTAGTTGTTGACGCCCTGCGCCGCAGGGCCCCGTACCGACGCATAGATGACGAGGCCGCCATCGGTGGTGTCGGCCGGATCGAACAGGCGCTCGCCGACGGGCTGGCGCAGGTTCCACTCCTCGAGCTTGCGCCAGTCGATGTTGAGCATGAGCACGGGCTTGCGCTCCCGCCAGTTGAAGAACCCGCCGTAGCGGAAGTCGTTGCAGTAGTTGCTCGCGGGGTCGGTCACCGGCCGGCCGTTGATGGCGTCGCGGGGGCCCCGGTCGGGCTGGCTGGCGCAGCCGTAGGCGCTCTTGGCACTGCCGGTGGGGAACGGGTTGGCGTACGCCGTGGGGCTGGCGAAGGTGCTCTCGCACCCCGTCGACGGGTCGCAGGTCACGGTCGTTGGCACGTCGCTGTAGGTGAGCCCGCCGGGCACGTCGCGCACGAAGCGGCGCAGGCGCGTGGTCAACGTGGGGTTGACCGCGCCGTTGGCGTCGTAGACTTCCAGGGCGTACAGGGCCGGACCGGGCGCGCCCGGGTTATCGGGGTCGAGCTTTTCCGTGCGGGTGGTGTTCAACACCACCCGGAGGTCGGCGCGCTGCCAGTAGGTCCCCGGGACCTGCCCGGCCGGGCAGCTCCACGGGGCGCACAGCAGGTCGGCCTGCCCGGGCAGCGCGATGTCCGACAGGCCGACGCGCACCCGGCCGTCCCACAGCGCGGCCTCGCTCTCGGGCACCAACCGCGTGGTGATGGCCGCACAGCTCGTATCACCCGGCCCGGTCCGCCCCAGCGCCCGCAGCGTCCCGTCCGGGTTGGCGATCCAGACCACCCCGGAGTTGCCGTAGGTCAGGTCGTCCTTCCGTCCCCGGTAGAGGTTGCCCGCCACGGTCACCTGGCCCAGGATGCGGGCGCCCGGGTCGCAGCTCTCGGTGTTCAGGTACATGTCGCGGTTGCTGTGCATGCGACCGTCGATGACCATCGGCGGCCCTACCGTGAGTTCCAGGTCGTCCTTGTAGAACGCGGCCAGCTGGAACATGGGGATGAGGCGAACCTCGAACTGCATGCGGACCATGGCTTCGGTGTGCCCGGCGGTGTTGGTGGCCTCCGACCGCAGGTCGTAGACGTAGCGGATGGCGTTGAGTCCCTCGAACGGCTCCCCTGCGGGGACCTGGACGGTGGTGGGCGTCTGGCCGCACCCGCTGAGCTGGTAGGTCACCGTTCGCTCGTTGATGGCCAGCGACCGGGGGTTGCAGTCGGAGGCCGCGGGCACCCGGAAGTTCAGGAACTGGTTGCGCGCACGTGCCGCGCCGTGGTTCAACCCGGCCTCGGCAGCGTAGAAGCCGGCCACGCTCTTGGTGAACGCCGTCCGGGTCTCGGTGCTGCGGTCGACGCCGATAATGACGAACCCGCCGATCGCAGCCAGCACCAGCATGATCAGCAGGACCGTGACCAGCGCCACCCCCGCCTGGGGGTCGTGGACACGTCCCGTGCTCGTCGGAGTCGCCATGGCAGCCCTCGCTCAGCGCAGGAAGTTCCGCGGCTTGATCTCGAGCTGGGCGGTCAGGCGCACGAACCCGTCGGGGTCGGCCACGCGGACGGGCTTGAGGGACCGGGCGGTGACTGCCACCCGGAGGACGCGCACCAGCCGCCACTCCGCCTCAGTGGTGGGGACCTCGACGACGCACAGGCCGTCGGCGCTCTCGACGCACGTGCTCGGGTCGTAGACCCGGTTGAGCACGTAGCGGACGTCCAGCCGCTCGAGCCCCGGCACCAGGGGCTGCGGTGCTCCGGTCCCCACCGCCACCGTCAGCACGGGGACGCTGCCGCTGGCGTCGACCGCAAAGGTCTGCGACTCCGCGCCGTAGACCGTGCTCCCCACCGCGTACGTAGCGTTGGTCCGCGGCGTGATGGTGAGCCGGCGGCTGGTGGCATTCACGGCCGTGACGGTGGCGTACATGCCCGTGGTGGTGTCGGCGCTCAGCAGGTAGATCGGCATCTGCGGCACGAAGTTGGCCACGGTGTCCACGTTGAGGATGCCGGCACCGACGGCCGCCCGGCTCCGCAGCACCGCGACGGCGCACCGCACGTTGGCCCGGACGGTGACCGTATCGGTGGTCCCGTTGTCTGCGCCGCGCAGCGGGCGAATGTCGCTCGGCCCGGCGTCCGGCAGGCACGCGCCCGCCAGGCGCAGCTCGCGGGACAGCGCATCCACGGCCCGCTGGAGGTTGCGCTGGACCTCTAGCCGTGCGCTGCTCTCGCCCCAGAAGCGCGTGGCGAAGACGTACCCGCCCGTGGCGTACAGCAGGATGAGGCCGCCCACCGCGACGCCCACGACCACCTCGACCAGCGCGTACCCGCGCGCGGCGCGCGGCCACGGCGTCGACGTGGACCGGCGCCCGCAGGCCGCCTGTGCTCCCGGTCCATGCGACGCGTGTGCAACCTGCCTACTCCGACAGGTTCGCGAACACCGTCTCCGCCACATAGCTCCTCGGCCCCCTGACCGTGTTCCAGGTCACGGTCACCCGCACGCGCGTCATGTTCACCTCCGGATCGTCCGGGGTCACCGTGCGCTCTAGCATGTAGGCGTGGGCGCCCACGGTGCGCGCGGCCGTCCGGGTGCCCGGCGGCACGCACGGGGACGGCGCGCAGGGGTCCCCGCTGCGGCCCAGGCCCTCGAAGGGCAGATCCCGCAGCGCTTCCAGTTCCCGCTGGGCCAGGGCCGCGGCGTCGGTGAAGCGCTTGTTGGTCATGCTCTGGGTGGTGGCGGCGAGCAGGAGCGCCGCCGTGGACGTCACGATGAAGAACAGCACGAAGGCGGCGATGACGACTTCCAGCAGCGTGAAGCCCGACTGGCCGGTCCCGCTGCGGCCAGCCGCGTGCCGGCGCGCAGGCGCAGCCCGTGGCGCACCACCCCGCCGGGGTGTGCGGCTCGTGCGACCCGGTGCCCCCTCTGGGCCGCAACCCCGTGCGTCCATGCGGTGCCGGTGTCGTCTCATTGCATCTCCACCATCCCCGTGGTCCGCACCACGACCCGACGGCTCCACCCGCGGGCGACGTCCATCAGGTCGAAGGTGCGCTCGGTGCCCACCAGCCGCCCCCGGCTGTCGAACACCGCGTCCCGCCCCACGCTGCTGGCGGCGAACCGCACGTCGGCGCGCAGGACCACCTGGCGCTCTGCGGCACCGGACAGGGGGAACGCCCATGCCCCACCACTGTAGGCGCCGCGTTCGATCACGTAGCGATCCCGGGCCACGACCCGCACCCGGTAGCGCCAGCTGCGGCTGCGGGCCCATCCCCGAGCCGTCTCCAGGTTGGCGACGAACTCCTGCGTGTCGGCGGCGAGGTGCAGGGGGCGGGAGGACAGGCGCGGCAGGGCCACAGCCAGCACCACCGCCACGACCGCGAACGCGACGGCAACTTCCAGCAGGCTGAGGCCGGCTTCTCGGAAGCTGCGGTCGCTGCGTCCGGTGCGCGCACGCACCGCCGGCGGCCGTCGCGCCCCGGGTGCGCGGTGTCCTGGGTTCCGGCGTGCTTGCCCCACGCCCACCTGGCGCCCCATGGCCATATGGCCGTCTCCCATCCTGTGGCCGCGGGGCGACAAGGATCAGAGCGCTCGCCCCGCGGGCTCGAACAGGGTATGCCCCATGGGGCGCCCTTATAGACGCGGGGAGCCAGGCCGGGCGGGGAAACCAGGCCGGGCGGGGAAACCAGGCCGGGCGGGGCGGAGGTGTCTTGCGCCGGTGGGCGCTTGCCGGCAGGCGCGTCGGGCGCCGGGGGACCCGCGCGCAGGTGTGTCCGGCGCCGGTGGGCCGGGCCGAAAGACGGGTCAGGCCACGCCTACCGGACCTCTTCCGTGAAGAACTGCTGCACCAGGTAGACGAACCGCGGCGTCAGCGGCGGCAGGTTCCGCGCGTCGTTGAAGCTCACATCGTAGAACCACCGGCGCTGGGGCGGGCTGTAGCGTTGCGTGCGCCAGAAGCCCTGCCGCGTGTAAGTGGTGCACGAGAACTGGGGGTCGTTGGCGACCCCCCGCCCGGCGACGACCCCCCAACAGGTGTGCCGCGGGTAGTCGAGCGCCACCAGCGAGCCCTCGTACCAGAACCGGCCCAGGAACTCGTTGCTCCCGGTGTTGCACGCGGCCCAGCACTCGTGGAACCGAGGGTAGTTCTCCAGCCCTCCACTGTACCAGTCGTAGCCGCAGTCCAGGCCCTCGGGGGTGCTGGGGCACCACGTGAGGTCGTTGCCGGCGAGGAACGCGGCGTTGACGACGGTGCGCGTGGAGACGGGCGTCGACGGCTGGGTGCTCCGCTCGTCCAGCGGGCGGTACGGACACCGGCGTGTTCCGGTCTCGCCGGCCCCGGTGCAGGCGGCGTCGCCCCACGTACCGTCCATCCGGACGTCGGTATTGGTGGGCACTCGGTCGCGGCAGGGGCCAGTGCCGTTCCACGGGTCGGCCCCTGCGCCCTCCCCTTCCCACGGCTGGCTCACCCATGCGCACGAGAGCACGTTGATGGTGTCTGCGGCCACCGACGCCGGCCGCTTGCCCCCGGTACCACAGTCCATGGGGCTGGCGCTCTCCAGCGTCCCCTCCGCCGGGTCGGCGCAGTTGAAGTTGCCGGCGATGTAGAACGCCACGTCGCTGGCGAAGGCGACGCCGGGGGCACCGGCGGCGCGGCGGACGCGCTGCGCGTCGTAAATGCGGACCCCGTAGTTGTTGGCGCCCTGGGAGTTCGGGCCCTTGACCGAGAGGTAGACCACGAGCCCGCCGTGGGTGGTGTCGTTGGGGTCGAACAGGCGCTGCCCGGGGGGTTGCTGCGCGTTCCACTCTTCGAGGGCCGCCCAGTCGATGTTGAGAATCAGCATCGGCTTGCGCTCGCGCCAGTTGTAGAAGCCGCCATAGCGGTAGTCGTTGTCGTAGTTGCTGCCAGGCGCGCCCACAGGGAGCCCGTTGATGGGCGCACGCGGACCCCGCGGGGCGAACTGCGGGACGTACCGGTTCCGGTTGTTGTAGTCTGCCTCGCAGGATCCGGCGGCGCAGTCCCAACCCGACGTCGGAACGTCCGTGTAGGTCACGACGCCCGGCCGCTCGACCATCAGCGTCCGCAGCACGTCGGTGAGCGCCGCGTTCACCGTGCCGTCCGCATTGTACACCTTCACGGGCCACAACGCCGGGCCCCCGATCCGCCCGGCGCACGCCGGCAACGGATCACCCGACGGACACAGCGGCCGTGCGCCGTCACCGTCAGTGGGGTCTGCATCCAGCACGATGCGCACGTCCGCGTTGTTCCAGTAGTGCAGCCGGTTCAGGTCGGTGCCCGGCGGGCAGCTCCACGGCCGGGCGCACAGCACCGTGTCCCGCCCGGGCAGCGCGATGTCCGAGAGACCCGTGACGATCCGCCCGCCCCACTGGCTCTGCTCGGCCTGGTCCACCAGGCGCCGCGAGACCTGAGCGCAACTCTCGCTGCCTTGCGTCGTGCCCAGGGTCAGCATGTTCCCGATGGTGCCGTCGAGGGAGATGCGCACCTTGTTGTCGTTCCGGTTGCTGTCCTTGC
The DNA here is from genome assembly GCA_964526945.1 of uncultured bacterium. Lineage (GTDB taxonomy): Bacteria > Sysuimicrobiota > Sysuimicrobiia > Sysuimicrobiales > Humicultoraceae > Fervidifonticultor. Next base: position 12,975 of record CAZGNA010000017.1, read on the forward strand.
GCCCGCGGTAGAGCCCGCCGATCAGCTGCCCTTGCGCGTTCCGCCGGCCCACGATGGTCAGCTGGCCCAGGATCCGCAGGCCCGGGTCGCAGGTCTCGGTGTTCAGGTACATGTCGCGGTTGGTGTGCATGCGGCCGTTGACGACCATGGGCGGGCCGACGGTGAGCTCGAGGTCGTCCTTGTAGAACCCCACGAACTGGAACATGGGGATCAGGAACGCCTGGAACCGCATGTTGACGATCGCCTCGGTGGCGCCTGCGTTGGTCGCCTCGGCCCGCAGGTCGTAGGTGTAGACTTGGGCGTTCAGCCCCGCAAACGGTGAGCCGGCCGGCAGAGTGACCTGTGGCACGGGGTTGGGCGGGGTGCAGTCGCCGGGCGCGTTGCCCGGGACGCGCAGCTGGTAGGTGACCGCCCCCGGGTAGGAGGGCAGCATGGCGGGCGGCAGCACCTGCGGGGTGCAGTTGCCCGGCACGGTGAACGCCAGCAGGGCGTTGCGCACGTCGCCCGCCCCGAAGTTCACCGCGGCTTCGGCGGCGTGGAACCCGGCCACGCTGCGCTGGTAGCTGGCCCGCATCTCGGTGTTGCGGTCGACCGCCAGCATGATGTAGAGGCCCACGGCCACGAACACCAAAATGACCGCCAGGACCGTAGCCATGGCCGCCCCGGCCTGCGGCCCCTGCGACCTCGGAACCCTCATGAGGCTCCCTCCCCTGTCCTCCGGCACGCCCGTGGCGGTCCGCCGTGCCCCCAGGTCATGACGCCTGTGGTCTCCCGTGGCTCCGACGCCCCTCGGTTCTTCCATACCCCGGCCGCGCTCACGGCGACGGCGTGGGGAACGGCTGCAAGAGGTTGCGCGGTTTGATCTCCAGCGTCTGCTCGATGCGCAGGAAGCCGTCCCCGCCGATGCCCCGCAACGGGCGCAGCGAGCGCACCCGCAGGTCCACCAGGAGATAGCGCACCTGGGACCACTCGTCTGTCGGGCTGGTCGTCGGCTGGTCTTTCACGCACAGGTCGTCGGCCGTGTCGGTCGGGGTCCGCTTCAGGTCGAAGCGGTCGGTGCACTGGGTGGCGTCGAAGAGGCGATTCAACACGTAGCGCACGTTGAACCGCTCGACCCCGCGCGCCATGAGTTGGTCCTGCCCCCCGGTCGGCCGATTCACGGCCAGCAGGAGCGCCGGCACGCCGTCCCGCAGCTCGACGAAGTAGTCCTGGGTCTCGACGGCGTAGACGGTGGCGTCCTGTCCTGGCCCGGCCCCGTCACCGGGGTAGCTCCCGGCCACCGGCCCGGTCAGGGTGATCGCGCCCCCGCCGATCGTCTGGATCCGCGCGAACTCGCCGGTGTTCGTGGCGGGGTGCACGAGGTAGATCTGCTCCCCGTCGATGAAGCCCTCGGTCGACTGCACGGCGAGGCTGGTGCACCGGTCGCACGGCGCTGTCAGCGTGGTGGACGCACACCGCAGGTTCATGCGCACGGTGATCGCATCGCGGTCGGACACCGGCGTGCCGTTGGTGCCCACCACGGGGCGCAGGTTGGCCACGGTCAGCGGCAGGCAGACCCCGGCGAGCCGCAGTTCCCGCACCAGGCGCTCGGCCGTCGCCCGGGACGTCTGCTGCACGTCGAGCCGCACCGCTTCGTCGCCCCACGACCGCGTCACGAACACGTACCCCGCCCCGGCCGCCAGCACCACCAGCGCCCCCAGGGCGATGCCCACCACCACCTCGACCAGCGTGTACCCGCGCTGCCACTGCGGGCGCGCCGGGCGCCGGGGGGTGCCGGCGGCGGAGGAGGCGTCGGTCGCTGGGGTCGCCGCGCGCCCCGGCACCGTCATCCGCGTACCATCACCGGGCATGCCTGACCCGCGCGTCGCGCGCACCTGAATGGGGTGAAACCGCACACGCCGGCACTGTCATCCTGCACGCGCTCACCCCGTCGCGTTGTCGGCGCGATTCGAGGTGAAACCGCACACGCCGGCACTGTCATCCTGCACCCTCACCGCTGCGGCGGCAGGAGGTCGGTGAAGATGACCTCGGTCTGGTACGAGCGGGGGCCCATGTGGGTCCACGTCACCACGACCCGGACGCGCTTCATCGGCTCGGGCGCGCCGATCGGGGTCACCTCGCGCACCACCTCGTAGGTCTGCCCGTCGACGGTGAAGGTCTCGGGCGCGGTCGACGACGCGATCTCAGCGAAGGGCAGGTCCCGCAGCCGCTCGACCTCCCGCTGGGCCAGCGCGGCGGCGGCCGTGGTCTTGCGGCTGACGTACTCGTGGGTGATGCCTGCGGTCAGCAACGCGGCCGTGCCTGCCAGGGCTCCGACCAGGATCAACACCGCGATCAAGACCTCCAGCAGGGTGAATCCCTGGCTGGTGCGGCCGGGTGCGCATCGCGCCGCCAGACGGTCAACCGCCAGCCCCCCGATCGGGTGTGCTCGGCGCGCCCGTGGCCTCACGGCCGGTCCTCCACCACTCCGGCACCGTGCACGACCACCTGGCGTGTGGCGCCCCGCCGGGTGTCGCGCAGCGTGAAGGCGAGTTCGACTCCCGCCACCGGGCACGTCGGGGTGTTGACGAGCCGCCCCCGGCTGTCGAACTCGGCGCAGGTGGGTCCCGCCTCGAACTGCACCCGGGGGCGCAGCGTGACGGTGCGCTCGGCGGTCCACAGTCCTCCTTCCGCGCGGCGCACCTCGTAGGCGGTCGGCCCGGTCACGACCACCTGGTAGCGCGTCGTCCGGCTGATCGCCCGCGCCCGCGCCACCTTCACGTTGGCGACCAGCTCCCGCGCATCGGCCAGCAGGTCGAGCGGGCGGGGATCGATCCGGGGCAGCACGAGCGCCAGCAGGAGGCCCAACAGCGCCGCCACCACCAGCACCTCGAGCACCGTCAGGCCCGCACAGGTGGCCCTGCGGCCCCTCGGCCCAAGGGCCCGGCCGTTCGTCCGGCATCTGGCGATCGCCACCGCACCCCCTGTCCCAGAGGTCATTAGGAACCAATACCCGTTTGCGAGCGGAGATAGACCGCTGGGGCCACGTCCACCGGCACCAGGTCGGGGTCGCGGGCGCGCACGATCGTCCGCTCGGGGACCGCGTCCAGGTCGAGAAGGCGCGGCGTCGTCGGCTGCCCGTCGGGCGCCTGCACCACCCGCACCACCGGGCGGTCGGGGCGTCGCGCCGGCGGACGCACGACGAAGGCCAGTTCGCCCGTGTCGAGCTCGACCAGCGACCCCACGGGGTAGAAGCCCACGACCCGGGCGAAGACCTGGGCGACCGCCGGATCGAAGACCTCGCCGGCCCGCGCCAGGATCACCCGCACCGCGTCGCTGGGCAGCATGGGCCGGCGCAGTCCGCGGGCGGCGTGGGTGGCGGCGTCGTAGAACTCGGCGACCTGCACGACCCGCGCCAGCGGGTGCTGCGCGCGCTTGGCCTCGAGCGTCGGGTACCCGGAGAGGTCGACGTTCGCGTGGTGCTCGAACGCCACCACCATCGCCAGCCGCGCCTGCGCGGTCAGGTCGCGCAGCAGGTAGGCGCCCTCGACGGTGTGGCGGGCGACCGCCGCCCGTTCGTCTGGGGTGAGGCGGTCGGGCTTGAGGAGCACCTCCCGCGGCACCCGCGCCTTCCCGATGTCGTGGAGCAGAGCCGCCAGGCCCAGGGTGACCAGGAGGTCGTGGGCGAGGCCGGCGCGCAGGCCCACCTGGAGACTCAACACCGCCACGTTCACCGGGTGGTGGCGCGAGGTCTCGTCGTAGGCCCGCAGCGCCGCATGGGCCTGCAGGGTCACCGGGTCCTCGCGCAGGACGTCGATGAGGGCGCCGACCACCTGGTGGGCGCGCTTGAGGAGCAGCGGCATCGCGTTGGCCGCGCGCAGGAAGAGGTCGTCGACGACCCGCAACCCCGCGCGGTAGACGTCGTGCGGGTCGCGACGGACGCCGGTCAGCTCGTCGTCGGCCAGCACGCGCACCGCCCGCACCACGAGGTGGCGCACGTGTTGCTCGCGCAGGAACGCCATGGCGCCGACACGCCGGGCCTGGGACACCGGCAGGTTGAGGAACTCGAGGAACAGCCCCAGCTCCCACGGCTCGACGCCGGGGCGGACCTCGATGAGCCCGACCCCCCGCTCGGTCATCTCCGTCAGCAGGGCATCCAGGCGGACGCTGTCCTCCAGCAGGAGGGTCTTCTCGACGTAGAACACTTCCTCGTAGACGAGGACCCGCAACAGGTCGCGCTGGTCGATCCAGCGGGTGACCGCCTCGTGGAGCTCGGCGACGGCGCGCTCGGCCAGCGGGTGCTCGCTGCCGAAGTGGGCTGCGGTCTGCTTGGCCCGGGCCAGGGCCAGCAGGATCGCACCGACCGGCCTCACAAGGTGTCCCTCTGCCCGGCGGGCGCCGTCGGCGACGCGTCGTCGTCCTCGCGCCCCAGCAGGCCCGTCAGCGTGATGGCCAGCTGGCGCACCGCGCGCGCCTGCGCGCTGACGGCCGGTGCCAGGGCCAGCCGCCGGACGACCGGGCGCACCCTGGTCGCGAACCACACCCGATCGACGCCGTCGGGCGGCACCCACGCGTGCAGGTCGCGCAGCGTCCCCAGTACCGCGCGCCGCACGCCGGCCTGCCGGCCCAAGGGGTCGGTCCCGTCCAGCAGCGCCAGCAGCGTCGGGAGCAGGTGCCACGCATACTCGGGCCGCAACCGCTCGATCGCCCGCTCCTGGAGCCGCTCGTCGGGGTCGTCCAGGCACTGCGCCAGCGCGCGCTGGGCCTCCGGGGTGGAGATCGCCGCCAGCGTGTCGATCGTCTCGCGGCGCACGCGGTAGTCGGGATGCTTGACCAGCCGGCCGAGGTGGGGCACGGCGGCGGGGTCGCGCAGGCGCCCGAGGATGCGCACGACGTTGCGCACCACGTACCACTGCGGGTCGTCCAGCAGCGGCACCAGGTCCTCGGTGCGGGCCGCGCCGAGGTCGACCAGCAGGTCGCACAGCAGGATGCGCATGCCGCCGCGGCGCTCGTCGCGCAGCCGCTGCACCAGGGTGGGGACCACCGCCGCGCCGAGGGCCTCGAAGCATCGGCGGGCCTCGGCCTCGGCCGGCGTCCCCCGCACCAGCCAGAGCGCGTGGAAGAGGTGGTCGAAGAGCGCTTCCTGCGCGATGCGCCGCACGTGGGCGGCCGCCGCCCTGCCCCGCAGCGTGCCGGCGGTGCTGGCCAGCGCCGTCAGCGACCGCAGCACGTCCCGCAGGAGCGCAAACTCCCGTTGCGCGATGAGCCAGGGCAGGTAGCCGGCCAGGATGTCGACCACGTCGGCCATCTCGCGGTCGTCGGCGCCGTGCCGCAGCATCTCCAGGAGCGTGCGCACGACCTCGCGGTTGGTCTCGGCCTCGTCCAGGGTGAGCAGGCTGCACAGCCGCTCCTCGGCGTCGGGCACCGTGGCGGGCGGGGGTGGAAAGGCGTACTCCGGCGGTGCCTCCCGCACCCCCCGCGCATGCGCCGGACGCGAGACCAGGAGCCGCGCGGCCAGCCCGTCGTCCAGCGCCAGGCCCCGGGCCAGCAGCGACCGGAGCGGTTCGGCCACCTGGCCCCGGGCCTCGGCCACGGTGGCGTGCAGCCGGGCCTGCCCCTCGAACGGCTCCTCCAGGATCGTCCGATCCAGGCTGCGCACGATGTGCAGCGCCTGCAGCAGCTGGTCGGCCTCACTCGCGTGATTGGCGATCTCGGTGGCGGCGGCGAACGCTCGCTCCAGCAGCCGCGCCGTACGCTCCGGACCGCTGCGCACCACGTCGAGGATGCGCTCACGGTCGTCGGGGGTAGGCAGCCGGCGCTCCAGCAGCTCGGTGATGGCGCCGAGGTCCAGCGTGCGCAGCTCCTGCTCTTCCTCCAGCGACATCTCGTCGACCTGCACGAAGCCGACGCCGGCCTGCGTCAGGGCGAACGCCACGCCGCCGGCGGCCTCCAGCGCCTGCCGGTCCATCGCCAGCGTGGTCACCAGCACGTCCAGGCCCCGCTCGTCCACCCCCGGCAGGATGCGCAGGTACACGAGCCGTCGGGCGTAGAGGTAGGTGGCCAGGGCACCCAGCGCCCCGCTCTTGAACGGCAGGCCGTCGACGTAGAACCCCCCCTTCATGACGCGGACCGCGAAGGGGCCGTACGCGTCGCAGAAGCCCCGCAGGGCGCCGTACAGGGTCGTTACCGCCTGGCGCGTCACCGGGTGGGTCGGCGCGTAGAGGGCGCAGGTCTTGATCGCCGTCCCGAGGAGACGGAGCACCTGCTCGGCGACCCGGGCTCGTGGCTCCATGGCGACCTGGGTGCTGGCGCACCGGCGCGACCGGTGGGAGATGTGCAGCGTGTTCTGGACGGACGGGGAAGGATCCTGCAGGTCGGCCCGGCGGCGGGCGGGGGCTGCCCGCCGCCGGGCGCGTGTGCGGGGGCAGGCGGCGGTTAGACCAGCGCCGCGGCCAGCTGGCTGTTGCGGCGCATCTCCAGGCGGATACGACCCAGGTTCGCCTGCCGGGTCCCGACCACGACCAGCATGGCGTCCGGGCCGGCCGGGCCGATGGCCACCGGCCCCTCGTCGAACTCCAGCAGGAGGTTGCGAATGGTCCCGCGGACCATCTCGCGCCCCATGGAGTCGGCGGCGGCGAGGTTGCTGGCCACGATGGCGCCCACGGCCTCCAGGTCGACGCTGTCCTCGCTCGTGACCCCCTCGACCACGAAGCCGTCGCGGCTCACCACCAGCGCGGCCAGCACGCCCTCGACCTTGGCAAAGTCGGCCAGCACGTCCTTGAGCTGCGACATCCCGTCCCCTCCTCGCCTACAGCGCGCCGACCGACGGCGCGCCCATGATCCCGCGCAGTTTGGCCAGCGCCGACGCCAGCACCCGCGACACGTGCTTCTGCGAGATGCCGATGCGCCTGGCGGCTTCGGTCTGCGTCATGTCGGTGTAGAACAGGTAGTAGAGGACCTTCTTCTGCAGGCTGTTGAGCGACTCCATCGCTTCCAGCAGCACCAGGCGGTCTTCGATGGGGAGCTGAAAGCTGACGTGGGCCCGGTGGCGAATGCGCTCACGGTCCACGCGAAGCTCGCCGCTCTCCTCGTCGGTCTCCAGCGCGATGGTGCGCAGCGCTTCCCGCGTGCGCAGCACTTCCAGCAGGCCGTCTTCGTCGATGTTGAGGTCGGCGGCCAGCTCCTCGAGCGCCGGAAAGCGCCCCTCCTCGCTGACGTACCGGCTCACGGCGTCCTCGATGCGCGTGTTGAGCTTCTGCAACCACCGGGGCTTGCGGATCGTGTCCCGCTGGTCGCGCAGGTAGTGGCGGATCTCGCCGCGGATCAGGTAGCTGGCGTACGTGGAGAACTTGGCGCCCCGGGTGGGGTCGAACGCGGCGATGGCGTTCAGGAGGCCGATGTAGCCCACCTGCACCAGGTCCTCGGTGGGCACGCCCGCGAAGACGAACTCGGCGGCGATGCGCCGGACCAGCGGCGTGCACGCCAGCACCACCCGCTCGCGCAGCTGCGGGTCGCGGGTGCGCGCGTACTCCAGCATGAGGAGCTCCTCGTCCTCCGGCTGCTGGCCGTCCGCGCGCGCTGCGCGCTCGCGCCGCGCCCTCACGTCGGCAGCCGCCATGCCCTCTCCGCGCTCGCGCGTCATGCTGCCGCCTCCTCCGTCGTGGTGCGCGTCCGTTGCGTCCCGACCCCGAAAAGCAGATCCCCTTGAGCCTGTCTGCCCAAGAGGATCCGCGTGGCATCCTTTCGGCAGCCCGGCTGACCTTCCAGGTCCCGCGGCTTTGCGCCCCCACCTCGCGGTGGGTTTGCCTTTGGTCGGGGATCGCTATGCGGTTGTGCCCTGCCCGTTACCGGCCAGTATAGGCCGCCCCCGCGGCCTGCGCAACCCGGGCGTGCGGTGATGCACCCCGGGCGTGTGGGAGTGTACCCAGAACTCGGCTCCGCTAGACCTCCACCAGATCTCCCCCAACTCCCCGCCCGGGCGCAGCAGACGGCGACGTCGGGCGTCGTCACCGGGATGCGGAACCGGTGCGGGCACGGCTCACGTAGCGGAACGCCAGGCGGTGGGCGACCAGCACCTCCACCGCCCGCGCCACCTGGGCGGGGCCCAGACCCGTGGTGGCGGCGATCTCCGCCAGCGTGTGCGCGCCGTCCAGCAGCGTCAGGAGTTGCGCGCGGACGGCGCCGACGGCCGCGGCCAGTTCGGCGTCGACCGCCTGGGGCAGCGCGGCGCGCGCCCCCGGCGCCAGCAGGAAGCACGCCGTCGCGGGAAACCGTCCGAACGCAGGCCCCCATGGTGCGGGGGCGGCGGCGGGCGGTACCGCGCGCGCAGGATCTGCCGGCGGCGCCACGTCAGCGCCTCCTGCGGGCTGCGGCGCGTCCTGTGCGACAGCCGGTGGTGCGCCGTCGTCCTGCGCGGCCGCAGACGCGCTGGCGGGCGTGGCGTCGTCTGGCGACGTCGGCACGGAGCTGCGCATCCGGCCGGCAAGGTGCACGATCCAGCCTGTGGCGCGTTTGAGCACGTCGTCCTCCGAAGCCCCGGGATGGGTGGGATCGAACGCCGTCAGGGTTCCGTCGGCGATGACCAGTGCCGCGGGATGCGGGCCGACCACGAACAGCGCGGCACTGGCGCCGTCGGCCTGCAGCCGACGCCCGAGGGTGGCGAGCGAGACGAAGTCGGTGTGCAGCGCGCCGCCCACGAACTCCAGCTCGGCGCAGCGCGCCACCACGTCGGGCGGCAGGGCCAGGCGCGCGACGGTGGCGCCCGACGGCGGGCCAGCGGTCAGGACCGCCTCGCGGGGCCCCACGCGCCAGCCGTGGGAATCGAACACCGCCGCCGTCGCCACGCCATCGCCTTCCAGCACCACGGCCAGACCGCCGGGCCAGGTGTAGTGGACGATGCCGGCAGCGGATCTCACGCGCCTTCACCCGCACCGCCACCCTGCCGCAGGTCGCGCTCGGCAGCCGCAATGGTCAGGTCGACGAACGCCCGCCCCACGACGGGCACGATCGCGGCGCAGGCGCTCTCCACGATCTGCCGCCACGTGGTCTCGGGCAGCCGCGGCCCCACGATCTGCCCGTGCTCCACGCGCCCGCCGTGGGGCGCCAGCGCACGATCCAGCGAGGCCAGGAAGCGGCTGGCCAGCTTCTCCCCGCGATGCCGGGCCAGCCGCTTCGCGAACAGCGCCAGGATCTCCGGCCAGGGGTGATCGGGCGGGTCCACCGTGACCACCGATGTGGATGGCACCGCCGCGCTGGTGCCCGCAGTTGCGGCCTGCATGCGGACAGCCGCCGCCCCCACCGGGGAGGCGCCGGTGTGCCCTGCGCTGCCGGGCGCCGCCTGGTGCTCCGCGCTCCACGCCAGGTCCGGAAGGGTGGCCAGGACGCGCAGGGTGCCTCCGCGCGCTGCGATCTGCTGGAGCAGGTCACGGCCGGCGCCGGCGCCCAGGGCGGCTTCGGTCCCGCTCGCCTCGAAGAACCAGGCTTCCTGCGGGGCGCCCCGGGCGATCCACAACACACCCTCGGTCTCCGGGTCGGAGACCAGCACGCCGCCTTCGAACCCGCGGGCGATCAGGTGCGCGACGAGCGCCTCCACGTCGACCGCCTCGGCGGGCACCGCATCCACGAGTGCCGGCCCGTGCCGTGCCGCGTCGAGGAGGTCCCGTCGATTCACACCACACCCTGCCCCGTCTGCGTCCGTCGCCGCCCTCTACGGACGTCCGCGCGACGGCCCCAACACACACAAGGCCTTCCGGCCGTCGGCCGAAAGGCCCGCCCGCATGGCCCCGCTTCGGCAACCCGGCCGGCCGCGCACGCGCTGCGCGCCCCCGTCGGCTTTGCGCCCCCACCTCACGATGGGTTTGCCCGTTCGGCAGACCCCTCACCGCACCCGCGTGCGGCGACAGCGGCACTAGAGTGTGTGCCCGCGCCGGGCTTCGCCTAGACCTCCTTTGACCCTCCGTCGCCCTTCGTGGAAACCGCAACGCGAGGCCGGAAGGGACGTCGGACACCCGCCCGGCGGGTGCACCGGTACGTTCCCGCGCGCCAGCAGACGAAGCCAATCCCAGGCCCCATACGTACGCCGCGCCGGTCCTCTCCTGGGCGACCTTGAGCCGCACCCCCGCGCCAGGCCCACGCGTGGGCCGCGCCGGTGCACCCGTGCCGGTTCTCCCGTTGCACCGGCGCGCAGGCAGGACGTTTGCGGGCTCACATCGACAGCAGCCGCCGATAGAGCTGCGCGACGTTCACCACGTACCAGCGGGTCTCGTCGTACGGGGGGATGCCCTCGTACCGCTCGACCGCGCCGCGCCCTGCGTTGTACGCCGCCAGGGCCAGGTGGGCGTCCCAGCCGAAGCGGTCGAGGTTGCCGCGGAGGTAGCGGATGGTGCCGTACAGGTTCTGGACGGGATCCTCAGGGTCGACGCCGAGAGCCCGCGCGGTGGCGGGCATCAGCTGGCCCAGCCCGATGGCCCCGGCGCGCGAGCGGACGCGCACCTGGAACCCCGACTCCACCGCGACCAGAGCCACCACCAACCGCGGGTCGACGTTGAACAGCCGGCTGTAACCCAGCAGCGCCTCGCCGATCCGTCGCGCCTCGGCCGGGCCCAACCGGGGGTTGTAGTGGCGGGCGAGGTCCTGGTAGGTGTCGACGGCCGTCACCCACGCACCGCTGGGACGCGCGGATCCCGCAGGCGACGGGAGCGGCAGGGTGGCCCGCAGGCCCTGCCGCGCCAGGTCGTGCGCAGCGGGGGGTGCGGGCACGAGCAGCACCCGCCGAAACGCGCTGTGCGCCGCCGCCAGTCGCCCGACCCGCATGTGCGCGTATCCGAGCCAGAGCCACGCCGTCGCGTTGCGCGGGTCACGCCGCGCCACGTAGTCGAAGGCCTGCACCGCCCAGTGGACGTGCCCCTGGTGGTAGCGAATCGCGCCCAGCCACAGCCACCCGTGCAAGTCCGTCGGGGACGCCCGCACCGCCTGGGTCACGGCGGCGTCCGCGTCCTGCAGCCGCCCCGCGTGGAACAGGCGCGCTCCCTCCCGCAGCGCCGCAGCCGGGGTACGGGTGAGGACGCCGTGGGGCGGCCTGCCGGGAGGGGCGGCTCCGGCTGGTGGTGCTGGGGCCGCCGCCAGCACGAGCCCCGTCACGAGCCCCAGCACGACCAGAGCGGCTGCTCCGGGGCCGAGACGACATGGCCCCACGCCGCGTCGCCTCACGCCAGCTGCTCCGCGATCTCCGCGCGGCGGCGGCGGATCTGCAGCCGCGCCCGCGCGACGTTGCCGCCGGCGTCCAGCACGGTCGCCAGGTAGTGCTGCTGCCCCATGGCCACCACCAGCACCGACAGGCTGTCGGTCGTCAGCGTCACGTAGTCGAGTTCCCCACCGTCGAGTTTCCTGATGCAGTAGGCGCCCACCTTCACCAGCGCCGCCAGGTCGGCGCTGACACGGGCGAGATCGGCCGTCCCCCCCTTGGTCACCGCCTCGATGACCGCACCGTCCATGCCGAGCACGGCCGCCGCACGGGTGTCGTCGCCCACCAGTTCCTGCAAGATGCCGCGTAGCTTCGTTCCCATGGCCTACCGCACCCCGGCCATCCCGGAGCCCAGGCATTCCCATGCTCGCCGGCGATCGCGTCCCGCACCGACGGGCAGCCTGGCCCAGACGTCAGGAGCGGCCCTGAGAGTTCGCCGCCTCGTCAGTGGTTCCTCCCCTCGCCGTGATGGTGCCACGGTGGAAATGCCCCAGAGACGGCGACCCCGCCGCTAGCGCTCGCGCCAGAGCCGCAACTGCACGTCGAAGGGAGGCTTGACCTGCAGGAGCTGGAGGAAGACGTCTACCAGGTGGGGGTCGAGCGCGTGTCCGGCCATCGCCCGCAGCTCTCCCATCGCTTCGGTGACCGTGCGCCCGCGCCGGTAGGGGCGATCGGAGATCAGCGCGTCGAAGGTATCGGCGATCCGGATGATCCGGGCACCCAGTGGAATAGCCTCGCCGGCGAGCCCCTCGGGGTACCCGCGGCCGTCGTAGGCCTCCTGGTGGTAGCGCACGTACGGGACCAGCGACCGGAACGGCGCGAACTCCTGCAAGATGCTCGCCCCGCGTTCGGCGTGCAGGTGCATGACGGCCCGCTCCTCGTCGGTCAGCGGCCCGCGCTTGCGCAGAATGGTCTCCGGCGTCCCGATCTTGCCGATGTCGTGCAGCAGGCTGGCCCAGCGGATGCGTTCCACCTCGTCGGGCGGCAGGCCGAGGGCTTCGGCCAGAGCCACGGCGTTGTTGGCCACCCGCTGCGAGTGCCCACGGGTGTACGGGTCTTTGGCCTCCAGCGCCGCCGTCAGGGCGTTGACGGCGCTCATCATGAACTCGCGGCTCTCCACCTGCGCGCGCGCGTCCCACAACGACGGCGCCAGGGCGGCCCCGAGGGCCTCGGCGGCCTCGACTTCCGGCTCGGTGAACAGGCGCACCGCGCGGCGCGCCAGCAACACCACGCCAAACGTCTGCCCCCGGATCCGCAACGGCAGCAGCACGGCCGACCCCAGCCCCCCGGCCGAGAACACGCCGGCCCACAGGGCGTCGGCCGACGCATCGACCACCGTGTGGACCAGGCCCGACCGCAGCACCTCGTCGACGACTGCGGTGCGCGGCAGCGACTCGCCGCGCCGCCACGCCTCCTGCGGATCCTCCACCGCCTCCACCACCACGCGCCCGTCCTGGTCGAGCATCGCCACCAGGCCGACCTCGGCGCCTGCCAGGCGCACGGCCCGCTCGAGCATCCGTCGCGCGCGGTCAGATAGCGGCAGCCCCGCGACGTCACGCATGGCTGCCTGGACCTCGGCGTCGGTGCGGGTGCGCCGCACGAGCTCGCTGGCGCCCTGGAGGGCGTGCGCCTCGGCCTCAATACGGCGCTGCTCCAGCAGGCCGGCCAGGAACCCCACCAGCGCCAGCAGCGCGGCTCGAGGCATCGCCTCGGCCGGCGACGCACCCTGCAGCCCGGCGGCCACGGTGAACCCCAGGGCAGCCACCCATCCCCCGAGCACGCCCGCGAGCAAGCCACGGCCCGCCGTGCTCCACAGCAGTACGGGCACGTAGAAGAAGTAGAAAAAGCTGACCAGCCCGCCGGTCTCGTACACGAGGAACGTGACGATCACCAGCTCCAGGACCGTGCCCGTGTGACGGGCGGCGTGGCCCGGGCGCGCGGCCTCCAGCGCGCTGAGGAATCCCGCGGGCACCAGGAGCAGGAGCAGCGACGCTGCGCCAAGCGGTGGGGGCTGGTGCGCCGGCGTCCCGACCACCAGCAGCGCGATCCCGAAGAAGGTGACGAGCCCTCGCACGTAGAGGGCCCACCAGTCGAAACGGCCACGGGCTACGACGTCGCGCATCGATGCGTCGCCTTGGCGCGGGGTCGGCGCACTGGGAGGTATGCCCCGCGGCCAGCCTCCTCAGACCCCGCGGGTCTCACTCGGCGGGCCCGGCAGGCGAGGGCGCAGCGAGGCCCCGCGCGGCCAGCGCCGCCAGCACCCGTCGCTCGAGCGCGCGCACGAGGCGCACGCGCCACGGCTCCCGCGGGCTGAGCGGGGCCACCAGGATCGTGGGCACCCCCAGGCGGTTGCCCGCCAGCACGTCGGTGAAGAGCTGGTCACCCACCATGGCCGTGCGCGCCGGCGTGGTCCCCATGATGGCCAGGGCCCGGCGCAGCTTGGCGGCACTGGGCTTGAACCGGCCCGCGGCCACGGGCAGGCCCAGCAGGCGGGCGGCGCGCCGCACGCGGCCCGAGAGGCTGTTGGACACCAGGCAAGCGGCGATCCCCGCCTGCTGCAACGTCGCCAGCCATGCCACCACGTCGGGCGGGGGTGCGTCCGCGCCCCATGGGACCAGGGTGTTGTCGAGGTCGAGCATCACCGCGTCGATACCCCACGCCCGCAGCCGGGCCGGCGACAGGGCTGCGACACCCGAGACGCGGTGCCGGGGCGCCAGCAGGCGCCACAGCCGGCTCACGGCCGGTAGCGGCGCACCGCGTCCAGGTGCTCGGCGAACGTGCGGCTGAAGTGGTGGCGGCCATCGGGCCGCCGCACGTAGTACAGGTAGGGCACGGCAGCAGGATGGGCAGCGGCCTCCAGCGCGGCCAGGCCCGGGCTGGCGATGGGGCCGGGCGGCAGGCCGCCCCGCCGGTAGGTGTTGTACGGCGAGTCCACGGCGAGGTCGGCCGCGGTCACCGTCGGCTTGTGGTAGCCGAGCGCGTAGAGCACCGTGGCGTCGATCTCCAACCGCATCCCCCGCGCCAGGCGGTTGTAGATCACGCCGGCGATCACCGGCCGCTCGTCGGGCACCTGGGCCTCGCGCTCGATCAACGAGGCGACGGTCACGAGGTCGTGCAGGGCAAGACCGCGCGCCGCCGCGGCCGCGCGCAGCGTCTCGCCGACTGCGGCCTCGAAGCGGTCGAGCATCATCCCGATCACGGCTTCCTCGCGCAGCCCGCGCGGCAGGTAGTAGGTGTCGGGGAAGAGATAGCCCTCCAGGCTGTCGGTGGGCAGCGCCTCCAGCCACGGCCGCCCCAGGGTGCGGCCCCGCCGCAACGCCAGGTCAAGGAAGCGGTCGCGGTCGACCAGCCCCATCCCGGCCAGCGCGTCGGCGATCTGGCGGACCGTGTACCCTTCCGGGACCGTCACCCGATGGAGACGGACGGCCCCGCGGGCGATGCGGCCGGCGATCTCCCACGCGCTCTGCGACGGGTGGAAGACGTACTCGCCGGGCTGCAGCGTCCCCAGGCGCCGCTGCAGCGCCGCGGCCGCCACCAGCGACACCGGCGCCCGCACCAGGCCGGCGTCGCGCAGCTGCCGGCCGATCGCCCAGGCCGAGGCGCCCGACGGGATGACCACGACGCGGGCATCCCCGCCGCCAACCGGCCCCAGCACCCACCAGCCGGCACCGCCCGCCAGCAGCGACACGGCGACAGCCCAGCTCGCCACGGCCATCCACAGCCGCCGCGCCCGGGGTGGTGTGCCCTGGTGTGCCGCCACCGCAGGCCGGAGGCCCTAGGG
>CAZGNA010000018.1:0-26079 GCA_964526945.1 uncultured bacterium
CCTCGCCGACCAGCGGGATCCGCTGGTCGAAGAGGTCGATGGTCGGGTAGGTCAGGTAGAACGCGTTCCGCCACAGGCTCTCGAACAGCCGGATCGCGTCCTGGAGGAAGAACGAGACGCCGATGGCCGAGATCAGGGGGATCAGGCGCGGGGCCCCCCGCAGGGGCCGGTAGGCCACGCGCTCGACCGCGACCGCCAGCAGGCCGCTACCCGCCATGGCCAGCACGACGATCACCGCCAGCAACACCAGCGGGTGCAGCGCCGTCAGGAGCCCGCTGGCCTGCAGGATCAACAGGGTCTCGGCCCCCACGAACGCCCCCATGACGAAGATCTCGCTGTGGGCGAAGTTGATCATCTGGAGGACGCCGTAGACCATGGTGTAGCCCAGGGCGATCATGGCGTAGACGAAGCCCAGCACGAAGCCGTCGACCACGACGGTTGGCAGGATCCGCAGGAGGATGTCCCACTCCACCCGGTCCGCACCCCCACCGGCACCGACTATTCACCGCCCGCCACGGGAACCCTCCGGCACCTGCGCCCGCACAGCAGGAGGGGCCGCGCCGCCCGGGCGGGCCCCTCCTGGAAACCGCCGCACCAGGGGGCGGTCTACATGCCGGCCCCCGGCGGGTTGATCCGCAGCGTCTTCACCAGCTTGTTCTGCCCCCACTTGGCCGGGTCGCCGCTCACGATATTGATCACGAAGTAGGTGGCCGGCACCGGGTCGCCCTTGGCGTCGAAGGTGAAGGTATCGGTCAGCCCGCGGAAGCCCTTGATCTTGCGGACCTCGTTGGTGACCTGCTCGCGGGTGGGCTTGTTTCCGCCCGCGGCCTTGATGGCGTTCTCGATGGCCTTCAGGCCGATGGCGGTGGCGTCGTAGGCCTGGGCCGCGAAGGGCTCGGGGTCCTTCCCGAACTTGGCCTTGTAGTCCTGGGCGAACTTGGCGGCCCTGGGGTAGACCGAGACCGGTCCAGCCACGGTCGTGTAGTGCATCCCCACGATCGCCTGCCCTGCGATCTTGGCCAGGTCGGAGGAGTCCATCCCGTCAGGGCCCAGGAACCGCGCCTTCAGGCCCTTGGCCCGCGCCTGCTTGAAGAAGACGCCCGCCTGGTTGTAGATGCCGCCGAAGTACACCAGGTCGGGCCGCCGCGCCAGGATCGGGGTGATGATGGGGTCGAAGTTGGCCTGCTCCTCGGTGCCCTCGAACCCGACCACGCGCATGCCCACCTTGGGCGCGTGGTCGCGGAAGAACTCGGCCACGCCCTGGCCGTAGGCGGTCTTGTCGTGGATGATGTAGACGGTCTTGACCTTCATCTCCTTGGCCGCGAACTCGGCACCGACGACGCCCTGCACGTCGTCGCGGCCCACCACCCGGAAGATGTTCTTGTACTTGCGGTCGGTGATCTTGGGGTTGGTGTTGGCCGGCGAGATCATGGCCAGCATGCTGTCCTTGTAGACCTCGGACGACGGAATGGCGACGCCGGAGTTCAGGTGCCCGATGACCAGCAGGATGTCGGGGTCGGTGACCAGGTTCTTGGCGTTGGCCACGCCCACGTCGGGTTTGGCCTGGTCGTCGAACGGCACGAGCTCGAGGTCGAAGCCGAGCCGCTTGATGGGCCCGCCGAGTTGCTCGATGGCCAGCTGGGCGCCGTTCTTGATGCCCTCCCCCAGGGCCGCCTGGCCGCCCGAGAGCGGGCTCTGGGTGGCGATCTTGATCTTGCCCTTCGTCGCCTGCGCCTGCACCGGTACCTGCGCCGGCGCCAGCAGCGCAGCGGTGACCAGGAGCACCAGCGCAACAAACACTCCACGAAGTCGCGTCATACCCATCTCTCCTTCGTCGTGTCCTTCGTGTGGTTGCGTGCACAGCGTCCGGCCGCCTTGCTCACCTCACGCTCTCCCCCGCTCGACCCCTCACCTCCTCCGCGGCCCGCCGGCGGCGGGCTCTCCACGCTGTCCATGCAGGTCGCCTACTCGGGTTCGTCCGGCGCCCGGCGACTTCCTGCCGCCTCCAGGGTCGGCCCGGCGCCCGCCCGAGGCGACCACCGAGCGCGACCACCCGGGGCGACGCCCCCACGGGTCCACCCCGCGCCGGGGCCCCGTGCGTCCTGCACGCCCGCGCCGGCCCCTGGGGCGGCTGGCCACGCGCCGGCGTGCCTACGGGTAGATCCCCCGGGTGAACAGCGCATCCGCCACGCGGTCGATGGCCCGGATCAGCGCGGCCGTGCGCAGGTCCACGTTGCGCTCCTCCGCGACCTTCACCACCTGCCCGAAGCTGCGCACGATGATGCGCTCGAGGTTGGCGTTGACCTCTTCCTCGGTCCAGAAGAACTGCTGGAGCCCCTGGACCCACTCGAAGTACGAGACGATGACGCCCCCGGCGTTGGCCACGATGTCCGGCAGGACCGTGATGCGCCGCTCGCGCAGGATCGCGTCGGCCTCGGGCGTCGTGGGCCCGTTGGCGCCCTCGACGACGACCCGCGCCCGGATCCGGGGCGCGTTCTGCTCGGTGATCTGGCCTTCGAGCGCGCTGGGCACGAGCACGTCGCAGGGCAGCTCCAGCAGCTCCTGGTTGGTCACCACGTCCGCGCCGGGATAGCCGACGACGCTGCCGGTGCGTGCCTTGTGTTCGATCAGCCGGTCGGGATCCAGTCCCTGGGGGTTGTAGACGCCCCCCCGGGTATCGCTGACGGCCACGACACGGCAGCCCAGGCGCGTCAGGAGCTGTGCCGCCACCGAGCCCACGTTCCCGAAGCCCTGGATCACCACGGTGGCACCGGCCAGCTCCATGCCCAGCCAGCGGGCGGCCTCGCGGGTCACGATAGCCACGCCCCGGCCGGTGGCCTCGACGCGGCCCAGCGACCCGCCGATGGAGGTGGGCTTCCCGGTGACCACCGACGGCGTCGAGTAGCCCCGGTGCATGCTGTAGGTATCCATGATCCACGCCATGACCTGGGGCGTGGTGCCCAGATCGGGCGCCGGGATGTCGCCCTCCGGGCTCATCAAAATCGAGATCTCCGTGGCGTACCGGCGGGTGAGCCGCTCGAGCTCGGTGGTGGAGAGCGCCTTGGGGTTGACCACCACGCCGCCCTTGGCGCCGCCGTAGGGCAGGCCGACGACCGCGCACTTCCACGTCATCAGCATGGCCAGGGCCCGGATCTCGTTGAGGGTCACGTCCTGGTGGTAGCGGATGCCGCCCTTGGTCGGCCCCAGCACGGTGCTGTGGTGGACGCGGTACCCGGTGAAGATCTGCACCGAGCCGTCGTCCATCTTCACCGGGAAGTGGACGGTGAGCTCCCGCTTGGGGTAGGCCAGGAACTCGCGGATGCCCCGCTTGAGCGGCAGGTAGTCCGCGGCGCGGTCGAACTGCCGCAGGGCCGCCTGCCAGGGGTCGCCCTGGGGCGTGATCAGCATCGCCTGCGTCGCCATCCCGCTCGTCCTCCTTTTCGCCTCCTGTTCGCCTCCTGCGGTTCCCCTGGGTCAGGGGCTCTTGCGTCCCTCGGCGGCCGGGGCCGGCATCGCGCCCAGCAGCGCCGAGAGCGGCACCAGCGCCACCCCGGCCTCGTCGACCTCGTGGCGCATGGCGGCGACCACCGCCGGCGTGCGGCGCTGCGCGTGTCCGATGGCGATGACGGCGCCCTCGCGCCGGGCGCGCGCGATCGCGCGCCGGACTTGGGCCGCAATCGCGGTGTCGTCGTCGACGTTGTCCAGGAAGATCGCCCGGGTGGCCGTCCGCACGCCCAGCTCGGCGGCCACCTCGCGCACCACCGAGTGCGGCGTGGTGTAGCTGTCGAGGAAGAAGGCGCCCGCGTCCCGCGCCGCCTGGAGGACCGCGCGCATGACCCGCCGATCCGCCGTGGCCCGCGAGCCCATGTGGTTGTTCATCCCCACGGCCCCGGGCACGGCCGCCAGGGCGGCGCGCACCGCCTGCCGGATCTCCGCATCGCTCATGGCAACGGTGATGCTCCCCGGGCCCGGATCCCTGCCGGGGTCGTCCGGCTCCAGCGGCAGATGCACCAACACCTCCAGTCCGGCCGCACGCGCCCGCCGCGCGACCTCGTCCGAGTGCGCGAGGAACGGCAGCACGGCGACCGTCACGGGCCGGCCGATGGCGATGATCGCTTCGACGTGGGCGAGGCTCCCGCCTGCGTCGTCGAACACGATCGCCAGCAGGCCCTGCGGGGTGGGGGCAGGCCGCGCCGGGGCTGCACGCTGCGGGCGTGGCGTCGGGGTGGGCGAGGAGCGGACCGCCGGCGGTCGCGCGCGCGGGGGCCCGGCCGGGCGCAGCGCCGGCTCCGGGGCACGGACGGGCGGTGGCGCATCGGGCGACAGCCGGGCGAACAGCACCCCGACCCCCATGGCCACGGCGACCAGCGCAACGATCGTCAGAGACCGGGGCCGGGCCGCTGCGCGCCGATGGCGGGACATGCCGCGCCGGATCTCCCGTCGTGGCCTCAGGCGGCCGGGCCGCGCCCTGCCACGTCCCTACCGGCTGCCCGCACGCTGCCGGAGCACCTCGACAGCCCGCCGCAGCTGCTCCTGCTGGATGCGCGCCACCTCGGCATCGCTCTTGCCCTCCAGCCGATCCCCGGCGACCACGTCGGGCGGCACGCCCTTCCCGTGGATGTCGTGGTCTGCGGGCGTCAGGTACTTGGACGTGGTGATGGCGGCGCCGCCACCGCCGGGGAGCGCGTAGACCGACTGGATGACCCCTTTGCCGAACGTCTTGATCCCGACCAGCGTGGCCCCGGCGGAGTCCTTGAGGGCGCCGGCCAGGATCTCGGAGGCACTGGCGCTGAACTCGTTGACGAGCACCACCACCGGCAGCCGGATCTTCGGGCCGCGCCCGGCACGCTCGGTCGTCCTGCGGCCGGTGCGGTCCACGATGTGGACGAGCGGCCGCCCCTCGGGCACGAAGCGCTCGGCCACCCGGAGCGACGCCTCCAGCAGCCCGCCGCCGTTGCTGCGCAGGTCAAGGAGCACCCCACGGACCCCGGCCTGCTGCAGCCGGGTCATCTCGGCCGCGACCTCCTCCGCCGTTCGGTCGTTGAACGTGAGGATGCGCACGTATCCCAGTCGCTCGGCCGCCAGCTGCCTCTGGAGGTCAGCGTCCAGGACCCCGGCGCCCTGCACGGACACGATCTGGATGCGCGCGCGGGTAATCTCCACGTCGAAGGTCCGGTCGGCCCGCTGGATGCGCAGCACCACCCGGGTGCCCGCAGGGCCCCGGATCCGGCTCACCGCCTCCTGCAGCGCCATCCCCTCGGTGGAGACGTTGTTGATGGCGTGGATGCGGTCGCCCGGCCGCAGGCCCGCCCGATGCGCCGGGGTGCCCTCGATGGGCTGCACGACGATCAGCTGGCCGTCGCGGATGTCGATGAAGATGCCGATGCCGAAGAAGTAGCCCTGGGCGTCCTGGGCGAACTCCCGGAACGCCCTGGCGTCCATGTACCGCGTGTAGGGGTCGCCCAGCGCCTCCAGCATCCCCCGCGCCGCGCCGTCGAAGAGCACGCGTGCGTCGGGGGCGGGCCCCAGGTAGTCCTGCCGGATGTGGGTGAGCAGCTGCCGCAGCAGCGCGAAGCCCTGGTCGTCGGCGCCGCGGGCCACCGACGCCTGGCCCGCGCCGTAGCCGGCCAGGAAGACCGCGACGATCGCCGCGGCCACGGCAGGCCACGGGAGTCGCTGTAGGATGCGGCTGTGCACGCCTCTCGCCTCCAGGCGGTCGGTCCGCAGACCGCCGGTTGTAGCTTATCGTGGTCGACGGCGGCGAACAAGCGCGCCGGCGCCACGCGCGGCACGATGCCGGCGCCTGCGCCTCACCGCTGCGGGTCGATGGGTTGCCCGTTGCGCCGGATCTCGAAGTGCAGATGGGGTCCGGTGCTGTAGCCCGTGCTGCCCACCCGACCGATGATCTGGCCGCGGACGACCTGCGCCCCCGGCGCGACCAGGATCGCGGAGAGATGCCCGTAGAGCGTGCTGAGGCCGTCGCCGTGGTCGAGCACCACCAGCCGGCCGTAGCCGCCGTACCAGCCAGCGAAGAGCACGACACCGTCCCCGGCGGCCCGCACCGGGGTGCCGTGCGGGGCGGCGATGTCGACGCCCTGATGGAAGAGGCGCGCCCGAAAGATCGGGTGACGTCGGAACCCGAACCGCGACGTGACCGCGCCCCGCAGCGGCCAGACGAACGCGCCGATGGCCATCCGCGACGGCCCGCTGGCCTGCAGCCGCCGGATCAGCGCTTCCAGCTCCGCGGACTCCCTGCGCAGGTCCTCGACGACGCGCTCGACGGCGGCGCGCTCCTGCGCGATGCCCTCCAGCAGCCGCCGCTTGGCCTCCTTCTGCTCGGCGAGCAGCTGGCGGCGCTGGCGGGTTTCCTCCACCAGGGCGGCCAGGCGACGCTGCTCGGCCTGGAACTCCGCGCGCAACGCCTCGGCGCGATCGCGGTCCTGGCGGTAGGCGGCGATCAGCCGGGTGTCGCTTTGCACGATGGCGCCGACGATGCGGGCGCGGGTCACGAACTCCGAGAAGGTGGCGGCGCCCAGCACCACGTCCAGATACCCTGCACGCCCGTACCGGTGGAGGTCCCGCAGCCGGGTCCCCAGCACGGCCCGCCGCCGGGCCAGCTCCCGCTCGGCGCTGGCCACCGCGGCCGCGGCTGCTGCCGCGCGCTGCTGCGCGCGCTGCCGGTCGATCTCCAGCTGATCCAGGCGGGCCTCCGTGGCCTCCAGGGCCTGGTCGAGGTGCTGCACCTCGTCGGCAAGCCGGCGCTCGCGCCGCCGCACGACCAGGAGCCGGCGTCGCTCGAGCTGCAGCTGGCGTTGGAGGCGTCGCAGTTCCTGCTGGCGACCTTCGGGCGAGCTCTGGGCGAGCGACGCCGGGACCGGAGCGCCGGACGGCGCGGCCAGGGCAGCCGTCACGGGGTCGGCGAGCCCAAGCAGAAGCGCGATCGCCCCGGCAGCCAGCGTCCTCACGGCCGTCGTCCTCACGACATCTGGGAGCGGCCCGGCGCTGGGTGACGCACGCGGGACGGTGGCCACCGGCCCGCCGGATGTCGTCCTCACAGGACCAGGTACCGGCGCAGCCCGAGGGCGCTGCCGCCGATGCCCACGGCGACGCCCACGGCCCAGACCAGGGCCAGCACGCCAGGGAGGACTGCGGGTGGGGGCAATAACGGAAGGAACGGCAGCGAGGCCTCGACCCGGACAGCCAGCCAGGCGTACCCGGCGCCCAGCAGGCAACTGGCCGCCGCGGCCGCGAGCCCGCCCTGGAGGGCGCCTTCCCACAGGAACGGCCCCCGGATGAACCCGGGCGTGGCGCCCACCAGGGTCATGATCTCGATCTCCTGCCGCCGCGCCGACACCGTCAGGCGGATCGTGTTCGTGATGATCAGCAGGGCCGCAGCCGCCAGGACGCCCGCCACGACCGCGGCGCTGACCCGCACGGCCCGGGTCACGGCCACCAACCGGTCGACCACCGGCGTGCCGAAGACGACGTCGTCGACCCCGGGAAGCCGGCGCGCCGCCTCGGCCACCTCGCGAATCCGCCCCGCATCGCGCACCCGCACCTCGATCGAGTCGGGCAACGGGTTCGACGGCAACGACGCGGCCAGAGAGGCGGGCATGCCGTAGGTGGCCTGGAGGCGACGCAGGGCCTCGGCACGCCCGACCAGCACCGCGCGGCGTACGCCCGGGAGGGCCTCGACCGCGGCCAGCGTGCGCTGGTGCTGCGCCGGGGCGAGCCCGTCGCGCAGCAGGATCACCACCTCCACCTGGTCCTCCAGGAGGGTCGCCAGGTGCACCAGGTTCGCCGACACCAGCGCCCCGCCGCCGGCGACCGCCAGCGCCACGAGCATCGTGGTCGTGGCGGCGAGCGTCATCAGGCCGCCCCGGCGCATGGCCGTCAGCGCCTCCCGCACCGCCGCCCCGCGCTGCCGGCGGCTCGCCGGCCGTCGACCGGGTGCGGGCGGTCGGCCGGACCGCCCGCGCGGCCGAGGCTCAGCGCGCGGGGGCGTAGAGACCTCGATGCTCATCGCGGACCACGCGCCCTCCCCGCAGTTCCACCACCCGCCGCCGGAGGATGTCCACCAGGGTGGGGTTGTGGGTGGTCACAATCACCGTCGTTCCCCGCCGGTTGATCTCGCTGAGCAGGTGCATGATCTCCCATGCCGCCTCGGGGTCGAGGTTGCCCGTGGGTTCGTCGGCCAGCAGCACCCGCGGTCGGTTGACGATAGCCCGCGCGATGGCCGCCCGCTGCTGCTCGCCACCGGACAGGCTGGCCGGCAGCGCGTGCGCCCGGTCGGCCAGGCCGACCACCTCCAGGGCCCAGTGCACCCGGGGCGTGATCTCGAGAGGATCGGCGCCCGTCACCTCCAGGGCGAACGCCACGTTGCCGGCCACCGTGCGGCCCGGCAGCAACTTGAACTCCTGGAAGACCACGCCCAGCCGGCGCCGGAAGTAGGGCACCTCCGCAGCGGCCAGCGCGCCGACGTCCACGCCGTCCACGACGACGCGGCCCGTGGTGGGACGTTCCACGCGCTGGATCAGCTTGAGGAACGTGGACTTCCCGCTGCCCGTGGGGCCGACCAGGAAGACGAACTCGCCGGCCGCGATGTGGACCGTGACGTCCTGGAGAGCGATGACCCCGGAGGAATACCGCTTGCCGACGCCGTCAAACTGGACCATGCGCGCTCCGACGGAAGAGTCCGACGCCTGCCACGTCGACGCCATCCGGCGTCGCAGCGGTGTTCTCCGTGCTTGGGAGAATTCCTGCTCGCATCCCGGCGCACCCCGGGCACACGGGACGCCCCGGCGCCACGCGGTGGCTACGGAAAGGTCAGCCCCCAGGTCGCCAGGTCCTGCAGCAACCGCTCGTCGGTCATGTTGAGGTGGATCGGGGTCACGGAGATGTACCCGCGGGCCACGGCCCACCCGTCGGTGCCCTCGCGATCGCCGACGGGCTCGCGCTCTCCGGTCAGCCAGTAGTAGTGGCGGCCGCGGGGATCGGTGCGCCGCTCGAGGCGGGCGAGGTAGCGCCGCGTGCTCTGCCGCGTCAGCGCCACGCCGCGGATGCGCTCGCGCGGCAGGTTCGGCACGTTGACGTTGATGACGGCGTCGGCGGGCAGCCGGTGCGTCGCCACCGCGCGGGCCAGCTGCTCGACGAACGCCGCCGCCACGTCGAACCGGACGTCCACGAACGACGCCACCGACACCGCGATGCTGGGGATGCCCAGGATGGCGCCCTCCATGGCCCCGGAGACGGTCCCCGAGTACGTCAGGTCCAGGCCCAGGTTGGCACCGACGTTGATGCCCGAGACCACGAGGTCGGGCCGCGCGCCCAGCAGCTCGACCACGCCCAGCACGACGCAGTCCGCGGGCGTCCCGTTCGTGGCCCAGGCGCGGATCCCGCCCGCCACCGGCACCGTCGCCGGGGTGGCCCGCAGCGGCTTGTGCAGCGTGATCGCGTGCCCGGTGGCGCTGCGTTCGTGCTCGGGGGCCACCACGGCCACCTCGTGGTGCGGGGCCAGGACGGCGGCGAGGGCGTGGAGACCGGGCGAGTGGATGCCGTCGTCGTTGGTGAGGAGGACCTTCACGGCGCGGCCTCGCCCCCGGGCGCAGGGCCGCCCTCGGCTGCGCTGACCTCGCCAGCCAGCCACGCCAGGTAGGGCGGCCATCCGGCCGTGATCGGCACCGCCACCACCTCGGGCACCTCGTAGGCGTGCAGCGCGCGCACCCGCGCGGTCAGCGCATCGAGACGGGCCGCCACGGTCTTGATCACCAGGAGCACCTCGTCGGCGTGCTCCACGCGCCCCTGCCAGCGGTAGACCGACCGTGCCCCCGGCAGCACGGTCACGCAGGCCGCCAGGCGCTCCTCCACCAGGGCGTCGGCGATCCGCGTGGCTTCGTCGAGGCTGGCAGCGGTACTGAGGACGATCACCGGGACCATCGGTCGTCGGTTGGCGGCGTGCACACCGGGCGCGCGTGGCCCCGACCGCCGCCCGGGACCCCGCAGGTCCCAGGACGGGGCGAGCCGGTGCGGGCCGCGCGGCCCTGGGCGGGGAGACCTAGTCTTGCTCGCGCCACCAGTCCGGAGACAGGTCGCGCTCGGACCGCACCTTGCGCACGCTGGGCCGGGCGCCGGCCCGCTCCTTGGCGACGCGGGCGCGGAGCTGCTCGAACTCGCGGAGGTCGGTGAGCACCTTGAGGGTGTTCCACACCGCGTCCTCCACGTGCTCGCCGCCTTCCTTCTGGAGCAGGGCGACCAGGGGCTCGATCACCCGCTTGTCCCGCAGCTTGCCCAGGATCTTGATGGCCAGCCGCTTGACCTCCACGTCGTCGTCGTCCAGCGAGGTGACGAACTGGTCCGCGGCGCCTTCGCCGAACAGCGCGAACAGGACGCGCAGCGCGAACCGCCGCACCTTCGGCATGGGGTTCTCGAGGGCCAGGCGCAGCTGT
Organism: uncultured bacterium; assembly: GCA_964526945.1. Classification (GTDB taxonomy): domain Bacteria; phylum Sysuimicrobiota; class Sysuimicrobiia; order Sysuimicrobiales; family Humicultoraceae; genus Fervidifonticultor. The sequence goes on from CAZGNA010000018.1 coordinate 10,446, forward strand.
TCGACGACCTCGCCCCGCGGGTGCGCGGCGAAGGCGTCGACGACGGCGCGTGGCGGGTACACCTCGCGGTCCCCGTGTCCCCCCTCACCCGGCTCGATGGCGCCCCGCTCTTCCAGCCGCGCCAGCGTCGCCACCACCGCCTCCTGCATCCGCGGGTCCCGCAGGAACAGCTCCACGAGGGGCTTGACGATATGGCTGTCGCCCACGCGCCCCAGCACGGTCATGGCCGTGACCTGGACAACCTGGCTCTCGTGGTGCAGCGCCTGCAGCAGCGCGTCGACGGCCCGCGGGCCGATGTCCACCAGGATCTTCATCACGGTGGCGCCGAGCTTGCGCCGGAGGTTCTTGTCCGCGAAGGCGGCCAGCAGTGCGGGCACCGCGTCGGGGCCGATCCGCACCAGGGCTTCGGTCGCCGCCAGCTGCAGCGACCGCTCGCGGCGCCCCAGCACGCGGATCAGGGGCTCCACCGCCCCCCGGTCCCGCATGTCCCGCAGGCCGTTGACGGCCTGCAGGACGACCTGCTCGCTGCGGTCGCCCAGCGCGGTGCGCAACGCCTCGGCCGCAGCGGCACCGCCGATGCGCCGCAGCGCCATCACCGCGCTCTTGCGTACGTACTCGTCGGGGTCCTGGAGCGCCCGCGCAAGGGCCGTCACCGCGGCCTCGTCGCCGAGCTTCCCCAGCGCATGGGCCGCGTCGCTCCGGACGGTGACGTCGTGGCTCTCCAACTGCCGGAGATAGCGTTGTAGCTCCTCGGCCCTGGCGGCCTCCGGCATGTACGGACTCCCCCTGATGTAGACACACAAGTACCGCCCACCCGCGCCCGGGCGGTCCTGGCAGGCCTGCTTTAATAGATATTGTACCATACCGCTGCGCCCGCCCCGCACCCCGAGGCCCGGAACCTGGCCCACAGACCCGACAGGACCCGACCAGGAGGGAACCCGACCTGCCGCCGGCTTGCGGCCGACGGGCGGACTCCCTATACTCAGGGCAATGGCAGTACGGCCGGGCGTCCGTTTCGCCCACGACAGCGAGGCGGAGTTCGCGCGGATCCTGGACTTCTACGGCATCCGCTGGGAGTACGAGCCCCGGTCCTTCCCGCTCCAGTGGGACGCGCAGGGCCGGGTGATCGAGAGCTTCAGCCCCGACTTCTACCTGCCCGACCTCGACCTCTACGTCGAGCTCACGACGCTCAAGCAGAGCCTGGTCACCCGGAAGAACCGCAAGCTGCGCCGCATGCGGGAACTGTACCCCGAGGTCCGCGTCAAGATCTTCTACGGTCGCGACTACCGCAACTTGCTGGCCAAGTACGGCCTGCACCCGGTGCGCAGCCGGTGACCCCGCCACCCGCCCGCACCGCCCTCCGGCGACCGTGATGGCCACGGCGCCCATCGACGTCCTCTTCACGGAGGCCGAGCTCCGGACCCGGGTGGGCGAGCTGGCGGCCGCCATCAGCCGCGACTACGCCGGACGCGACCTCCTGGTGGTGACGGTGCTCAAGGGCGGCGTCTACTTCCTCACGGACCTCACCCGTGCGCTGGAGATCCCGGTGACCATCGACTTCCTGGCCATCAGCTCCTACCGCGGCGGGAAGGGCCCCACGGGCGTCGTCCGGCTGCTCAAGGACCTCGACGAGGAGATCACCGGGCGGTCGGTGCTGCTGGTGGAGGACATCATCGACACCGGGCTGACGGCGTCCTACCTGGTGCGCGCCCTGCAGGCGCGGGACCCGGCCGACCTGGCCATCTGCACGCTGCTGGACAAGCGCGTGCGGCGGCTGGTGGAGACGCTGCCCATCCGCTACCGCGGCTTCGAGATCCCCGACGTCTTCGTGGTGGGCTACGGGCTCGACTACCGGCAGCTCTACCGCAACCTGCCCTACGTGGGCGTGTTGCGGGCCGATCCCGCCGGGGCCTGAGGGCGCGGCGCAGGGGTCGCTGCCTGGAGCGCAGAATCCGCCGGCATGCTGGAACTGCGCCAGATCACCAAGCGCTTCCCCGGCGTGGTGGCCAACGACGGGGTCACGCTCCAGGTCGCGCCGGGCGAGGTCCACGCGCTGCTGGGCGAGAACGGCGCCGGCAAGACCACGCTGGTGAGCGTGCTCTACGGATTGCAGCAGCCCGACGCCGGCGAGATCTGGCTCGACGGGCAGCGCGTGCGGATCCGGTCGCCGCGGGACGCGCTGCGGCTGGGCATCGGCATGGTCCCCCAGCACTTCCTGCTGATCCGCCGGCACACCGTGGTCGAGAACGTGGCGCTGGGCCTGCCGGGGGAACCGTTCGTGCGGCCCACGCGGCGCCTCGAGCCCCGCCTCCTCGACCTGGCCACCCGGTACGGGCTGGGCGTGGATCCGCGGGCGCGGGTGGCCGACCTCTCGCCCAGCGAACAGCAGCGGGTGGAGATCCTGAAGGTGCTCCTGCGCGGCGCCAGGATCCTGATCCTCGACGAGCCGACGAGCGTGCTCACCCCGCAAGAGGTGCGGGGGCTGTTCGAGGTCCTGCGGCGCATGCGGCGCGATGGCCACGCCGTCATCTTCATCTCCCACAAGCTGGACGAGGTGACCGCCATCGCCGACCGGATCACGGTGCTGCGGCGGGGCCGCGTCGTGGCCACCCTGCCGGCAGCGGACGTCGACCGGCGGGCCCTGGCCCGGATGATGGTGGGCCGCGACGTGACGTTCCAGCCTGCCCGCCAGCGGACGACGCCGGGCGACGTGGTGCTGCAGGTGGACGGCCTGCGGGCCCCGGGCCCCCGAGGGGTCGATGCCCTGCGCGGCGTCTCCCTGGTGGTCCGGGGGGGCGAGATCCTGGGCATCGCCGGTGTGGCCGGGAACGGCCAGCGCGAGCTGGTCGAGGTGCTGACCGGTCTGCGCCGCGCCGCGGGTGGCCGCGTGCTGCTCTGCGGCCGCGACGTCACCAACCGGCCGGCGCGCCTGCTGCACGACCTGGGCGTGGCGCACATCCCCGAGGACCGCCTGCGCGACGGGATCGTCCCGACCATGTCGGTGGCCGAGAACCTGGTGCTGCGGCGCTACCGCCACCGGCCGTTCGCGCGGGGTGCGCTGCTGGACCCGCGGGCGGTGGCGGCCTTCGCCCGACAGGTCATCGCGGAGTACGAGATCGCCACCCCGGGCCCCGAGGTGCCCGCGCGCCTGCTCTCGGGCGGCAACGTGCAGCGTCTCATCCTGGGCCGGGAACTCGCCGGCCAGCCGGTGCTCGTGGTCGCCGCGCACCCCACCGCGGGGCTGGACGTGGCGGCCACCGAGCAGGTCCACGCCCGGCTGCAGCAGTGTCGGGCCCAGGGCGCCGCCGTGCTGCTGGTGTCGGAGGACCTGGACGAGATCCTGGCCCTGGCGGACCGGATCGCGGTGTTCTTCGGTGGACAGGTCGTGGGCGAACTGCCGGCACAGGAAGCCGACCCCGAGCGCCTCGGGCTCCTGATGATGGGGCACCGCGCGTGAAGCGCTTCGGCCCGGTGGCGATCGAAGCGGTGGCGGCGCCGTCGGGCGCCTGGGTGCTGGTGGTCTCGGCCGGCGCCGTCGCCGCGGCGCTGGTGGCCTCGGCCGTGCTGTTCTGGGCGTTTGGGCTCTCGCCCGTGGCGGTCTACCGCGCGATGTTCGCCGGCACCCTGGCCGATCCGCGCGCCGCACCCGAGATCCTCCGCCAGACGATTCCCTTGCTGCTGTGCGGCGTGGGTCTGGTCGTCGCGTTTCGCGCCCAGTTCTGGAACATCGGTGCCGAGGGCCAGCTGCTGGCGGGCGCCGTGGGCGCGACGGGCGTTGCGCTGTTCGTCCCCGCAGGGCCGTGGTCGATCCCCCTGCTGTTCGCCGCCGGGTTCGCGGCCGGCGCGGCGTGGAGCCTGGTGCCCGCGTGGTTGCGGCTGGGCCTCGAGGTGAACGAGGTCATCACGACGCTCATGATGAACTACATCGCCCTCTTCCTCGTGGAATGGTTGATCCACGGTCCGTGGAAGGGCAAAGCGGTCTTCGGGTTCGCGTACACCGACACGTTTCCGCAGCCCGCGTGGCTGCCGGTGATCCCGGGCACGCACGTCCACTGGCCGACGCTGGCGGTGGGGCTGCTGGCGGCCGGCGGGCTCGCGTTTTTGCTGGCCCGGACGCGCCTGGGCTTCGAGATCCGCGTGCTGGGCCAGAACCCGCACGCGGCGCGCTACGCGGGCATCGACGCCGCGCGGACGAGCCTGGCGGCGGTGGTGCTCTCGGCCGGGCTGGCCGGCCTGGCCGGGGCGGGCGAGGTGGCGGGCATCCACCACAAGCTGCTCTCGCCCTCCCAGGTGTCGGCGGGGTACGGCTACGCCGCCATCATCGTGGCGTGGCTGGCGCGCGGGCACCCGCTGGCCGCGGTGCTCACCGCCCTCTTCCTCGGGTGGATCTTCACCAGCGGCGACGTCATGAAGGTCTCCCTGCAGCTCCCGTTTCAGGTGACGCTGATGTTCAACGGGCTGATCCTCTTCTTCCTCATCGGCAGCGAGCGGCTGCTGGCATACCGCGTGCGCTGGACGGGCGCCCCGCGTGCGGGCGCACCGGCGCTGGTGTCCGCCGGCAGCGAGGGCACCGCCGCCACCGGCGTGGGGGGAGCGCACCGACGGTGACCGACTACGTCCTCACGACCGTCGTCCGCGCCCTGGCCGTGGGCACCCCCCTGCTGTGGGCGTCGCTGGGCGAGATCTACGCCGAGCGGAGCGGCGTGGTCAACCTGGGCGTGGAAGGCATGATGATCCTCGGTGCCTTCTTCGCCTTCGCGGTGGCGCACACCACGGGGCACCCCGTGCTGGGCCTGCTGGCGGCTGCAGCGGCCGGCGGTGCCGCGGCGTTCCTGCATGCGGTGGTGGCCATCACGCTGCGCGGCAACCAGTACGTCTCGGGCCTGGCGCTGGCGATGTTCGGCCTGGGCGCGGCCGGCGTGCTGGGCCGCGGCTGGGAAGGCATCCCCCTCCTGACCACGTTGCCGGAGGTCTCGGCGCTGACGTACCTGGGTCTGGGGCTTGCGGTCGTGCTGTGGGGCGTGCTGTACCACACGCGCCTGGGCCTGGTGCTCCGCTCGGCCGGCGAGGCGCCCGCCGCGGCCGCAGCCGCCGGTGTCAACGTGATCCTGGTGCGCTACGCCGCCGTGGTGTTCGGCGGCGTCCTGGCCGGGGTGGCCGGCGGGTTCCTTTCCGTCGCCTACCGGCCGTCGTGGACCGAGGGGATGACCGCCGGGCTGGGGTGGATCGCCATCGCGCTGGCGATCTTCGCCGGCTGGGACCCGCTACGTGCCGTCGTCGGCACCTTGCTGTACGGTGCCCTGTTCTTCCTCTCGTTCCGGCTGCAGGCGCAGATCCCGCCGGAGTTCCTGCGCATGCTCCCCTTCGCCTTCACCATCGCGGCGCTGGCCGTCATGGCGCGCCGGCAGCGGGGCCAGGGGGCACCCGAGGCGCTGGGGTTGCCGTGGGCGCCCGGGGAACGGTGATGGCCCTTGCACCCGCGCCTGCGTCCCGCAGGGCGTGTGCCGACACGGGCGGGGCATCCGATCACCGGCGCGCCGCCTGACGGCGTGCGCCCCGCCACGTCCGCGCCGGCACGGGCAGGTGGGAGATGGCAGGCGGGAGATGGCTACGGTGCGGCCGTCGGGAGGTCCCGATGCCCCCCAGTCCGCTGCGGCCGGCAGGTAAGCGCGCCCGCAGGGCGTATCGTGGTCCAGAGGGCGAATGCGTCGGGAGGACCAGCGAAAGGAGGCGCACCATGCGGTGGACGGTGGCGGTGGTCGTTGCGCTGCTGCTCGGCAGCCTGGCGGCTGCAGGCGGGGCGCAGCAGCGGAAGCTGAAGGCCGGCTTCATCTACGTGGGGCCCATCGGCGACTACGGGTGGACCCACGCCCACGACGTGGGGCGGCGGAAGGCGGAGCAGCAGCTCCCCTGGCTCGAGACGGTGTTCATCGAGAGCGTCAAGGAAGGGCAGGAGACGCTGTTCATCGACAAGCTGATCCAGCAGGGCGCGCGGGTCATCTTCACCACCAGCTTCGGCTTCATGGACGGCACGCTGGCGGCCGCCAGGCGCTACCCCAACCACATCTTCGCGCACGCCTCGGGGTTCAAGCGGGCGCCCAACATGGCCACCTACATGGCCGACTTCTACCAGGTCTACTACCTGAACGGCCTGATGGCCGGGGCCGTCACCCGCAGCGGTAAGGTCGCCTACGTGGGGGCCCATCCCATCTCGGAAGTGAAGCGGCACATCGACGCCTTCGCGCTGGGGGTGCGGGCGGTCAACCCGCGGGCCACCGTCCACGTGCGCTGGATCAACGACTGGTTCAACCCGGCTGCGGCCAAGGAGGCCACCGAGGCACTGATCGCCGAGGGGGCCGACGTCTTCGCCTTCACCGAAGACTCGCCCACCGTGGTGCAGGTGGCGGCCCGGCGCAACCTCCCCAGCTTCGGCCACTACTCGCCCATGAAGCGGTTCGCGCCCCAGCACTGTCTCTCGGGCCAGCTCGTCCACTGGGACAAGATCTACGTGGACTTCCTGCGGAAGGTGTACCAGGGCACGTACACCCCGGAGAACCTCGAGAAGGTCGACTACTGGTGGCTCCTGGCCCAGGGCGCGGTGGAGCTGGGGTGCGAGATGGGCGAGCCGATCAACCCCCAGTGGGCCGGCCGCCTGAAGGCCGTGACCGTGCAGACCCCCGACCTGGGGCGCCTGTCGGTGTACGACCTGGTCATGCGCCGCCACGCGCAGATGGCCAAGAATCCTCCGGCCTTCGATCCGTTCACCGGACCGATCCGTGACCGCAAGGGTGTGGTGCGCGTGCCGGCCGGCAAGCGGATGACCGTCGCGGAGCTGACCAGCATGGAGTGGGCCGCCCCCGGCGTGGTCGGCCCCTGGCCAAAGGAGCCCTGACCGGGCAGGCCGCGCCCGGCACGTCGGATCCGCACGACCGCCCAGGCGCCGTCACGCGCTGCCGGCTGCGGGCGGGCCGGGAGCGCGACACGCGCCGGATCCGCACCACCGGCCGAGGCCGCGCGATGCGGGGCGCGCGGGCGCCGTCCGCCCCTACGCCCCGCGTGCGGCCAGGACGTCGAGCACGCGCGCCAGCGGCACGCCGCGGCCGGCCAGGAGGACGAGGAGGTGGTACAGCAGGTCGGCCGCCTCCTCTGCCACCCGGTCGTCGGACTCCGCGCGCGCGGCTCGCACGACCTCCTCGGCCTCTTCGCGCACCTTGGCGCCGATGGCGTCCACGCCGCCCGCCAGGAGGTGCGCGGTGTAGGACCCGGGGGGCATCGTGCGGCGACGCTGGGCGATCACCGCCTCCAGGCGCGGCAGCACCGGTCCCGCGTCGCGCTGCTCGCCTCCGTCTGCATCACGGTAGAAGCACGACGCATGCCCGGTGTGGCAGGCCGGCCCCCGGGGCACCACCTGGAGCAACACCGCGTCGCCGTCGCAGTCCACCGCGCCCCGCACCACCCGTTGGCTGTGTCCCGAGGTCTCGCCCTTGCGCCACAACGCCTGGCGCGTGCGGCTCCAGAACCACGCGTCGCCCGTGGCGAGCGTCCGGGCGAACGCCTCCGCGTTCATCCACGCCAGCATCAGCACCGTGCCGGTCCGGGCGTCCTGCACGACGCAGGGCAGCAGCCCGTCCTCCCACCGCAGCAGTGCCGCCTGCGCCGGACCGCCCTCCGGGCCCCCCGGCAGGGGTGCGTCGCCTTCGTCACGCCTCACGTGCGTCCTCCTCGTCCCGCACCAGCCGCACCGGTACGCCAGCTGCGGCCAGGACAGCCTTGCAGACAGGGATCGGGAACCGCCCGTAGTGGAAGATCGAGGCCGCCAGCGCCGCGTCGGCCCTGCCCGCCGTCAGTACCTCGCAGAGGTGCTCGGGCCGCCCCGCCCCGCCAGAGGCCACGACCGGGATCACCACGGCTTCGGCCACACGCCGGGTGAGCTCGAGCTCGTAGCCCTCTTCGGTGCCGTCGCGGTCGACGCTGGTGAGCAAGATCTCGCCGGCACCCAGGCGCGCGGCCTCGCGCGCCCAGGCGACCGCGTCCAGCCCGGTCGGACGCCGTCCCCCGTGGGTCATCACCTCGTACCACACCCTGCCGTCCTCCTCGCGGCGCTTCGCGTCGATCGCGACCACCACGCACTGGCTTCCGAACCGATCGGCCGCCTCGGCGATCAAGGCAGGCCGCGTCACCGCCGCGGTGTTCACGGCGACCTTGTCGGCGCCGGCCAGCAGCAGCGCCCGGATGTCGTCTGCGGACCGCACGCCGCCCCCCACGGTGAGCGGAATGAACACCTGCTCGGCAGTGCGACGCACGACCTCGAGCAACGTCGGGCGAGCCTCCACCGACGCGGTGATGTCCAGGTACACCAGCTCGTCGGCACCCTGGCGGTCGTACCGCGCCGCGAGCGCCACCGGGTCGCCCGCGTCGCGCAGATCGACGAACGCCCGGCCCTTGACCACACGGCCCGCAGCCACGTCCAGGCACGGTATCACGCGCTTGGCCAGCATCAGGGCACCCCGGGCAGCCGCACCACGTCGGCGAGACGGAGCCGCCCCTCGTACAGGGCGCGGCCGACGACGACACCCTCGGCGCCGGCGGCAGCCGCGGCCCGCACGTCATCGGGCGTCGTCACGCCGCCCGCAAGGACCACCGGCACCGCGACCGCGCGCACGAGCGCGACGAGCCCGTCCAGATCCGGGCCTGCCAGCATTCCGTCCCGCGCCACGTCGGTGTAGATCAGGCGTGGCGTGCCCGCCGCCACCACGCGTCGCGCGGCCTCCACCACCGGCATGTCGGTGACCGCCTGCCAGCCCTGCACGGCCACGGCGCCGCGCCGTGCGTCCAGGGCCACCGCGATCCGGTCGCCGAAGCGCCGCACGCTCTCGCGCAGCAGGGGACCGGCCAGGGCCGCCGTCCCCAGCACGGCCCGGGCCGCGCCGGCGGCCAGCACGGCCTCGACGTCGTCCAGACGGCGCAGGCCACCCCCGACCTGCACCGGGATGACGACGGCACGACAGATCCGGCCGACGACGTCGAGATGGCGCGGCGCCCCGGCCAGCGCGCCGTCGAGGTCGACCACGTGGAGCCAGGGAGCGCCCTCGGCCGCCCAGCGCCGGGCCACGGCCACCGGATCGTCGGCGAAGACGTCCTCGCGGGCGACGTCGCCCTGACGCAGGCGCACGGCCCGCCCGCGGCGCAGATCAATAGCGGCGTAGACGATCACCGCGCCGCCCGGGTCGCCAGGCCCGCCACGACGTTGGCCAGCAGCCGCGCGCCCACGCGGCTGCTCTTCTCCGGGTGGAACTGGAATCCCACCACGGTGCCGGCGCGCACGATGGCAGGGAAGCGCGCGCCGTGGGTGGACCAGGCCACGACCACCGCAGGATCGGCCGGCTGGACAGCGTAGGAGTGGACGAAGTAGACGTACGCGGGCTCGGGCAGCCCGGCGACCAGGGGGTCGGGGCGCGCGACCTCCAGGGTGTTCCACCCCATGTGGGGCACCTTGACGCCCGCAGGAAGGCGTCGCACGACGCCCCGCAGGACGCCCAACCCTTCGGTGCTCTCACCGCCCTCGTCGCTCTCGTCGAAGAGCAGCTGCATCCCCAGGCACAGCCCCAGCACCGGGATCCCGGCCCGCACGGCGGCACGCAGCCCCTCGACCATGCCCGCCGCCTGCAGCCGGCGCACCGCGGCCGCAAACGCGCCGACACCCGGGAGCACCACCAGGTCCGCACCGACGAGCCCACCGGGGCCGGTGACCAGCCGGGGGGTCCCGCCCGCGACCGCCAGCGCCCGCGTCACGCTGCGCAGGTTGCCCGCACCGTAGTCGACGACCGCGATCTCCACCGCCAGCCTCCCTACAGCACCCCTTTGGTGGAGGGGACGTCGCGGCCCACCACCGCCACCGCCCGGCCCAGGGCCACGCCCAGCCCCTTGAAGACCGCCTCCGCGATGTGGTGGCTGTTGCGCCCCCGCACCTGGTCGACGTGCAGCGTCACCGCCGCGTGGGTGGCGAACGCCCGCAGCGCTTCCTCGACCAGCTCGACCGGGAAGTCGCCCACGCGGTCCTGAGGGAACGCCAGCTCGGCGTGGAGGTACGGCCGCCCCGAGACGTCCAGCGCCACCCGCACCAGCGCGTCGTCCATCGGCAGGTGCAACGAGGCGAAGCGCGCGATGCCCGCGCCGTCGCCCAGCGCGGCCCGGAAGGCCTGCCCCAGCACGATCGCCACGTCCTCCACGGTGTGGTGTGCATCGACCGCGAGGTCGCCGTCGGCGCGCACAGCCAGGGTGAACCCCGCAAACCGCGCAAGCGCCGCCAGGAGGTGGTCGTAGAACGCCACCCCGGTGCGCACGTCGGCCCGGCCGTCGCCGTCCAGGTCCAGACTGACCCGCACGCGGGTCTCGGCGGTGACCCGCTCGAACTCGGCGCGGCGGCTCATGGCAGGCGCGCGCCCAGCGTCGCTCGCAGGGCGTCGAGGAAGCGGTCGTTGTCGGCGGGCCGCCCGATCGAGACGCGCAGGCACCGCTCGAGCCCGGCGACGCCCGAGACGTCCCGCACCAGCACCCCGCGCTCGGCCAGTGCCTGCCAGACCGCGGTGGGCGGGCGGCCCGGCTCGAACAGGAGGAAGTTGGTCTCGCTGGGGTAGACCACGAGCCCCAACGCCGCCAGGGCAGCCGCGACGCGGGCCCGCTCGGCGACCACGGCCGCCACGCGGGCACGCGCCACGTCCCGGTGGGCCACGAGCACGGGGACGGCAACCTGCGCGAAGACGTTGAGGCCATACGGCGGCAGGACCTTGTGCAGTTCTGCGGCCACCTCGGGGGAAGCGGTGATCCAGCCCACCCGCAGGCCCGCACCGCCCATGGCCTTGCTGAACGTCCGCACCACCAGCACGTGCGGCCACTGCGCCACCGCGTCCAGGTGCGAGACGCTCGCGAACTCCCAGTACGCCTCGTCGATGGCCACCGCACCGGGCGCGCCCGCGATCACCGCGCGGACCGCGTCGGGGGCCAGCAGGTTCCCGGTGGGGTTGTTGGGCGAGACCAGGTAGATCAGCTCCGCGCGGTGCGCGTGGGCCGCCCGGAGCACCGCGTCGACGTCCAGCGCGAAGCCCGCGCCCAACGGGACCGCGACCACCCGCGCGCCCGCCACCGTGGCCAGGGCCCGCGCCATCGAGTAGGTAGGTGTCGCCAGCACCACCGTCCCGCCGGCGGCGTAGGCCGAAAACAGCGCCCACAGCGCTTCGTTGGAGCCCGCCGTGGGCACCACCATCGTCGGGGGCGTCCCCTGCAAGCGCCCGAGCGCCTCGCAGACGGCCTCGGCCCGGGCCGCGGGGTACCGGTGCCAGGGCGTCGCCACCACCCGCTGCGCCACCTCGCGCTTGACGGCCTCGGGCCAGTCGTCGGGCGCCTCGTTCTGGTGCAGGCGCACGGCGTCGGCCGGCTGGACCAGCCGGTAGGCGCGCAGGGCCCGGACCTCGCGACGCACCAGCGCCACCCCGTCGGTGCGCGCGGGTTGGTCGAGCATGGTCATGCCGACACCTCCCGGACGGTCAGGGCTCGCACGTGCGCGGGGAAGCCCTCGTAGGTCCCGAGCCGGACCGCTGCAGGTCCAACCGTCCGCAGGCCCCGCTCGTCGAGGGAGGCCAGGGAGGTCGCCTTGAGGAACGACCACACCGTCACCCCCGAGGCCGCCACCGCGGCCCCACCCGTGGGCAGCGCCGCCGGCACGCCGATGGCGTAGTTGGCCGCAGCGAACGGCGTGTGCGCCCCGAGGAGGATCTCGCCGGCGTGGCGGATGCGCGGGAGCAGGGCGAAGGGGTCGCGCACCGCAAGCATGAGGTGCTCGGGCGCGTAGGCGTTGATCCACGCGATCGCCTCGTCCAGGTCGTCGGCGATCCACAGGCCGCCCTGCTCGACCAGCGCCGCCCGCGCGAAGTCGCGGCGCGGCTGCGGAAGCCCGGCCAGCGCATCGGGGAGCCTGGCGGCCACCGCAGCTGCGACGGCCGCTTCGGTGGTCACCAGCAACACGGCCGAGTCCGCACCGTGTTCGGCTTCGTTCAGCAGGTCGGCCACCAGGCGGTCGGCGTCGGCGGTCTCGTCGGCCAGCACCACGGCCTCGCTGGGGCCCAGCAGCACCAGGGGACGCGCCCCATGAGCGGCGGCAGCCAGCTGGATCGCCGCGATCACCGGATTGCCGGGCCCGACGACCACGTCGACGCGTGGGATGCTGGCCGTGCCCACGGCCAGTGCCGCCACGCCGGCCGCGCCGTTGCACCGGAAGATCCGTCGGACCCCCAGCAGGTCAGCGGCCACCAGCACGGCAGGGTCGGCGCTCCCGTCGGGACGCGGCGGCACGACGATGGCCAGGTCCTCCACGCCGGCCACGACGGCGGGCGTCACCATGGCCACGACCATCGACGGGAACGAGCCCTTCCCCGATGGGACGTAGATCCCTGCCGACCGGCACGCGGTGTACCGCACGCCCACGACGACCCCGGGCTCCAGCTCGGTGAGGGCCAGCTCCGGAGGGCGCAGCCAGAGGTTGTAGCGGCGGCTCCGGGCGATGGCGACCCGCAGCGCCTCGTGCACGGCATCGGGCAACGCGCGGTGCGCTGCCGCCACCTCCTCCCCACGCACCGCGAACTGTGCGGGGGCGAGCGTCACGCCGTCCCAGCGCGCCGTGTAGGCCGCCACGGCGGCATCGCCGTCCCGGGCGACGTCGTCCAGTACCTGCGCGGCGTACTGGCGGCGTGCGGCGGTGTACACCTGGTCCCGGGCGCGCGCCACGCGCGCTTCCCGCTCCTGCGGGGTCAGGGTGCGCAGGGGCCGTGGCACGATCGCGGCCTCACGCACGGACGGGGCCCTCCATCGTGCGCACCTGCCGTTCCACCCGCGCCACGAACTCGGCCACGCGCGGGCGCAGCAGGCTGGCGCGGTTGACCACCAGACGCGCCGTCGACCGCGCCACCTCCGCGACCTCCCGCAGCCGGTTCTCGCGCAGGGTCCGTCCGGTCATCACCAGGTCCAGGATGCCGTCGGCCAGGCCCACCAGGGGCGCCAGCTCCACCGAACCGTGCAGGACCACCACCTCCACCGGCCGCGCAAGCTCGTCGAAGAACCGCGCCGCCAGGCGCGGGTACTTCGTGGCGATGCGCAGCACGCGGCCGGGCTGCCACAGGGCGTCGGCGCGCTCCTCGGGCAGCGCCACGACCGCCCGGCAGGCGCCAAACCCCAGGTCGAGCAGCTCGTAGACGTCGCGGTTCTGCTCCAGCAGCATGTCGCGGCCGCTGATGCCAACGTCGGCAGCCCCGTGCTCGACGTAGGCCAACAGATCGGTCGGCTTGGCCACCAGCACCCGCACGTCGTCGGCGACCTCCACCAGCAACCGGCGATCGCGGCCGGACGCATCGAGGGCCACGCCGACCTGTGCCAGCAGCGCCGCGGCATCGAGCCACAGCCGGCCGGTGGGCACGGCGATCGTCAGCCGCTCGCTCATGCGTCCGTGGGCATCGTGCGCACCTGCGCGCACAGCGCCTCCAGCGTCGCGGGGGCGGGATGCCGGTCGCTGTCGACCCGGATGCCCTCGCCGGTGACCCACACCTGGAACGCCGGGGCGTCCAGGGAGGTCGGCCCGTCCCCGGCCGCGAGCACCGCGATCGCCCCGGCATCGCGCAGCCGGGCGGCGGCGCGGACCGCCTGCGCGTACGCGTCGCCATCGCCGTAGCGGACGACCACGCGCGGCGGCTGCGACAACACGACGCGCGTGGCGTCCAGCACGCGCTCCACGCCCAACGCGAACCCCGTGGCAGGCGCCGGCTGGCCGAAGCGGGCCAGCAGCGCGTCGTAGCGGCCGCCGCCCAGCAGCGGCCGGCCTGCCCGCGGCCCGTGCGCCTCGAAGACGACGCCCGTGTAGTAGTCGAAGTCGCGAATCAGGCCCAGGTCGACCTCGAGCCGCACGTCCAGGTCGTAGGGCGCCAGCGCCTCCAGGACCGCGCCCAGCACCGCCAGCGCCTCGCGACTCTCGGCGGTCGTCGCCAGCGCGGCCGCGCGCTCCAGCGCCCCGGCGCCACGCAGCCCGGGCACGGCGCGCAGCGCCTCCCGCGCCGGACCCGCCGGCACGACCCGGTCGAGCTCGGCGAAGGCGCGCCGGTACAACAGGTCGCGGGCAGCGTCGGCCGCCGCCGCGGGCAGCGCGGCCAGCACGCCCCGCAGGAACCCCGCGTGCCCGATGCTCACCGTGGCCTGCTCGATCCCGGCGATGCGCAGCGCCTCGGCCGCCAGGGCGATCACCTCGGCGTCGGCGGCCAGCGAGCCGTCGCCGATGACCTCCACGCCCGCCTGCGTGAACTGGCGCTCGCGCCCCGAGCCGCGCTCCTGCCCGCGAAAGACGGCAGCGACGTACGCCAGGCGCCACGGGCGAGCGCCGGCCGGCAGCAGGCGGGTGGCCGCGTACCGCGCCAGGGGCACCGTCATCTCTGGCCGCAGGGCCAGCACCTCGCCGCCGGCGTCCACGAGCTTCAGCAGCCGGTCGCCGATCCCCGGCCCTGCGCCCTGCAGGAACGTCTCCAGGAACTCCAGCAGCGGGGTCTCGACCTCCACGTAGCCCCACCGCGCGAAGAGCGCGCGCCAGCGCGCTTCCAGCCACCGGCGCCGGGCCATCTCGTCGGCGGGCACGTCGCGCATGCCGGCCGGCACGTGCCGCCACCGTGTCGCCTGCGTTCCCCGAATCCGCACAGCTCGATCCCTGGTGTCTTTATTTCTTCATCGCGTTAAAGTAGCAGCGAAGTAAACACGCTTCTTGAGCCTACCACGCTGGGGATCGGCGGTCAACCCCTGGCCTGCGGTCGCTGCGGCCGTTGCGGTCGCTGTGGTCGCTGCCGCCGGCCCTGGCGCGGCGTCCGGGCCAGTCGCCCCAGCACCGTGCGGTAGCCGTCGGCGCCGTACTCGAGGAAGCGCCGGACCCTGCTGATGGTGGCACTGCTGGCACCGGTACGTCGCGCGATCTCCTCGTACGTGCGCCCCGCCGCCAGCAACCGCGCCACCTCCAGGCGGGCCGCCAGCGCGCGCACCTCGCCGATCGTGCACAGGTCCTCGAGGAACCGGTAGCACTCCTCGGCGGAGCGCAGGCTGAGCATGGCGTGGACGAGCTGATCGACCAGCGGGTCACGCAGGCGCGGATTCACCCCTGCAGGCTGCCGTCGCATCGTCTCAGCTCCGTCCGTGTCCCGGGCCCACCGGACCGTTGGCCATGCGGGCACGGGAAATTCCGCAGCCGCGATCCGCCGCGGCCGCCACCGCCAGCCGTGCCGCAAGCGCCGCACCGGCCCGACGGCGAGGGCGCATGCGCTCCCTTTCGCCCGCCGCCGCCCCTCCCCTGCTCCAGCGGCGGGACACCGAACGCTCATGCGAGCCGGTGGTCATGGTGGGCCGCTTGGACCGCCTCCCCTGCTCCAGCGGCGGGGCACCGAGCGCTCGTGGGCCCCGGACCCGCGCATCACCGGCTCTCCCCTCCTGCGCCGGGGCGCGCTCCCGGGACGTGGAAGGCCGCCGGCCACGACGCCATCGTCGCTCCGCTTCCCTGCTGGTTGGCGCACATGTGCGTCCGAGAAGTGGACGCCAGCCGGAATTCAACGCAGATGAA
>CAZGNA010000019.1:0-25005 GCA_964526945.1 uncultured bacterium
GATCGGCCCGGCCTCGGTGGGCCGCCGGTGAATCGCCAGGTCGCGCCACACGCCGGTGCGTCGGGCCAGGCCGCGCTCCCAGTAGGCCCGCTGTGCCGCCCAGGCCGCCTGCGCGGCCGCCGGGTCCACGGGCGCGCCGCGGGCATCGAGCCGGACCGCCCGCGGGTCGAACCCGTCCACGGCCTCGACGCGGACGCCCAGCGCCTCGGCGACCGCCAGGGCCTCGGTGGCCAGGGCAGCCAGCACCGCCCGCGCCGCAGGCTGTGCCAGGATGTCGACGACGTCGGCGTCCACCACCGCCGTGGCGAAGTAGATCGTCCCCAGGATCAGCTTGCCCCAGAGGTAGCCGGTGATGTTGGCGGTGGGCTCGCAGGGATGGAAGGCGGAGAGCACGCGCGCCAGCGTCTGCACCCGCGGCGTCACCTGGCCGTCGAGTTCGCCCACGCGCAGTGACGCCGGACCGCTGTAGACCAGGCGCCCCGGCCCCTCGTAGTACCCGCCGAAGGTCAGGAAGGCGCCGACGGTGCGCTCGCGTCCCACCAGCGCTGCGATCGTCTCTTCCTCGAGGCCGTTCTGCATCGACACGACGTAGCCGTCGGGCGCCAGCAGCGGGGCCAGCGGCGCCAGCGCCTCCCGCGTGTGCAGCGTCTTGACGGCCAGGAGCACTGCGCCCAGGGGGCCGCGCACTTCCTCGGGCAGGCAGGCGGGCACGCGGACGGTGAAGCGCGCCGCGCCCACGATCTCGAGGCCGCGGGCGCGAATCGCCTCGACGTGGGCGCGGTTGCGGTCGACCAGGAGCACCGGGTGCCCGGCGCGTGCCAGGTGCGCACCGGTGATGCCGCCGATGGCGCCCGCGCCGACGATGGTCAGGTGCACGGCCTGCCCCGCAGTCTCCCGCGCAGCACGCTGCAGCCGTGCGGCGCGAGCGTTCGGCCAGCCTGCGCCGAAAGCCCGCCCCGGCGCCCAGCTGCCTTGTCGGGCACGGAGCCCGGTCCGGGTACAGCGCGGCTTGCGGCGGCTGCTTCCCGTCCCTGGCGCCCAGCTGCCTTGTCGGGCACGGGGGCGATGTCCAGACCCAGGAACGATCCGAGGGAGGCCGCCAACGTCGCGCCGACCGCGCATCGTGGCGAAGCGTGCGCCCCGCAGGGCGTCGGTGCGCCCGCCCTTCCCGCTACGCGCCGCCGCCCGCGCGGCCCTTGCGCGCCAGGAACTCCTCCACCAGCAGCAACCCGCCTTCGCCGGCGCGCCGCACCACGCTCAGCAGCTCCTCCATGCTGGCCACTTCCTCGAGCTGCTCCTCCACGAACCACTGGAGCATCTGC
This sequence comes from uncultured bacterium, assembly GCA_964526945.1. Lineage (GTDB taxonomy): Bacteria > Sysuimicrobiota > Sysuimicrobiia > Sysuimicrobiales > Humicultoraceae > Fervidifonticultor. The sequence goes on from CAZGNA010000019.1 coordinate 1,323, forward strand.
TGCGTGGTGTAGTCGGTCTCCTTGACCGCCAGGTCCATCAGGCGGTGGATCTGCCGGGTGACCTCCTGCTCCCACTCCAGGGAGAGCTTCACGGCCTCCTCGGCCGTGGCGAAATGCGTCTTGGGCCCGGGGACCGCGGGGATCGCCACGTGTCCGCCCGCATCGGTGACGTACCGGACGATCCGCAGCGCGTGCTCCCGCTCCTCTTCGGCCTGACGGTAGAAGTGCGCCGCCAGCACCGGCAGGTTCTGCTCGGCGAAGTGGGCGGCGATGTTCACGTACTGCAGCGACGCCCCGAACTCGCGGCCGATCTGCTCGTTGAGGGCGACGTTCATGCGCTCGCTGATGAGCATGGGGCCTCCTCACGTCGGTCTTGCGGCCGGCCACGGGGCCAGGGGGGCCGTCCGCCTCGTCCTGCTCCTTCACGATTCTACCTCACGGCACGACCCGGCGGCTGCGGCGGCGCCACGCCGTGCGCGCCGGCCGGTCCCTCAGGGGATCGTCAGCGCGTCCGCGGCACCAGCTACACGGCTCAGCGGCCCGGCTCGCGCACGCCCGGCGCGAGGGCTGGAGGTGCGACGACCCGTGGCGGCGTCAGCTCGTCGACGAAGCGGACCACCAACCGATGCAGCGTGACCGGGGGCAGTACGAGGACGTCTGCACGCTCGACCATACCGTAGCGGGTCACGAACGTCCCCCACGTGGTCAGGCGCACCGCCGCGTCCGGCTGCGGCGGGGAGGGGACCAGCAGCAGGGTCCCGTCGTCGGTCCGGTCTTCCGTCACGGCCCACGCCCGGTAGTCGCCCTGTTCCACCAGCACGGGAAGGTAGCGACGTCGGCGCCACGACGCCCGCCCCGGCGGTGCGGCCGCCGCCAGCGCCTGGAGCAGCGAGAACGGGTGGCGCCGGTCATACCGGAACTTGCGCAAGCCGTAGGGAATCAAGAGCTCGGTGATGAACCGCCGCGACCCGGCGGGCAGGGGCTGGAACTGCATGCCGACGTGCTGTCCTTCGGGCGTGGAGCGGACGAAGGCGACACGCCCCTGCGCACCCACCCGGTCGTCGAACCACAGGAACCGGATCCAGATCGTGCCCGTGTCGGGCGTGATGGTGTGGACCAGCAGCCCGGCGCCCCGCTCGGTCACGTCGATCAGTACGCCGATGCCGGCGTGGCCCCGGTCGGTGCTGTAGCGCACCGGCACGGCCAGCGGGATGCGCGGCAGCGCGCGGCGGTCGACGCCCTGCCACCGGGGTCGCCACAGCCAGCCCATCCGATCCCCTCCGGCGCGTATATGCCCATCGCGGACCGGGGGCAGTCGGTGCAGAGGAGACCCGGCGGGCCGGGCGTCAGTCGGGCGAGAGGGTGTCGACGCGCCGCCCGGCCTGGAGGATCAGGCCCACGCGCTGCAGGCAGGTGACGTCGCGCAGTGGGTCACCGTCGACGCTGATCAGGTCGGCCAGCTTGCCCGGCTCCAGGCTGCCGACCTCCTGGCCCATGCCGATGGCCTCGGCCGCCCGGCGGGTGGCAGCCAGGATGGCGTCGTGCGGATCGGCGCCCCACGCCACCACCCGGGCGATCTCCCACCACATCAGGCCGTGCATCGCGTCGGTGCCCAACGCCCACCGCACGCCGCTCTCAAGCACGTGGCGGAAGTTCTCGCGGGCATGCGCCCGGGCTTCGCGCAGCTTGGCCATGATCACCGGGTTGTGCCCGTCGCCGCGCTCGATGCCCTCGGGGTGTCCGCTGACCGCGTTGTTGGTGACCAGCCAGATGCCCCGACGGCGCATGGCCTCCAGGTCATCGCGGGTGGCCAGCTTGCCGTGCTCGATGGTGTCGACGCCTGCCGCAATGCACAGCCGCAGACCCGGGCCGCCGTGCGCGTGCACGGCGACCGGCCGCTGGTTGCGGTGGGCCTCGTCCACGGCAGCGGCCAGCTCGGCCGGCGTGTACGCATACCACAGGGCGCCGCCCGCGGTGCTCGAGATGCCGCCGGTCATGAAGAGCTTGATCAGGTCGCAGCCGGCGGCCACGTTCTCGCGGATGTGCCGGCGAATCGCGTCCTCGCCGTCGGAGAACGTGAGCGCGGCGCCGTGCCCGTGGCGCGCGGTGATGGGGCGCGTCGCGACGCGCAGCCGGGGTCCCGGCAGGCGGCCGGCCGCGATGGCGTCCCGGAGCTCGATGTCGATGAAGTGCTCCTCGCCCACGACCCGCATCGTGGTGACCCCCGCGCGCAGGTCCGTGCGCAGGTTCCGCACCGCGCGCAGCAGCTGGCGGGCGGGCGGCTGGCGCAACTGCCCGATCTGGTCGCCCAGCCCGGGAACGATCGAGGCGTGCGAGTGCGCGTCGACCAGGCCCGGCAGCACGGTGTGGGTACCGCAGTCGTAGACCTGCGCGCCCTCGGGAATCGCCACGTCCGCCTGCCGCCCTACGGCCCGAATCCGCTCGCCCTCGATCACCACCACCCCGTGCTCGATGGGCGGCCGGCCCGTGCCGTCCAGGATGCGCTGCGCCTTCACCGCGATCCACACCGTGCCCCACCGTCCTCTCGACGCCGCGGACCGCTCCGCCGACACCGTCCGGCGCCGCCGTGCCGGCGCGTCCAACCGTCCGTCGGCGAGATCGCGCCGCTTTCAGTTCCCCATACCGGCCCCGTTTCCCCCGGGCCGCCCGCGGGCGGCGCGCCCGGCGGGTCCACCTCACCCGATGGGCACCATCCGGGCAAGGCCCCCGGCCGCCCGCGTCGAAACAAGGAGGCCGTATGCGTCGCGTGCGCTCACCGATCGTCGCGTGCTTGCCGGTCGTCTGGTGTGTAGCCCTGGCCGCCGTGCTCTGGCCAGCCGCCCGGCCACTGGCCGCGCTGCAGGCCGTTGCGCCCCGTGGCGCGTCCCCTCCGGTGCGCCCCGGCATCGACCGTCTGCTCGAAGACCTGCGCGCCCTGCGCGGCAGTCGCCTCGGGCTGGTGACGCACCAGGCGGGGGTCAATCGGGACGGGACCCCCTCGGCCCGCCTGCTGGCCGACGTCGAGGAGGCCCGTCTGACGGCGCTGTTCGCGCCCGAACACGGACTCGACGGCACGTACGATGCGGGGGAGGCCGTGCCCACCATTCCGGGCCGCACGCCGGTCTTCAGCCTCTACGGCGGCACGTTTCGCCCCACGCGCCAGATGCTGGCGCGCGTCGACGCGTTGCTGGTCGACCTGCAGGACGTGGGCGTGCGCGCGTACACCTACACGTCCACGATGGCCCTGGTGATGGCCGCGGCTCGCGAGGCAGGCAAGAAGGTCGTCGTCCTCGACCGCCCCAACCCCATGGGCGGGACGATCGTGGACGGCCCGGTGCTGGAACCGGCGCTGCGCTCGTTCATTGGCATGTACCCCATCCCCTACGTGTACGGCATGACGATCGGCGAGCTGGCCCGGCTCTACAACGAGGCGTTCGGGATCGGTGCGGACCTCACCGTGGTGCCCATGGACGGGTGGACCCGCACGATGCGCTGGGGCGACACCGGCCTGCCGTGGATCAACCCGTCGCCGGGCATCACCGGACCGGACGCCGTCTTCTCCTACGCGGCCACCGGGCCGGTCGACGGCACCAACCTGTGGAACGGCGTCGCCACCACCTCGCGCTTCCAGGTGGTCCTGGCGCCATGGCTCGACGGCCACCGCCTGGCAGCACGCCTCAACCGGTACGGGCTGCCCGGCGTGCGCTTCGCGGCCTCGGCGCTGCCGCATCCCCGCACCGGGCGCGTCTGGTACGGCGTGCGGCTGCACGTCACCGATCCGGCGGTCTTCCGCCCGTCGACGACGCTTGTGTACATCCTGGTGGAGATCCGGCGCCTGCACGGCGACCGTCTGCGCTTCACCGCGCCGCGATGGGGTCCGTACCTGTTCGACCTGGTGTGGGGCACCAAGGACGTACGGCTGGGGCTGCTCCGCGGCGACGACGCGGCGACGATCGTGGCGCGCTGGCAGCCCTCGTTGCAGCGGTTCCTGAAGCTCCGGGAAGGGTTCCTCCTCTACCAGTAGGTTGCGGGGCGGCGTGACATCCGCCCGGCCGCAGCGGTCCCCGTGCCGGCGCCGACGCGGGGAGACGGGACGCTCACCGCCCGCGCCACAACGTCAGGGCCGCGGCCACGGCCGGGGCGATCCCCACCAGCGCGAACATCGCCGGCAGTCCCAGGATGCGGGCCACGAGGCCGCCGCCGACCGCGCCGGCCACGATCCCCACTTCGTGGAAGATCCCCATCGTGCCCAGCGCGGCGCCCCGTTCCTCCTCGCGCACCAGGTCGGCCGCCAGCGCCACGATCGACGGTTGGCCGGCGCCCAGCCCCATGCCCGACACGGCCGCCGCCAGCAACAACGCCCATCCACCGACCAGCGCCGTCGTCCACATCCCCGCCGTGGCCAACCCGAGCGCCGGGACGATCACGGCGGTGCGGCCAGCGCGATCCGAGACGCGCCCAGCGACGGCCTGGGCCACGAACAGCCCCAGCGCGTGCGTCGCCAGCACCAGCCCGGGGTTTGCGAGACCGCGCCGGCCCGCGTGCAGCGGCAGCAGCGCGACGTTGGCACCGAAGGTCACGTGCAGCGCCACCAGCAGCAGCCCCGGCACCACCACACCCCGGTGGAAGATCCGTCGGACGGCGCCGGCGAGCGGGCGCGCGACCACCCGGCGCAGGGGCCACGCCAGGATCGCCCCGGCCGTGCTCACCGTCGCGCACGCGACGAACAGCGCCGGGAAGCCCATCGCGGCTGCCAGCGCGACGCCGAGGCTCGGGGCCAGCCCCTGGGCCACGCTGATCGCCGCCGCATGGAGGCTCAGGGCCTCGGCGCGACGTTCCACCGGCGCGAGCGCCACGCCAAGCGCCTGGCTGGCGGTGCCGTAGAGGCCCACGGCCACGCCGGTCAGCGCTCGAAAGCCCAGCAGCGCCCCCACCGATGGCGCCAGCCAGTACCCGACCGCGCACAGCGCGTACAGCAGCAGGCCGACCACCAGGGCGGTGGCCCCCGCACCCGCGTCGATCCACAGGCCGGCCAGCGGCCGGGCCACCAGCGCCGCGGCGGCGATGAGCCCGATCAGCAGGCCGACGACGGCCTCGTCGGCGCCCAGGCGTGCCGCGTAGAAGGGCAGGCTGGCCGTGACCAGGTGGAACGCGAACGAGACCAGCAGGATCACCACCCACAGCCGCGCGAACGGCCCTCGTAGCAGCGGCGCGGCGCGCCGGGAACGTCCGGACGCGGCGGGTGCGTTCATGGACAACCGGGAGGAGATCCGTGGTGACGTGGCACGAGCCGGCTGATCTGCGCATCGAGGACCTGACGGTCGAGCTCCGCCGCGGGGGCGGCGCCCAGGCCGTGGTCCGCGGGGTGTCGCTGACGGTCCCCGCCGGTCACAGCGTGGGCCTGGTGGGCGAGTCGGGCGCCGGGAAGACCATGACCGCCTGCGCGGTGCTGCGGCTCTTCCCGACCGACGCCGCAGTGATCGCCGCCGGCCGTATCCTCCTGGGCGACGTGGACCTGACGGCCCTGCCCGAGCCCGCCCTCGCGCGCTACCGCGGCCGCCGGGTGGCCATGATCTTCCAGGAACCGGGGGCCGCCCTCAACCCGGTGCTGCCCGTGGGCGAGCAGATCATGGAAGGCATCGTCGTGCACCACGGCAAGCGCGGCGCTCGCGAGCGCGCGCTGGAGGTGATGCGCCAGGTCGGGTTGTCCGCCGAGCTGTTCGGGCGCTACCCGCACCACCTCTCCGGTGGCCAGCGGCAACGCGTGTTGATCGCTGCGGCGATCGCGCCGGGCCCCTCGGTGCTGATCGCCGACGAGCCCACCTCGGGGCTCGACGTCACGGTCCAGGCGCAGATCCTCGACCTGCTGCGTCGGCTGCAGCGCGACCTGGGGATGGGGCTGTTGTTGATCACCCACAGCCTGGGACTGGTCGCCCACTGGACCGATCACGTCTACGTCATGCGCGACGGGACCATCGTGGAGTCGGGTCCCACGGCCGACCTGTTCGTCGCCCCGCGGCACCCCTACACCCAGGCGCTCGTCCGCCAGGCCCTGCGGCTCTGAACGCGGCCGACACCCTGGGAAGCCGGACGGCCCCGCCCACCCGACGGCGGTCCTGCACGCCACCCTGCGCGGGCGCGACGCTAGCGCACCGCCTGGATCACCACGGCGTGCTTGGTGAACAGCGGAATCAACACCCGCCCCCGCCTGCGGTCGTAGCCGATGTCTGCGGGCGCCTCGACGTTGGCCACGGCAACCGTCGCCTTGCCGGCGGCGTCGATTCGGTAGACAGCCGACGCCGCCCAGCTCGAGACCAACATCGCGCCACCCGGCAGCAGTTCCACGCCGTCAAGCTGCCCCTTGGGCGGCGCCGGCAGCGCCCGCCGTTGTCCCGTCGGCGCGATGGCGTACATGTCGCCGGTGGCGCTGAACGTGACCACCACCACCGTGCCGTCGGGCCGAACGGCCACGCCGTTGGGGTGGTTGAGCGCCGTGGCCCTGGCCACAGCCCTGACCGTGCCGGCCGTATCGATCCGATAGACCGCATCGGTGCCCGAGGGGCTGAAGTCGGGCTTGAGCCCGCTGTCGGTGGCGTAGACGACGCCACCGGGTCCGGCGGCCAGGTCGTTCATGAACGTCGCACCCGGCACCTCGATGGTGCCCTTCGGCCGGCCGGTCCGCCGGTCAAACATTCGGACCACGGTGATATCGGTGACGTACAGCGTGTCGCCGACGATCGCCATGCCCTTCGGCGCGTGCAGCGTCACCTCCGGTGTCGCGCCGTCGATCCACTTGAGCGCAGCGACTCTGCCCGACGGCAGCACGCGCGAGATGAACCCATTGTCGTCCGCAGCCGTAGGATTGCCGTTGATGTTCGCGACCAGGTACACGTCGGCCACGCGGTCGTGCAGCACCGACTCCGGCGTCTGAAAGCCTGCGCCGCTCACCGTCATGCCCGTCATCGGGGCAGCCGGCGCCGTCGTCGCCCCCAGCGCGAGGACTGCCGCGATCGCCACGAGGCTCCACCACTGCATGCCGTTTCTGCTCATCGGTCTCCCCCCCAGGCCGTGATCTCACGTCGCCGCCCGCCGGACAGCAGCGGCGCTCGTGGGGCCGGCGTCGGTCCCCGCGCACGCCGGCCCACCACCTGACCCATTACCCACACCGCAGCAACCTCCTGCTCTGCAGACAGCGACGCGCGAGGATCGTCGCCGCACCGCCCCGTCGTGCGCCGCCCCGTGCGGCGCCGCTCGCGCGTGGCGGGCCGCCACCGGTGGGGGACGGTCACTGGCCCTTCACCCGGCGGGATGCACCCCGGCGTGATCGACCAGCCGTCGGAAGCGCAGCGCGTCGTCCCACATGGCGATGGTGTTGAAGAAGACGTACGCCGGCCCGCGGCAGGCCGCGGCCACCATCGCCAGGTCGTCGTCGGTGTGGCGGTACCGGTAGCCCGTGCGGCCGTGCAGGCGAAAGTAGTGGGGCCGGCCGTGGCGGCTCGCATCGGCCAGGGGATCGACGCAGTGGATCAGCCCCAGCTCGCGGCACAGGCGGGCCACCAACGTGGGCGGCCAGTCGCCGCGCGGCTCCCAGGCGATCGCCAGCCCGTCGCGCGGCGCGGTGCGGAAGAACCGCCGCACCCGCGCGACGTGCACCCGGGTGGGCACAAAGCTGGCCGGGCACTGCACCAGCACGACGGGAGCCTGCAGCACCCGCGCCACCACCAGCGTCTGGGCCCACGCCTCGGCCACCTCGTCGCTGGGCGCGAAGAACCCGTAGCGGTCCCACCGGGACTCGGGGATCGCTCGGCCCAGCCGCCGGTACGTGGGGCTGGTCGGCGGATGGGTGACGAGCTGCCACGCCTTGAGGGTGAACGTGAACGAGGGCGGCACGCGCGCCCGCCAGCGTTCGACCGTCTGCAGACGGGGCAGCCGGTAGAACGTCTGCTGCACCTCGACGGCGTCCAGATGCCGGGCGTACTCCTCGAGCCGACGGGGAAACCCGCAGCAACCCACCTTGATGGCATCGGCTGAGCGCAGGGTCACGGACGTCCGGCCCCTTCCAAAAATAGTGTTGCGCACCGGGCAGCACTGCCAGGCCGTCCGCCGGGCCTCCCACCGCCGGCATGCAGCGTTCACCCTGCGTCGTGCGCGGCGCGGCCACGGGTTGCGTAGAGTAATCTTGACGACGCCATGCGCAACACCCTGCCACCCTGTCGACCGCAGGCCAGCGATCGGCGGCCCGGCCGCGCCAGGCGCGCCGCCCTCGACGACCTCCTGCCACCGCCCCTGCCGGAGCCTTCGTGGTCGGAGGCCGAGTCCGCGTGGCCCGAGCCTGGGCCATGGCCACGCACGCCCGCGGACCTGGTGGCCGCACAGGACGCGCTCGCCAGGACCACGCCGGCGCCCTGGCTGCCCGATCCCGGCGGCGTGCGGGCGGCGGCGGGGTGCTTCGTGTGCTTCGCGCGCGGCAAGACGGGTCGCGGCCAGGCCGGTGACGCCGGATGGGCCGGTGCTGCGCTGGTCGCCGACGGCCGCCTGGTCGACGTGGCCGCAGTCCGCGGCGCGGCCGGCGCACCCTACGAACCCGGCCTGCTGGCGCTGCGGGAGGGCCCGTTGCTGGAAGCGGCCGTACGAGCCCTGCGGCTGCGCCCGCAGGTCCTGCTGGTCAACGCCACCGGCCGCGACCACCCACGCCGCGCGGGCCTCGCGCTCCATCTTGGCGCACGACTCGACCTGCCCACGATCGGCGTGACCAGCAGGCCGCTGCTGGCCTCCGGCGCCGCACCCGCCGACACGCCGGGCGCGCGCAGCCCGCTCCTGCTCGACGGCGAGCACGTGGGCTACTGGCTGCGCGTGCGCCCGGGGGTGCGACCGCTGGCCGTGCATGCGGCCTGGCGCACCGGTCCCGAAGTGGCGGCGACGGTGGTGCTGGCCCTCGTGGGCCCCGCGCTGACGCCCGAGCCGCTCCGCCAGGCCAGGCGCGCGGCGCGCGATGCCCGCGCAGCAGATACCCGCGGGCCTTGACCCGCACGGTCCGTCGGGCGGGTGCGCCGACCGTGCGCACCCACCAGCTCCAGACGGAGTACGAGCGCCCCATTGGTCTGATCCCTTGGGAAGTCGCCTCCGGCTGCGCAGACTCCCCGGGACGCCGCATCCCCGGATGCCGTCACCCCAGACGCGGTCGCGACAGCAGGCACGGGATGCCCGGCATCCTGCAGCACTCGGAGGGAAGCCCCGAGAGGGGGAGCAGAAGCCAGCCCAGAACCCTCCAGTATGCCTGATCGTACCGACCCCACGTCCCTGACCCGCGCCGCGGCCCGCGCGCACGCGCAGATCGTGGACGAGTACGTCCGCCGCCACCCGCGATCCGCGGCCCTGGCCGCGCATGCCCGGGAGTCGTTGCCCGGCGGCGACACGCGCACGGTCACGCACTACGAGCCGTTCCCGGTGTACATCACCCGCGGCGAGGGCTGCCGGATCACCGACGTCGACGGGCACACGTACCTGGACCTGCTCGGCAACTACACCGCGATGATCTGGGGACACGCCCATCCGGAGATCGTCGCGGCCGCCCGCGCCCAGATCGCACAGGGCACGGGGTTCGCCGCACCCACCCCCGCGCAGCTCACCCTGGCCGAGCTGCTCTGCGCGCGCCTGCCGTCGGTCGAGCGCATCCGGTTCGCCAACTCGGGTACGGAAGCCGCCATGCACGCCCTCCGCGCGGCCCGGGCATTCACCGGCCGCGACAAGATCGTCAAGATGGAGGGCGGCTATCACGGCTCGTACGATGCGGTGGCGATCAGCGTGCAGCCCGACCCCGCCCGCGCGGGCCCGGCCAGCCGGCCGGCGGCGGTCCCCGAGGGCCCGGGCATCCCTGCCGGCGTCGCCGGCGACGTGCTGGTGGTCCCGTTCAACGACCCCGCAGCCGTCGAGGCCACGTTGCGCGCGCACGCCGGGGAGATCGCCGCGCTGATCGTGGAACCGGTCCAGGGCGTGGCGGGCACGATTCCGCCGCGAGAGGGGTTCCTCCCGTTCCTGCGCGCCATCACCGCGGAGCTCGGCATCGTGCTGATCTTCGACGAGGTGATCAGCTTCCGCCTCGACTACCACGGCGCCCAGGGCCTGTTCGGCGTGCGCCCCGACCTGACGGTCCTGGGCAAGATCATCGGCGGCGGCTTCCCGGTGGGCGCGTTTGGCGGCCGCCGGGAGATCATGGATCTCTACGATCCCCGCCGGCCGGGGGCGCTGGCACAGTCGGGGACGTTCAACGCCAACCCTGTCACGGTCGCCGCCGGGATCGCGGGCCTGCGGCTGCTGACGCCGGAGGCGATCGCGCGGTGCAACCGCGCGGGCGAGACGCTGCGCGCGGGGCTCCAGGCCCTGTTCGACGAAGCACGGCTCCCCGCCCGCGTGACGGGGATCGGGTCGCTGCTCACCGTCCTGTTCACCGACGCCGAGGTGCTCAACGTCCGCGCGGCCCGCACGGCCGACCGCGTCCTGACCGCCGCGTTCCACCTGGGCTTGCTGCTGGAAGGCGTCTTCTGCGCGCCCCGCGGCATGATGGCCACGAGCCTGCCGATGGGCCCCGACGCGGTGGAGGAAGCGCTGGCGGCGGCGCGCCGCGTCGTCGACCGCATCGTGGCCGCCGTGCACTGAGGCGGTCGCCCGGCAGCCCCGGCGCGGACCGGTACGATCCACCCCCGATCTCCACGGAGCAGATCCGGTCCGCACGCCCGCGCCTGGCACTGCCAGGCGCCGACGCGGGACTGCCGGCGGCGCCGACCGTTCAGAGCACCGCGCGAATCGACTCCCGCAGGATCTCCACGATCCGGTCCACCTGTGCCTCGGTGATGACCAGGGGAGGGGCCAGGCAGATGGTGTCGCCAATGGGATAGTCGCCCGTCTGGCCCGGCCGCACGCGGGTGACGAGCCCCCGGGCGCGGGCCTCGGCCAGCACGCGGGCACCCAGTCCCACGGCCGGCGTCTTGGCCGCGCGGTCCTCGACGAGCTCCACGCCAGCCATGAGCCCCAGGCCGCGCACGTCCCCGACGACGGGAAACTCGCGCAGGCTCTCCAGACCGGCCAGCAGCCGGCGCCCCATAGCCGCCGCGCGGTCCACCAGCCCTTCGCGCTCGAAGATCTCCAGGTTGCGCAGCCCCACGGCACAGCACACCGGGTGGCCCGAGTAGGTCGCCGCGTGCATGAAGCGCTCCGCGGGCGGCGCGTCCAGGATCGCCTGGTGGATCTCCCGCGACACCATGATGCCCCCCAGCGGCAGGTACGCACTGGTCACGCCCTTGGCGAAGCTCACGATGTCGGGCTGCACGCCCCAGTGGCCCAGCGCGAACCAGCGGCCTGTCCGCCCGAAGCCGGTGATGACCTCGTCGGCGATGAACAGCACCTGGTAGCGGTCGCAGATCTCGCGCACCTTGGGGAAGTAGTCGGGTGTCGGCGGGATCACGCCACCCGCACCCATGACCGGCTCGGCGATGAACGCCGCCACCTGGTCGGGCCCCTCGCGCAGGATCGCCTCCTCCAGCGCCTGGGCCATCGAGCCGGGGTAGCGGTACGGATACGAGGGCAGGACGTGCACGAAACCGGGAACCGTGGGCGCGAACATCGTGTGATACGACGCCATGCCGGTGGCGCTCATCGCCGCCAGGGTGACGCCGTGGTAGGCGTGGATGCGGGCGATGATCTTGGTCTTGGTGGGCAGCCCCCGCCGCTTCCAGTAGTACCGCGCGGTCTTGAACGCCGCCTCGTTGGACTCGGCGCCGGCCGTGGTGAAGTAGACGCCCGAGAGGTTGGGGTAGGCCAGCTGGAGCAGTCGCTCGGCCAGCCGCACCGCGGGCTCGTTGGTGAACCCCACGTAGTTCGAGGCGAAGGCCAGCCGACGCATCTGCGCGGCGGCGGCCTCGGCCAGTTCCGCCCGGCCGTGGCCGGCGTTGACGTTCCACAGCGACGCCAGGCCGTCGATGAACTCGCGCCCCTCGGCGTCGCGCAACACGGCCCCCTGCCCTTCCACGAAGACCAGCGGCGGCGCGTGATCGGCCGGATGGTGCAGAGGGTGGATCAGGTGCGCCTGATCGGTCTGGATCAACGCGGTGGTGGTGCGCGTCTCCATGCAGACTCCTCGAGCGGGTGTAGGATGCCAGGCTACCGTCTCTCTACCGCACTCGCGTGGCGAAGTCCTGCGACGACGTCCTGCGGGCGCCGGGCGCGGGCGCGACCCCGGCGCCGCCATGCGTGCCAGCCCGTTAGGACGATACACCGCGACCGCGGCGTCCCATGGCCTCGCGGGCCAGCAGCCAGCGCTTCCGCCGCGCACCCCACCGGTACCCGCCGGGCTGGCCGTCGCCGCGCACCACGCGGTGACAGGGGATGACCAGCGCCACGGGGTTCGTGGCGCACGCGCGGGCGACGGCGCGGGCGGCCCAGGGACTGCCCAGGGCCCGCGCGATCTGCCCGTAGGTGCGGGTCTTGCCATACCCGATGCGCTGCAGCGCCCGCCACACCCGCCGCTGGAACGCCGTGCCGCGCACGTCCAGGGGGAGCGCCAGGTGCGGCCGCCGGCCCCTGAGGTAGGTCAGGACGGCGCCGGCCCATCGGCGCAGCCCGCGATCGTCGCGCACGAGCGCCGCGTGCGGGTGCTCCCGCGCCAGCCCGCGGATCAGCGCAGCGTCGTTGTCGCCCATCCGCACCGCGCACACGCCGCGGTCGGTGGCAGCGATCAGCAGGCGGCCCAGGGGCCCGCGCAGCGTGGTGAAGCGTATCCGCACGTCGGGTGCGCTCCGGCGGTCGCCTTTCGCGTCATGCGCCAGCACGCGGTGCGGGCGCGTCGCGTCGGTCATGGCCATCACACCTCCCAGATGCTGTCCACCGTGGGTTCGTGCCGTGCGCCGTCGCCGCGCACGGCCCATCGCCTCGGTGGGGTGCACCCATGCTCTCCTCGAGGGTGTCCCTCCAGGGGCGTTCGCAGCAAAACCCGCTGGCCGGCGGAGTTGCGGCGCCGATGCCCTACGTGGGGTTGTGTCCCTCCAGGGGCGTTCGCAGCGAAACCCGCTGGGGCCCGCGGCCTGGCGATCGTCGCCCCGGCCGGGCCCCGGTCCGGGCAGGACCGGGCCCGGCGTCCCTCCGTCCCTGTCCGCTGCAGGGTTTTCTGCGGCCCGTGGCTGAACTCTTGCAAGGGAAATACCCGCCATGCGCTACCGGGAGCTGGCCGACGCCTACGCCCGCATCGAAGCCACCACCGCGCGGCTGGCCATGACGCGCCTGCTCGCCGACCTGTTCCGCGCAACGCCCAAACGCGTGCTCCCTCTGGTCGTCTACCTCACCCAGGGCCAGCTCGCCCCGGGCTTTGCCGGCCTCGACGTCGGCGTGGCGGAGAAGCTGGCGGTGCGGGCCGTGGCCCAGGCCGCAGGTGTCGCGCCCGAGGAAGTCGCCCGGCGCCTGGCCCGCGCCGGCGACCTCGGCACGGTGGCCGAGGCGCTGCTCCAACGGGTGCGTCCTGCCGGACCGGCCCTCACGGTCGAGCACGTCCACAAGACGCTGGAGGGCGCGGCACGCGCTACGGGCAAGGGTGCACAGGCCGCCAGGCTGGCCGCCATCGCCGGCCTGCTGCGCCGGGCCACGCCCCTGGAAGCCAAGTACCTGGTGCGCACCATCACCGGCAAGTTGCGCCTGGGCGTCGGCGACATGACGGTGCTGGACGCGCTGGCGGAGGTGTTCGGTGGCGGCCGCCCCGCCCGCACCGCGCTGGAGCGCGCCTACAACCTCACCTCCGACCTCGGCTACGTGGCTGCCATAGTGGCGCGGGGCGGGCTGGCCGCCGTGCGCAAGGTCCATGTCGTGGTGGGCAAGCCCATCCGCCCGATGCTGGCCGAGCGGCTCGCCGATCCCCACGAGATCCTGGCCAAGCTCGGCGGGCGCTGCGCGGCCGAGTACAAGTACGACGGTGAGCGGCTGCAGATCCACAAGCAGGGCACGCAGGTCGAGCTCTACTCGCGACGGCTGGAACGCATCACCACCCAGTACCCCGACGTCGTGGCCCTGGTGCGCCGGCACGTCAAGGCGAAGGACGCCATCCTGGAGGGCGAGGTCGTGGCCATCGACCCCGACACCGGCGACCTGCGTCCCTTCCAGGACCTGATGCGCCGCCGCCGCAAGTACGGCATCGACGAAGCGATGGCCGCGCTGCCCGCAGCCGTGTACGCGTTCGACCTGCTCTACGTCGACGGCCAGGACCTGACCGAGCAGCCGTACAGTGAGCGGCGGCGGCGGCTCGAGCGGACCATCGCCCCCAACGACCGGTTCCGCCTGGCCACCGGACGCGAAGTGACCTCGGTGGACGCCCTCGAGGAGTTCTTCCAGCAGGCCGTCGCCGACGGTTGCGAGGGCCTGATCTGCAAGGCGGCGGGCGGCGTCTACCAGGCCGGCGCCCGCGGGTGGCTGTGGATCAAGTTCAAGCGTGAGTACCGCAGCGAGATGACCGACACGGTCGACCTGGTCGTCGTGGGGGCGCTGCACGGGCGCGGCCGCCGCGCCGGCACCTACGGCGCGCTGCTCATGGCCGCCTACGATGCGCCGGCGGGCACGTTCTCCACGGTCTGCAAGCTCGGCTCGGGGTTCACCGACGAGTTCCTGCGCACGCTGCCCGATCTCTTGCGCCCGCACCTCCGGCCCGAGCGGCCCCAGCGGGTCGACAGTCGCCTGGTCCCCGACCGGTGGGTCGAACCGGCGCTGGTGTTCGAGGTGATCGGCGCGGAGATCACCTTGAGCCCGGTCCACACCGCGGGGTGGGGTGCCGTCAGGGCGGGCGCGGGCCTCGCCATTCGGTTCCCGCGGTTCGTGCGCGTGCGGGACGACAAGGGCCCGACCGACGCCACCACGGTGGCCGAGCTCCTCGCCATGTACCGGGAGCGCCTGAAGAGAGCCGCATCCTGAGCCCACCGGGACGATCAGCGCGCCGGCGACAGTGTCGGGTGACCCGCGTATGCCGTCGAGAGGTATCCTGGGCCCGCGGCGACGACACCACGTCGGCAGAGACGGCTAACGCACCGCGGCTCTGTACTTCATCCTCAGTCCGGGGGACGATCACCCCGTCGGCAGCCTGGCAGGGCCACCCGCAGCGCCGCGGACGGCGGTGGCGAGGGCCCCGGCCGCGCGCACCGCTTACGCCAGCCGGTAGACGCCTGGCGCCACTTCCGGGAAACGCCGCCAGACCTCGCCGTCGTGGCCCGGGCATAGCCGGCTCTCGTCGCCGTCGCACAGCGCGCGAATGCGCCGCATGGCGTCCAGGCACTCCGCGACGCTGCAGAGGTGAATTGCCGGGGGCATCCAGTCGCGCAGGTTGCGGTAGGTCGTCAGGGCGTCGTTGGCGATGACGAACGGCCCCTTGGCGGTCTCCACCACCACGATCTGCATCCCCGGCGAGTGTCCGCCCACCCACTCCAGCCGCACACCGGGCAGCGGCTCCAACACGCCCTCGACGACCTTCAGCCGGCCATGCACCTGCAGGTCTCCCAGCTCCTCGGTGAACCGGTCGCTCAGGAAACGCTGGTACCAGGGCTCGCCGGCACCGTAGCCGGTCCAGAACTCCACCTCACGGCGCTGCACCCAGAAGGTGGCTGCCGGGAAGGCCCCCTCCAGGTCGAAGTGATCCCAGTGCAGGTGCGTGAGCAGCACCGTGCGCACCTGTTCGGGCTGCACGCCCACCGCGGCCAGCAACTGCTCTCGCGGCCGCAGCCCGTCGACGGGAATGCCCTTGAGGCGTCCCAGGCGTGGCGTGAACCCCGTGTCCACCACCACCGGCCCGTCGGCGCCCTCCAGCACCCACAGGAAGTAGGCAGACGTCGTCGTCTCGCCCACCGGGTGCAGGTAGAGGCGCGTCGACCAGTCCACCGTACGGCCCCCCGGGCTCAAGGCGAACACCTGCCACGTCGGCATACGACAACCTCCTCCCATCGCGCTGCCGCATCGGCGCCATCCGCTGATATTCGCGCACGCCGGCCGCGGGCCTGCGCCACGCGAGCGCGGCGGCGCGTGCCCCCCGGAGGCCTGGCCGGCTGCTTCCATCTGTCGTCGGTGCCCGGCACCGGCAGGAACGCGGCAGCCCAGCCCTGGTTCGTGTGCCACCACGATCCATCTGCCCTCGATGGTCGGGATCGGCAGGAACGCGACAGCGGACGCTTCCCCAGGGGCACCCCGCGTTCCCGTCCGCTGGGGTTACCTGGCAGCCGGGCCTCGTGACGCCGCCCGCCGGTGGTCTTGCGCTCGTGCCCAACCCGTGAGACAATGGCCGGGCATCGCAGAGGGCAAGGCGTCTGTGGTAGCTTGCGGCAAAGGTGGCAGGATGATGGCAACAGGCACCGTGAAGTGGTTCAGCAACGAGAAGGGCTACGGGTTCATTACACCCGACGACGGCACGAAGGATCTCTTCGTGCACTTCAGCGGCATCGAGGGCGACGGCTACCGCTCGCTGGTCGAGGGGCAGAAGGTCGAGTACACGCAGACCCAGGGCCAGAAGGGACCGCAGGCCACGCGGGTGCGCCCGATCGGCTAACCGGGCCGCCCCGCGCCGTCTTCCGGCCGACAGGAGGAGGAGACGGCTGCCAGCCGGATGGTGAGGTTCGCGGGCCCGGGCGCACAGCGCCCGGGCCCGCGGCGTTGCCAGCACCGAGCGGTCGCCCGCACCACCGCGCGTCGAGCAGGTATCTCCATGCCGGGCGGGTAACGGTTCTACGGGACCGCATCTTTCGTCGCCGGCACAGCCCGGACTCCCTGGCGACGACACGGAGGTGGGCGATGGATCGCAGCGCAGCTGGTCGGGGGGTGCTGGTGGCGGTCGTCCTCGCAGCGGCTGCCACGCTCGTGCTGGTACCACCGGCGTCGGCCAAGACGGCGAAGGAGATCGACGCCGGCGTGGACGCCGTGCTGGACCAGTTCATGCAGAAAGTGAAGGGCGCCCGGGAGTTCCTCCGGACCGCCAAGGGCGTGCTGGTCTTCCCCGGCGTCATCAAGGCCGGCATCGGCGTCGGCGGCGAGTACGGGGAAGGCGCGCTGCGCATCGGGGGGCGCACGGTCGCCTACTACAGCCTGGCCGCCGCCTCTATCGGACTGCAGCTGGGCGCCCAGAAGAAGGACATCATCATCGTCTTCCTCGACAGCAAGGCGCTGGCCGACTTCCGCGCCAGCACCGGCTGGCAGGTGGGCGTGAACGGCTCGGTGGTGCTCGTCGACCTGGGCGCCGACGCATCGATCGACACGCAAAAGGCCAACAAGCCCATCGTGGGCTTCGTGATCGGCCAGAAGGGCTTGATGTACAACCTGACGCTGGAAGGCGCGAAGATCTCCAGGATCGACCGGTAGACGCCTGAGCGGCCTGCGCCGGCCGGTCGGGTCGTACACGCGCCGCTGCCGTCGTGCGCGTAGGACGCCGGGAGACCCCGGCGCGGCCTGCATCGGGCTAACGGACCGCGCTTTGCGTCGGGGCACCCCTGTGGCCTGCTGCGGCGGGCACGCGGTGGCTTCCTCAGTGCGTGCCGCCATGCGCAGTGCGGGCCGTTACAGGGCGTACGTCCGCACGACCTCCGGCGGAAAGTCGCCCCGCGCGGTGGCCGCCACGAGCGCGTCCAGGACCGCGCGGGCGTGGGCCGCCTGCGCGGGGGTCAGGTGCCCCAGGCGCACGGCCGCTGCGAACTCGTCTTCGTCGAGCACCAGGTGCCCGCCGTCCGGCGCGATCCAGAGGTCGAGGAAGAGGTCCACGAGAGGGTCGAGGGTGTGCGGGTCCGCGTCCTGCCACCGCACCGGCTCCAGCACGTCGACGTAGTACCCCGTCCAGGTCCCATCGGGGCGGTAGATCCGGCCCACGTCGAAGGGCTGGTCCTTGAACAGGAACCACACGGCCCCATACCCGGCTGCCAGTACCGGCACACCGCCGTAGTGCAGCGGACGCGAGGGTGCCAGGTCGTGGGCAACGACGATGAGGTGCTCGGTGGCCTCGAGCAGGTGGGCCGTGAACGCGACGCGCCGGTCCGGCGGGCGCACGAACTCGAACACGATCTGTCCCTTGCTGCGGGTGGGGTGGACCGTCATGGGCTCACCGAGGGTGCAGGGGTGATCCCCCGACGCACGCTACGCCGCCGGCCTGGCGATGCGCTGGCCCGAGCAAACCATCCCCGTGCCCGTGGCGTCCTATGCGTGCAGACGTCCGCCGGGGGCAGATCGTGTCCGTGCATCGCGCGTCTGGAATCCACCGTGGTGCCCACCTGCAGGATCTTCGTAATCGGGGTGCCGCTGTCCCCTCCGCCGGCGCGGGGCTGGTCGCCGCGCTGCGGGGCACGCTGCACGACGTCTTCCGCGCCGTGCTGGGGACTGCACGCACGTGCGCTCTGCTCGACTTCCCCAACCACACCAACGTGGGCGACAGCCTCATCTGGGCCGGCGAGCGCACCTTGCTCGACCGATGCGGGATCCGGGTGCTCTACACCGCCGACCGCAGGACCTTCAGCGCGACCGCGTTGCGGCGCCTGCCGCGCGCCACCCCCATCCTCTTCCACGGCGGTGGCAACCTGGGGGATCTCTGGCCCGCCCACGAGGTGTTCCGCGAGACGGTCGTCGCGACGTGCCCCGACCGTCCCATCGTGTTCCTGCCGCAGACGGTCACCTTCGTGCAGCCAGCGGCTCTCCAGCGCGCGGGCGCCATCCTCCGGCGGCATCCCAACCTCACCGTGCTGGTCCGGGATACCGAGAGCCTGCGGATCGTCGGCCAGGAGCTCCGCGTCCGCGCGGTCCTGTGTCCGGACCCCGCGTTTGCGCTCGATACCCTGCCCGGGGCCGCCGCCCCGCTGGCAGCGCCGGCCCCTGCAGGGCGCGTGCTCCTCCTGCTCCGCAGGGACCACGAAGCGGCGCTGACCAGAGGACAGCACCCGCAGGCGGTCGACTGGGTCACGATCGCGGGCCGCGACTGGGCAGCGCTCGTCCGGCACGTCGCGCGTATCACGCTGGCCGATCTCCGCCTGCGGATGGCCCGGTGGACAGCGGCCGACGCCCCGCCTGTGGCTCCCGCGGTGTCTGCCCGCCTCACCGCCTACGATGCGCTGGCGACGTGGCTGGTCCGCAGGGGTGTCCGGCTGATCGCCAACAGCGACGTCGTCGTGACCGACCGCCTCCACGGTCACATCCTGGCGATGCTGCTGGAACGGCCGCACGTGCTGCTCGACGACCGCTACGGGAAGCTCCGGCGCTTCGTCCGGACCTGGACACAGCCCTCACGCCTCGTCCACTGGGCCCGGACGCTCGACGAGGCGCTGCACGTCGCCACAGCGCTCGCGCAGTCGCCGCCGGCCGCCGCAGGGCCCGTGGGGAACGTGTCAAGTACGTCGTTCGGCCGCTGGCTCGAACCACGCCATGAGGCACGGAGGACACCATGGACATCACGCGACGGCAGTTCCTGACCGTGGCGGCGGGCGCGATCGTCGGCCCGGCCGTCGGTATGGGGCGCGCGACGCGCGGGGCGGCCGCCGAAGGGTCCGGACGTTGGGTGCGGCGGGCCTCACTGCCATTCCCCCGCACGGAAGTCAGCGTTGCGGCCCTCGACGGCAAAGTGTACGTGATCGCAGGGTACGCCCATGGCCGCGTCGACCAGCCCTACACCCAGGCATACGACCCGCAGGCGGATGCCTGGCGCGACCTCGCCCCGATGCCCAGAGGCCTCAACCACGTCGCGGTAGTGGGCAGTCGGGGGCGCATCTGGGCGTTTGGCGGATTCGTGGAGCAGAACCGGAACGCCGTGGCGGACGCCTACGTCTACCATGCGGCCGCAGACCGCTGGGAGCGCATCGCGCCCCTGCCGGCGCCCCGCGGGGCGGCCTCGGCGGTCGAGCTCGGCGGGCTGCTCCACCTCGTCGGCGGGCGCGACCACCAGAGCGTCGGCACGCACGAGGTCTACGACCCCACGGCGGACCGCTGGCACGCCCGCGCCCCGCTTCCGGACCCGCGCGACCATCTGGGCCTGGTGGTGCTCGACGGACGCATCCACGCCATCGGGGGCCGCTTCAACACCTTCGCCAACAACCGCGCCACCCACCATGTCTACGACCCCACCCGCGACCGATGGGAAGAGCGCGCACCGCTCCCGAAGCCGCGCAGCGGCGTGGCGGCAGCGGTGCTGCGCGGGCGCATCTACGTGTGCGGGGGCGAGGAGACGGGCGGCGTCTTCCCGGACAATGACGCCTACGACCCCCAGGCGGATCGCTGGACGGCCATGGCCCCCATGCCCACCCCGCGCCACGGGACCGGCGCCGCGGCGGTGGGTGCGTGGATCTACGTGCCGGCGGGCGGGCTCACCGTAGGCGGCAGTCGCCCTTCCGACGTGCACGAGGCGTTTGCGCCCTGAAGACGCAGCGGGAGGCACGCTCGGCAGGCGCTCAAGCGCGGTCGCAGCTCACACGGCCTGCGGACATCGATCGTGCAGCCCGTGGTGGGCACGCCCCGAGAAGGAGGCAGGCGTTCGCGTTACGGCCCCGGTGAGGACCACGAACGCCGCCCAGCCTATCACCCAGGTGGCCGCCGGTCGTCCTCCCGCCCATGCCTGCGTGCCCCCTGCACCTCCTCCGCCCCCACCGGCACGCTGGTGGTCACCACCATGGTACCCGGTTGTCGGGACCGACGACCGCACCAGCGTGGGCCAGCGCGCGCACGACGGGCACCGTACGTGCCGCACACCGGTACCGGTACGTCCCTCGGCCCATCAGGTATCCGCGTCCGTAGTCTGGACAGATCTCGCCGCGCTACGCTGAGGCCGGGCCATTCGCGAGGAGTGCGGCACGGGCTGGAATAGCGCAGGGCGCACAGCACGTACACGAGGCGAAGGCACCGCACGTCTGGATGGCCCACCTGGGAATACCGCAGCGTGGGCCGTTGCCTTCAGAAAGGCTGGTGGGTGGCCGTGTCAGGCTGGCGGAGCATGCGATGGGAAGTCGCGATCCTGGTGGGCGCCGGGCTCCTGGTCGGTCTGCTCGGCGGCGGCGGTGAGGCGCAGGCGCCGGCGTGGGTCCGCGCGGTAGGCCAGTTGGAGCAGAGCTGCAGCCTCGTGGCCGTGCAACCGACGGTCGGCGTCACGGCCTCCCACTGTGTGCGCACGGTGGGGACAACGTATCGCGTCTCGTTCGTTCGCGGCATCGGTCGGGAATACCGGGATGCCACGGTGGTCTGGGATGGTGCGGAGTTTGGCGATGGAACCATGGATGTGGCCCTCCTGGCACTGGCCCGCCCGGTCGCCCACGTCGCGCGCCTGGCCTCCATGCTCCCCGGGAGGGGCGAGCGCGGGGTGGCCGTCGGGTTCAGCTCTGGCGTGCGGCACTGGACCGTCCCGGTGGAGTTCATGGGCCTGTACGAAGTGGACGGGCGCGGCTGGATGCTGGGGTATCGGACGGAGACCACGGGTGGGGCCAGCGGAGGCGGGATCTTCAACGCCCGCGGCGAACTCGTGGCCATCGAGAACTTCGCCCTCCGGGAGTTCCCTGACCTGAGTTTCGGTGTCCCCGCCGGCCGCATCGGACAGGCCCTTCGCGACTACGCGCGCCGCGGACCCATGAACGGCCGCATCGAAGCACAGCGCTGAGCGAGCGCAGGAACAGGGGGTGAACGCTCATGCCTGGGTTTCAAGTGTGGGAATCACCGGGAGGCATGATCTGGGAGGGCGCGGATCAAGAGGAGGCGCTCCTGACCGCCTTGCAGCACCGGCGACCGGGCGTCGTCGTCGAAGTCGCTGAGATCTACAACACGAGAGGCGAGCTGCGGCTTCGTCGCGTCGCGCGGATCGACTGCCAGGAGCACCCCGAGCGCTGCGGCTGACCGGTCGACGTGCGTCGCCGCCCGGAGCGGCATGACGGAGCAGCACGCCACGAGGGTGTCAGAACCGTCGTCGGTCCGACCCCGACCACGTCCACTGCCTCGCGGGCCAGCGGCTCTCCAGGACCATCTTGATGGATCGACCGGAGCACGCACCTCGGGCCACACCGACCGGTACCGCGAACGCAAACGTGGCCTCGTCCGTGAGGCCAAACGCCACTGAGGATGTACCGGTACGCAAAAGCAGAGCCCTGGGTACCTTGAGGGTCCTGAGGATGTACCAGTACCAACCGACGTGCCGGCCAGAGTTCCAGGCAAGGGGCCGGACCGGTTGGCTGCTCGCGACGCACGGGGCGAGGGGGCAGGGACGACACGTCGTGCCAAGCGAGCGTCACGCCATGAAATTCCTGGGCGCGGTTGCCGGCGTGCTCGGCGTCTACCTCCTGCGGGACGTCCTGGTCTCTTTCCTCGTGGCGACGGCGCTGGCTTGTGTGCTGAACCCGCTGGCCGACACGGCCACGCGACGCCTCGGCTGGTCACGCGTCACGACGGTCTCTGGCCTCACTCTCGGTCTCCTGCGCGCGCTGGGAGCCCTCTTCTATCACGCGGTGCCCGTGATGACGGCTGCAGGGCGGGACCTGGCTGCGGAGGTTCCGCACTACCTCCAGGTGGTCGAGCGCGTGTTCCCCGTCGATCGAGCGGCCCCACGGCGGGCCCCGACCTCATCTCGGTTGGCATCAACAGCTCGCGGGAGTGGATCTACTACGTCTTCGATGAGGCCCTCGAGCGAGACAGTGCGCGGGCCAGCAACCACGGCTTCTACACGCCGAGCGGGAAGTTCCGCAAAGGAGAGCGGGTGATCAGCGTCAAGGACAACGTCGTCACCGTGGAATTCGCCAGGGGTGCGCAGGTACAGGAGGCGGCACGGTACTTCGTGCTCCCCGACGCCGTCCGCAGCACCCAGGGGAAGGGAAACCCCATCCGCGCGGTCGGCGGCTGGACATCCCGCCCTGACCTGACCGACGTCCGGCGCCTGACCGACACGATCTTTGACTTTACGTTCGACGAGGACATCGCGCTGGGCCAGACGGATCGGTTCCTCGTGTACACGGCCAACGGTACCCCCTACCGTGGGAGGGGCGCCACGCGGATCAACGGCACGACGGTACGTGTCTTCTTCCCACCCCTCAGGTACATCGGACACCAGATGGTGATGGCTGCCGTCGAGGAGGGGGCGGTGATCGTCAACGACGGCTCGGGCCACACCAACACCGTCGGCCACCGCACGGTCTGGAGCGGCGCGTCCATGCGCA
This sequence comes from uncultured bacterium, assembly GCA_964526945.1. Classification (GTDB taxonomy): domain Bacteria; phylum Sysuimicrobiota; class Sysuimicrobiia; order Sysuimicrobiales; family Humicultoraceae; genus Fervidifonticultor. The sequence continues at coordinate 24,488 of CAZGNA010000019.1, forward strand.
CGGCCGGCCCTGACCTCGTGGACGTCCAGATCGATCGGCGGTCAGGGTTGGTAACCTTCGTGTTCGATGCCGACATCAATCACTCCACGAGGCTCGAGGAGCTCAGGCCGGAGAACTTCCTCCTGCTCACGTCCACCGGAGACCTGGCCCGCGGGCTCACGGTGGCTGGGGTCGAGGGCCGGCGAGTCCTGGTCCACTTCCCGACCGCAGACGTGCGGGACATGCGCGGGGCCAGTGTCAATGCCGGCGCCGTAACAGACGACGAAAGGACCCCCAACCCGCCCGGCACAGTGGTGAAGCCGTGAAACGCAGGCGGGGCCGCGAACGCAGTGCGCCCAGCAAAGGTGGCCTTGTCAAGCTTGCGCTCTCCCTCAGCCCGTCACAGCACACGATCGCGGTGTGTGCGGCCCCCCGAGCAGGCCTTGCGAACCCTAGCTGAACCCGAGTCCCTGGTTTGTGCAGCTCGTGCTGGTGGGCCCTGAGGGACTCGAACCCCCGACGCGCGGGTTAAAAGCCCG
>CAZGNA010000020.1:0-24704 GCA_964526945.1 uncultured bacterium
CGGGCGGCCGGGCCCCGCCGGGCGGCCGGGCCCCGCCGGGCGGTGAAGCGTAGGGTCCCGGACTCCCTGGCGACGGCCACGGCGGCGTGAAGGGTGCGGCGGTGCCCGGCGGCGCGCCCGGGGTGGGCTGCTCGCCCAGCACCGCACGGATCCCCTCCACGAGCCCGTTGCCCAGTTGGGTCCGCAGCTGGGTCGTCAGGCTGCGAATGCCCTCGCGCATGCGCGCACGATCGTCGGTCAGCGGCACCACCACCGACGCGAAGTTGCCGAACGTCACCAGGGCGGCGCGGCTGGCGTGGGGGAGGTGGTCCATGAACTCGAGGGCCGCGGCCTTGGCGGCCTCGATGCGGCTGGGCGTGATGTCGTTCTCTTCCATGCTCCGGCTGATGTCGATGATCAGCACCACCGGGCGGCCGGAGGCCACGGGCCAGGGCACCACGGGGCTGGCCGCCCCCACCACCGCCGCGGCTGCAGCCAGCAGGAAGACCGCTGCGGCGAGGTGTCGGCGCAGGGGGCGGCCGGCAGACGCGGCAGCCGCCGCCAACGTCGCGGGGTAGCGCACGGCCCCCTGGCGGGGTAGACGGCGGGCCCAGTGGGCGTACAGCCCCGCCAGGCCTGCGGGGAGCAGCAGCAGCCAGAGGAGGGCGGGGTACTTCCAGGTCACGAGATCACCGGAACTCGCGACCCCGCGCCAGGTTCCGGAACGTGTTCATGAACGACGCAACCTCATCTCAGGGCCACGGGCGCGACCCTCGCCAGCTCCCCGTACAGCTCCGGCCGCCGGTGGCCGAGCACCGGCAGGGTCTCGCGTACGCGGCGCGTGCGGGTGAGGTCGATCTCGGCCACCACCAGCCCGGGTTCCTCGCCGCCGTCGGCCACCACGACGCCCATGGGATCGACCACGAGGGAACGGCCCGCGCGATCGGCGCGCACCTGGTCGGCGGCGGCGATCCACACGGTGTTCTCGAGCGCGCGTGCCCGCACCAGCGTGACCCAGTGGTCCTCCTTCAGGTGCCCGACCACCCACGACGTCGGCATGGCCACCACCTCGGCGCCCGCCAGGGCCAGCAGCCGCGTCCACTCGGGGAAGCGCACGTCGTAGCAGATCTGCAGCCCGATGCGCCCCAACGCCGTCGACACCACGGGCGGCGGGGCGCTGCCGGGGACGATGCGGTCGGACTCGCGATACCCGAACGCGTCGAACAGGTGCACCTTCCGGTAGGCACCGCGCACGGTACCGTCCGGGCCGAGCAACACCGCGGTGTTGTACGCCCGCACGGCCTCGCCCGGCGCGCGCTCGGCGATGCCCATGACCACGTGCAGGCGGTGCTCGACGGCCGCGGCGGCCAGGGCGCGCACGAACGGGCCGTCGAGCGGTTCGGCCACCTCGGCCAGCGGCGCCCTGCCCTCTTCCCAGCGGACCATGAACACCTCGGGGAAGACCACCAGATCCACGCCGCGACGCCCGGCCTCGGCGAGCACCTCCAGGGCGCGGGCGAGGTTGACCGCCTTGTCGGGCGTGGCACCGTACTGTGCCAGTCCTACGCGCATACCGCACCCCGTACAGACGCCACCGTGGTCTCGTGCTCCTTCGCCCTTCGCGGTGGCCGGGTGTCGCTCCTGTCGGCGCGCTCAGCCACCGTCGAGGGGATAGACGGCGCCGTCGTCGGGCACCTCCACGGGCCCGGGAAACAGCGCCTGGGCCTCGGCGACCCAGCGCGCGGGGTCGGCCTCGGGTATCAGGTGCACCAGCAGCAGCCGTCCCGCGCCGGCCTGCGCGGCGATGCGCCCTGCATCAGCCGCCGTCGAGTGCCCCACCGCATGGGCGTGGTCGGCGTCGCCCTCCAGATACGTGGCCTCGTGGACCAGCACGGCGGCGCCGCGGCCAAACGCCGCCAGCTCGTCTACCGGCCGGGTGTCGCTCGAATAGACCACCCGGCCACCGGTCGGCAGGTCCCAGCGCACGGCGCACGTCGGCACGCTGTGGTCCGCGGGCCGGGCGTAGAACCGATGGCCCGCCTGCTCCCAGAAGGGCGTCACGCCGTCGGCCGCGAGCACCCGCAGCGAGAGAAAAGGCGGGTGCATCTCGTCTCCCCACACCGCCAGCAGCCGGCGCACCCGGTCGAGATTTTCGGGAAGGACGAAGATCGGTAGCGTCGCCGACCGCCCCAGCAGCCGCAGGTTGTGGACGAGGGACGGCAGCCCGTACACGTGGTCAGGGTGCGTGTGAGTGATCACCACCGCGGCGAGCTGCAGGGGGTCGAGCCCCGCCCGGCGCAGCTTCACGGCGGGGCTGCCAGGACAGTCGACCAGCACGATGGCGTCGTCCAGGCGCAGCGCCAGCGCGGTGTTGTCACGGTGCGCCGGCACCACGGCGCCGCTGGACCCCAGCACGACCAGAGCGGACCCCATCACGATACGAGCATGTGGTTCACACCCGCGCCAGTGCACTCCTGCCCCTGTCGCGGGATGCGGCCCTTATGCGGCCCCGAGGCCACGGCGGGTGCGACGTGCGAAGACCGTCAGCGCACAGACGACCGTGGCGGCGTGCGGCGCCCCCACGCCGCCCATCGCGCCGGCAGGCCCGCGGCACGCCCGCGGTGAACCCGTCATCGAGATCGTGACGCTGTGGAGGTGTGGCACGCGTGATCACCAACCCCGTCAAGGCCCGCCTGCGAGCCGGCGAACCCGTCATCGGCCACTGGATCAGCCTGCCGTCGCCCTCGCTGGTGGAACTGCTGGCGTCGTTTGGCATGGACTGGATGGTCTTCGATACCGAGCACTCGCCCATCGCCGGCGAGCGCCTGGAGGACATGCTGCGGGCCCTCAAGGGCACGCCCGTGGTGCCCATCGTGCGCGTGGCCGGGAACGAGGTCCCGCTGATCAAGCAGGCCCTCGACCGGGGCGGCCTCGGGGTCGTCGTGCCCCTGGTGCACTCGGCCCGGGACGCGCAGGCGGCGGTGGCCGCCGCGAAGTTCCCGCCGGAGGGCATCCGCGGGGTGGCCGGTGCCCGGCTCACGCGCTACGGCCTGGACCTGCCCGAGTACTACCGGACGTTCAACCAGGAGGTCCTGGTCGTGATCCAGATCGAGACACCGGGCGCCCTGGATGCCGTCGAGGAGATCGCGGCCACGCCCGGGGTGGACGTGCTCTTCATCGGGCCCAACGACCTCTCGACCAGCCTGGGGGCCTTTCGACAGTTCGACCATCCGGAGTTCCGCGCGGCGTGCGAGCGCGTGCTGCGGGCCGCACAGCGGCACGGGAAGGCCGCAGGGTACCTGTGCGGCGGCGCCGAGGAGGTGCTCGAACGGGTGGAGCAGGGGTTCACCTTCGTCGGCGCCACCAGCGACGCGCGGCTCTTCGCGGCGGCGGCCCAGGCGCTCTACACCAGGATCCGCGAGGGCCTGGCCGCGCGGACCCGCGCGCGGGCATAAGGGCCCGCCGCCGACGCCGTGGCCGCGGGCGACCTGCTCCTCGTCTCGCTGAGCTGGTGGGCGGTCAGCCTCTCGGGCGTCCTGATGCCCGGGCCGGTGTCGGCGCTGGCCGTGAGCGAAGGCGCCCGGCGGGGCGCGGTCGCCGGCCCGCTGGTCACCCTGGGCCACGCCGCGGCCGAGGTGGGCATGTTCGGCGCGCTGGTCCTGGGCACGAGTCGCCTGCTGCAGCAGCCTGTGGTGGTGGGCGCGATCGGGCTCGTCGGGGGTGTCGTCTTGGCATGGATGGGCTGGGGCATCGTGCAGGCCGCGCGCCAGGGCGCGGAGGCGGACGCGGCGCCGGCGGCCGTCCCGGCGCCTGCGGGCAGCGGCGCCGCGGTGGTGCGCGCAGGTCTGCTGGCCACCGTGTTCAACCCTTACTGGCTGCTCTGGTGGGCAACGGTGGGGGCGGCGTACTACGTGCTGTTCGCACGGTTTGGGGCCGCGGCGCTGCTCGCGCTCTTCCTGGTGGGGCATCTCGCCCTGGACCTGGGCTGGTGCAGCGTGCTGGCGCTGGTGGTGGGCGCAGGCCGCGGGCGGATTCCGCCGCGGGCGCATCGTGCGGTGCTCGGCGTCTGCGGCGTCTTCGTGCTGGCCACCAGCGTCTACTTCGCCGTCTCCGGGGTCACGCTGCTTTGGACCGCGCCCTGAGCAGGCGTCGGGCCGGGCCCCGGCGAAGGTGCCGGCGCCAGGGGGCCGGGCGTGGCGTGGCGCGCCCCGCAGGAGACCCAGTCGGCGCGTCAGAATAGCAGCCCTCGCAGCGTGCCATCGGCTCGGGTGGACAATTTGCTCCTGGGAGGGGATCGACATGATCCGTCGGCCTGGCACCCAGCTCGTGGGAACCCTGGCGCTCATCGCCCTGCTGGTGGCCGTCACGGCCTCGGCGGCGGGGCCCGCCCCGCGGCGGGGCGGGGTGTTGCGGTTCGCGCTGATCGGCGAGCCGCCGACCCTGGACCCCTCGGCGACGACCGTGGGCGTGACCGCCAACGTCGGCGCCTCGATCTTCGAGGGACTGTTCGCGTTCGACCGCAGCTGGCGGCCGCAACCGATGCTGGTCGATTCCTACACGATCAGTCCCGACGGCCGGACCTACACTTTCCGCCTGCGGCGCAACGTCTTCTTCCACAACGACAAGGAGCTGACCGCCGAGGACGTGGTGGCGTCGTTGAACCGTTGGGGCAAGGTCGGCTCGCGCGGCGCGGTGGTCTACCAGTCGGTGGACGCGGTGACCGCGCAGGACAAGTACACGGTGGTGATGCGCCTGAAGGAGCCGTTCGCACCGCTGCTGGCCTTCCTGGCGTTGCCGAGCTCCATGGCCGCCATCATGCCCAAGGAGATCGCCGAGGCCACGCCGGTGGGACCGGTGAAGGAGTTCATCGGCACCGGGCCCTACCGCTTTGTGGAGTGGGTCCCCAACCGGCACATCCGGCTGGCGCGATGGACCAAGTACAGCCCACGGACGGAGACGCCCAACCTCTACGCCGGACGACGCGAGCCGCTCGCCGACGAGGTCGTGTTCTACCCGGTGGGTAACGTGGCCACGCGCATCGCGGGCGTCCAGACCGGCGAGTTCGACGTGGCCGATAGCATCAGCACCGACCTCTACGCGCAGCTGAAGGCCGACCCGCGGGTCGTGCCGGAGATCGTCGACCGCGGCATCTGGCTGGTGTTCTTCTTCAACAAGAAGTCGCCCCTCACGTCCAACGTGAAGCTGCGGCAGGCGATCCTGGTGGCCCTCAACATGCAGCCGATCCTGCAGGTGACCATCGGCAACCCCGACCTCTACGCCCTGTCGCCCAGCCTCTACCCGCGCGGCACCCCCTGGTACTCGGAGGCCGGCGCCGAGTGGTACAACGTGGGCGACGTGGAGCGGGCCAAGCGGCTGGCCGCGGAAGCCGGGTACAGGGGCGAGCCGATTCGCTGGCTCACCACCCTGCAGTACGACTGGATGTTCAAGGCCACGACCGTGGCGGCGACGCAGCTGCGCCGCGCCGGGTTCACCATCGACCAGCAGGTCTACGAGTGGGCGGGCGTGGTCGAGCGGCGCGCCCGGCCAAGCGAGTGGGAGATGTTCACCACCGGCCACGGGTTCGTGCCAGACCCGGCCCTCATCGACGTCTTCAGCCCGGCCTACCCTGGCTGGTGGGACTCGCCGACCAAGACCGAACTCTTCCGGCGGTTCACCCGGGCGGTCGACCTGCAGGAACGCCAGCGCCTCTGGCACCGGTTGCACGAGTCGGTCTACACGGAGGCCAGCTGGGTCAAGACCGGCGAGTTCTTCTTCGTGCACCTGCGGGCCAGGGCGCTCCAGGGCTTCACGCCCGCGCCGTGGTTCGTCACCTGGAACCTGCCGGCGATCAAGTGACCGGTGGACGGACGGGGTGAGCTGCGGATAGCAGGCGCACCCGGCGGGCCCCGTCCTCCCTGCAGACGCGCGGGAATGCCACGCGCGCACTGGCGGTCCGGGCGTACCGGCTGGAGACGCGGGTACCTCGCGGGCGGCGGGGCCCAAGGGCCCTGGCGCGGGGTCCAGGCCGACGGCGCGCAGGACCGCCCCACGATGCCGGAGCCGCGGAGGGCGACCGGGGCGCCCACTCGCGAGTCGTCGTGACGGCGTACCTCGCCGGGCGGGTCCTGGCGCTGATCCCGGTACTCCTGGTGGTCGGCGCCGTGGTGTTCGGCCTCACCCGGTTCACGCCCGGCGATCCGGTACGGGTGCTGCTGGGCGAAGACGCCCGTCCCGAACAGGTGCAGGCCCTGCGCCGCCACCTGGGCCTGGATCGACCGCTCGTGGTCCAGTTCGGCCTGTGGGTGGCACGGGCGGTCCGGGGCGACCTGGGCGTCTCGTACTTCAACCGGCTGCCGGTACGCCGGATCATCGCGCAGCATCTCGGCCCCACGGTGATGCTCGCCCTGCTGGCCATCACCGTGGCGTTGTGCATCGGCATCCCCGTCGGGGTCGTCTCCGCCCTCTTCCGCAACTCCTGGCTCGACCAGGCCAGCCTGGCTCTGGCGCTGCTCGGCGCGGCCGTGCCCAGCTTCTGGCTGGGGTTGTCCCTGATCGTAGTGTTCGCCGTGGGGCTCGGCTGGCTGCCCTCGTCGGGGTTCAAGCCCCTCACCGAGGGACTGTGGCCCAGCGTCCGTCACCTGGTTCTGCCGGCGCTGGCGCTCGGGCTCCCCAACTCCGCGCTCATCATCCGCTTCGTGCGCAGCAGCCTGCTGGACGTCATCGGCGCCGACTACGTGCGCACGGCACGGGCCAAAGGCCTGGCGGAACGCGTGGTGATCTTCCGACACGCCCTGCGCAACGCCCTGGTGCCGATCCTCACCGTGGTGGGCCTCACCTTCGCGGCGCTGATGGGCGGCGCCGTGGTGACCGAGACGGTTTTCGCGATCCCCGGCATCGGTCAGCTCGTAGTCTCCTCGGTGCTGCGCAGGGACTACCCGGTGATCCAGGGCGTGACGCTGGTGGTGACCACCAGCTACGTCATGATCAACCTCGTGGTCGACCTGCTCTACCTGGTCGTGGACCCGCGGGTGAAGTACTGAGATGGTCCGGGAGGCGCTGGGGGTCGCCGGTGGCTTGCCGTCCTGACCGTCACGATGTCGCGGGGACGGTCTGACATGGTCCGGGAGGCGCTGGGGGAGTCGACACGGCGTGGCGCTCCAGGTGGGCGGCCCGGCGCGGTGGTGCTCGTGGTGCGCATGGTGCGCCGGCGCCGCGTCATCGGCCTGGGCGCGGCGATCCTGGCGGGCATGGTCACGGTGGCCGTGGCCGCCCCGTGGATCGCCCCGTACGACCCGCTGGAGCTGGACCCTCCGGCCCGGCTGCAGGGGCCTGGCGCCCGGCATCGCTTCGGGACCGACGACTTCGGCCGCGATGTCTTCAGCCGGGTCGTCTTCGGCGCACGGCTGTCGCTGCTGGTGGGCGTGGCCGTCACCGTCCTGGCGGTCTGGGCAGGCGTGGTGGTCGGGCTCGTGGCCGGCGCGAGTCCGCGGCTGGACCGCATCGTCATGCGCGTCATGGACGGGCTGATGGCGTTCCCTGACATCCTGCTGGCCATCGCGCTCATGGCCGCCTTGGGTCCGAGCCTGCGCAACGTGATCGTGGCGCTGAGCTTCGTCTACACGCCGCGGGTCGCGCGGGTGGTGCGGGCCTCGGTGCTGGTAGTCGTCCACCAGGAGTTCGTGGACGCCGCACGGGCCATCGGTGCCTCGGGCGGCCGCATCCTGCTGCGGCACGTGCTGGCCAACAGCCTCTCGCCGGTGATCGTGCAGGCCACCTTCATCGCCGCCTACGCGATGCTGGGGGAAGCGGCGTTGAGTTTCCTGGGGGTAGGCGTGCCGCCCGAGGTGCCGACCTGGGGCGGGCTCATCGCCGCAGGGCAGCTCTACGTGCAGCAGGCCTGGTGGATCAGTATCTTCCCCGGCGCGGCCATCATCCTGACGGTGCTGGCCCTCAACCTCCTGGGCGACGGGCTGCGCGACTTCCTCGATCCGCGGCTGCGGTACTCGGGGTGACGACGGCGGTTACGCCGCCGCGCCCCAGGCCTGCCGCAGGAACGTCCACCAGTTGCGGTACATGATACCCGCCACGTCGTCGGCAGGATACCCGCGGGCCGCCAGGAGAGCAGCCACCTGCTGGAGGTCGGCGATCGTGTCGAGGTCGCCGGGTGCGCCCTCACGGCCGAAGCCGCCGTCGAGGTCGCTCCCGATGCCGCAGTGGCACGCGGTCCCCAGCAGCTGGCAGATGTGGTCGATGTGCCGGACGACGTCGTCCAGCCTCACCAGCCGGGGATCGTCGCCGTGGCGCCAGCCCGGGACGACCATCCAGTTGTCGAAGGCAACACCGATGACGCCACCCCGGGCCGCGATGGCGCGGATCTGCTCGTCGGTGAACTGCCGCTGGTGCGGTGCCAGCGCCCGGGCGTTGTTGTGGGACGCCAGCACCGGGCCGTCGTAGCGCTCCAGCGCCTCCCAGAACGCCCGATCGGAGAGGTGCGTGAGGTCGAGCACCACGGCCAAGCGACGCATGGCCGTCAGCAGCGCCACGCCCAGGTCGGTGAGCCCGCCCTCGGTGCCGGTGCCGCCGGCGTACCGGCCGGGCCCGTAGTGCGCGAGCCCCAGCACCCGGAGGCCGGCCTGGACCCACTCGTCCAGCTGGTCGGGGTCGAGGATGGGGTCAGCACCCTCCATGCTCAAGACCACGCCGAGGGGCGGCGCGGTGGCGTCGTGGGCCCCGGTGGTCTCCCACGCTTCCCATGCCTGCATGTGCGTGTCGAGCGTTGCGGCGTCGGTGACCACGCGCACGTGGCCTCCGCGCTCCAGCGCGCGATAGTACGCCAGGTGGCCGGCCGCCACGGCGTACGCCTGCGCGGGCGACAGGAAGTCGAGGTGCGGGACGGGGCGTCCGGTCGAGCGCGCCAGGGCCGTGGCGAAGCACAGGGCCACGCGGCCGCGACGCAGCTCGGGGAGCGCGACCGTGCCCTGCCCCCGGCCCTTGCCCGGCGTGTAGTTCTCCTGCGTGCGGATGGTGTAGACCGACTGCAACAGATCGCGGTTCCATTGCAGGGCGTTCATGGCCAGGTCGAGGTGGGCGTCGACGATCAGCATGGGACGATCTCCTCCTTGCGGGCATGGGGCGTCCCGGCGTGCGCGTCCGTCCGCACCCTGAACGCCGACCGGCTCACAGCACCGGCAGGGAGCCCCGGCGGGGCCGCGGCGGCGGAAAGGCCGCGTCGATGGCCCGGATGTCGTCGTCGGCCAGCCGCAGAGCGCCGGCGCGGGCGTTCTCCTCGACGTGGGCGACGCGTCCTGCCTTGGGGATCGTGAAGGTGCCCGGCTGGCGCACCAGGAACGCGAGCGCCACCTGTCGCGGCGTCGCCCCGTGCCTGCGGGCCACCGCCTCCAGGGTCGGGTGACTGCGGAACGCGCCCTGGCCGAACGGACTGTAGCCCACCAGCGCCACCCCATGGCGCGCGCAGGCGGGCAGGACGTAGTGCTCGATGCTGCGCTCGCCGAGGTGGTAGAGCACCTGGTTGCAGGCGACCCGCCCGGGAGCCAGGCGCACCGCCTCGGCGAGCTCGTCCTCGTTGAAGTTGGAGACGCCCCAGCTGCGGATCTTGCCGGCGGCCACGAGCTGTTCGAAGGCCGCGATGGTGTCCTCCAGCGGGTGCGAGCCCGGCCAGTGCAGCAGGTAGCAGTCGAGGTGGTCGGTGCGCAGGCGCCGCAGGCTCCGCTCGCACGCCCGCACGGTGCCGTGGCGCGTGGCGTCGGACGGCCGCACTTTGGAGACCAGGAAGACCTCGGCGCGCCGGCCGGCGATCGCCTCCCCCACGAGCTCCTCGACGGCACCGTCGCCGTAGGCCTCGGCGGTGTCGATGTGGGTGGCGCCCAGATCGAGGCCACGGCGCAGCGCGGCGAGCGCCTCGCGCCGATCGTCGCGCTCCAGCAGCCAGGTGCCCTGGCCGATGACGGGCACGGACACGCCCGTGGGGCCGAAGAGCCGGTGTTCCATGACGGTGAGAGAGTTCCATGCGCGGTGGCCCATGCCTGCCCGGCACGGGTGCAGCGCACCAGCGGCGCAGCACGGGCCCGCGCCGACGCGCGGCGCGGTCAGCGCGTCAGCAGACCATCGGTGCCCGGCGGTCCCCAGGTCCCGGCGGCGTACGGGCGCACGTCCGGCGGGTTGCGCAGTACCGGAGTGTAGAGTCGCCACGCGGCTTCCACCTCGTCGGCACGCACAAACAGCGTCTGGTCGCCGTCGAGCACGTCGAGCAGCAGGGTTTCGTACGCGTCAGCCAGCGGGGCGAACGCGTCTGCGTACCGAAAGCGGAGCCGGTGCGTCTGCAGGGTGAGCGGCGCCCCCGGCGCCTTGACCTCGAAGGCGAGATCGAACCCTTCGTCGGGCTGGAGGGTAATGGTCAGGACGTTGGCGTGCATCGTGCAGGTGTCGAACGGCTGAAACACCGATACCGGCGCGCAACGGAACGTCACCACGATCTCGGTCGACCGGCGGGGAAGGCGCTTGCCCGTGCGCAGCACGAACGGCACGCCCTGCCAGCGCCAGTTGGCGATCTCGAGCCTCAAGGCCACGAACGTCTCCACCGAGGACCCCGGCGCCACCCCGGGTTCCTCGCGGTACCCTGGCACCGGACGTCCGCCCACCGTCCCCGCGACGTACTGACCGAACACGACCTCGTCGCGCCCGATGGGTCGGATCGACCGCAGGACCTTGACCTTCTCGTCGCGGATGGCATCGGCCTCGAAGGCGCTGGGGACCTCCATCGCGACCAGCGTCAGCAGCTGGGTCAGGTGATTCTGCACCATGTCCCGCAGGGCGCCGGCCTGTTCATAGTAGTCGGCTCGCCCCTCGACGCCGACGTCCTCGGCCACGGTGATCTGCACGTGCTCCACGCGGTCGCGGTTCCAGAGCGTCTCGAACACGGGGTTCGCGAATCGAAAGACCAGCAGGTTCTGCACGGTTTCTTTTCCGAGGAAGTGGTCGATGCGGTAGACCTGCGACTCCTCGAAGTGCTCGTGGACGAGGCGATTGAGGGCCTGGGCCGACTCCAGGTCGCGGCCAAACGGCTTCTCCACCACGACGCGGACCCACCCGCCGCTCCCGTCGCCCGCGGCCTGCCCCAGTCCCGCGATCGCTCCCGGGACCGCCTGCGGGGGCAGCGCGAGGTAGAAGACCCGGTGCGCCGGGAGACCCCGCGTGCGCTCCAGGCGTTGGAGGCGGTCCAGCAGTGCCCGGTAGGCTGCAGCGGTGCCGTCTGGGACGGCGTGGTAGTGCAGACAGCCGTCGCACCAGCGGTCGAGTCGGGCATCGGCGGTGCAGCCCCCGCGCAGCAACGCCTGGCGCGCCCACAGGCGGAAGCTGCGGTCGTCCAGCGCCTGACTGCGCGCCACCCCGACGACCTGGGTGTGGTGGTGGAGCCGTCCCTGGTCCCACAGGTGGTAGAGGGCCGGCAGCAGCTTGCGACGGGCGAGATCGCCGGTCGCGCCCATGACGACGATGGTCGCCGGCTCCCGGTGGCGGTGCGCCGGGGTCCGGGCGGGTGCCCCGTCAGGATGTGTCACGATCCGCCTCCCGCGGTCACACGACCTCCACCAGGAAGTCCCGTCCCTCCCATCGCCCCGTCGCCGGCCAGTAGAAGGTGAAGCGCGGGGCGCGGCCGGGGCTGAACAGGCCGGCCGGGAACTCCCGGGCCCACACGCCGGCTACGAGCTCCTGCATGGGGTCGTGGTGCACTGTGATCCAGCCATCGGCCGACCAGTGGAGCTCGGCGGGCGCATGGACTTCGATGCGCAGGCGGTGGGCGGCGCGCATGGCCCGTGCCGGGTGGGTGAACGCCCAGATGACCAGGTCGGAGCGCGTGCCCTTGCGGCCGTAGCGGTCGTAGACTCCCTCGATCCGATCGAAGGGCCGCCCATCGACGATCGACCGCAACAGCTTCAGGTACTCGGCATGCGCCCAGGCCAGCGGGGTCGCTGCGCCGGTGCCGCGGCCCAGGACGAGGCCCCGTTCGGGAACGTCCGGCGCGTCCCAGACCTGCTCGGGGAGAAAGCCGGCCGCGTTCGCAAAACACTCCAGGGCTCGCGCATACGGCGACGGCTCGTGGCCGGCCGCGAGCTCATAGTGCCCGCGTTCGCCAGTCAGGAGCGGCCAGGCCCGTCCCACCCCGATGCCGTCGTAGGGGGCACCGTCCTCGCGTTCACCGTACCCATCCCCGTTGTACCGGCGCCACGCCGGGCCGCAGGGGGTCTCCACACGGAGCAGGGCGTCGACCACCTCCAGGGTCTTGAGGACGTGAGGGTCGTGGGCGGCGCGCACCCCGTAGCGCACCAGCTCGAGAAACGACGGGTCCACCAGGCAGCACTGGGACACCAGCGCCTGACCGGGACGGTTGCGCACGGGCAGGAACACGCGGCATTCGGTGCCGGCACGGTCCACGTCCTCCGGGCGCACCGAGGCGATACGCTCGTAGTGCTCGGGGTGGCCGGGCAGCACCTCGCCGCAGTGCGTAAACGTCCAGTCCTCCACCCGCGTCGCCCAGCTGTCGGCCACCTCCAGCAAGTACGCGGCAAGGCGCTCTTCCCCTGCCGCCGTGGCGAATGCGGATGCGCACCACAGCGCGGCGATCTCGACCGCCAGCGTGCCGGGCGCGTAGCCGGCGTTTTCCTCCCAGCGTTCCTGGGGCGTGACGGGACCGGTCCTGGCGATGAACAGCGCAGCCTGCCGGACCATGGGCCAGACGTCGACGTCGCCCAATCCGTCGACGGCGCGCAGCCGCCATGCCAGCAGCACCGGCAGCGCCACCTCGTCCAGCTGCAGGCCGCCCCAGTAGGCCGTGCCATCCACCCAGGCGTTCTGGGGCCAGGAGCCATCTGGCCGCTGCGTGGTCATCAGGTAGACGAGTGCGCGGCGCGCAGCTGCGACGTCGCCCACCGCCAGCCGGCCCGTGGCCATGTGGTAGAGATCGCGCGGCCAGACCAGGTGGTACCCGCCGGTCTCGGCTGCAGGCGTACGCTCGCCCCAGGGGATGGACAGCGACGCGATGTGCGCGCCGGGGTAGGTCTTGTCTTCGTGGACGGCCAGCACCATGGCGCTGGTGTAGACCAGCCGGCCACCGTCGCCGCTTTGCGCGACAAAGGGTTCCAGGGCCAGCGACCGCAGGTAGGACCGCCACCCCGCCACGTAGGCGGCCTCGACGTCGGCATAGGGCTTGGCCAGCGTGGCGAGGGTGGTGCCGATCGCCTCGCGGACCGTCGACCCAAAGCCCAGCACCGCGGTGAAGCGTGCGAGCCCCGTGGGCCGCGCGCCGGGACAGGACACCGACCGGTCGTCTGCGGACCCGGTGTCGGTCAGGCGCACCTGGGCGGTCAGCGCGACGTTCCCGTCGTCGGCAGCCTCGAACGTCCAGTCCATGTGCAGGTTGTCGTAGAGGTCTTGCCAGCCGTCGGAGCGCCCCACGAACCCGCACGATGCCCGGTCCACGGGTGCGGACGCGGCCAGGGCGAGCGCCACGTCCTCACGCCACGCCACCAGCACCGTCTGCCCGCCGATCGCTTCCACGCGGGCCCAGTTGTGGAAGCCGCTGTTCTTCACCTGCGGGTTGAGCAACAGGTAGAGCGCGTAGTCCTCCAGCCGCCCGTGCACCGCCTCGAACGTCACCTCCACGAGGAGCGCGTCCGCATCGGGGTCGGTCACGATCCGCTTGTGCAGGCGGTAGCGACGCTGGGGATCCACGCTGCGGACCCGGTAGGCGGGTACGCCCGGCTCGAGGGCCGCCACCTCGTGCCTCAGGTCGTACTGCTCTTCGTGGACGAACGTGCGCCCATCGCTCACCAGGCACTGCAGGTCGCGCACGTTCGCCACGTCGACCCGCGGGTAGTAGACCTCCGTGACGATGCCGCGAGCCAGCGTGAACCACACGCGGGACCGGCTCCCCACCGCCGTGCCCAGTCCGAGCTTCTGCGCCGTCTGCCACGTGGGCGCCGTCCCGGGCCAGCCGAATGCGTGTCCAGCCCTCATCGCCCTCCCTCGCCCCTGCGCCACCACCGGCGACACGGCACCCTCGCGCGGGGCCGATTCGCCTTGGCCCCCGCGGCCGTGGATGCTACCGGTGGAAGATGCGGTCAGTCAGAGCCCGCAGCCCATCGCGCCAGCCGCTGGCAGCCGTGAGGCGCGCCGGTCCCATACCGTCCTCGGGCGAAAACGCCATCGGGATCCCGACCGCATCCGCGAAGCGGCAGGCAGCAGCCAGTGTCAGGGCACATCCGACGTACCCGCCGGCGTGGTCCAGCAGCTCGTAGCCGCCCCGGCGGCACGGCCGAACGACGACGACGTCCATGGCCTAGCCCATGCGCGCCGTCCCCATCGTGTCCAGCATCGTCTGCACCATCTGCCGGACCGGTGGTGACAGCTGCGGCAGGACGGCCTGCGTCAGCTCCATCTCCTTCTGCATCATCTGGGGGCCTTGCTCCATGAGCACGGCCATGTGGGTCGTCATCAGGGCCTGCCGTTGTGCGTCGGTAAGCTCCGCCAGGACATCGAACCGGGTCTTGAAGAGTTTCCGCTTGTCGGCGTCGGAGAGGGCTGCCACGCCGTCCATCATGGCTGCCATCGCCCGTTTCCGTTCTGTCTCCGACATGCCCGCGAACATGCGCAGCCGTTCCGCCATCATCACCTTTCGCTCCGCATCGGACAGCCGCGCCAGGCCCGCGGCCATGTCCCGCATCGCGGCCGCGGTCATGGGCATGCCGGTCTCCGGACGCGTCGGCGCCGCCGGGGCTGCCGCGGTCAGCACGAGAATGGACACGAGGCCGACCGCAGCACCGAGGACGACGTCGTGGGTGGCCGCGGTGCCGCGGTACCCGAGCACCCAGGGCGCCACCACCAACCATGCGCCCAGGACGAGGTTCACCCATGCCCACCCCTTCGTCCGCGTCGCCAGCAGGACCAGCGCCACCGCGCCCACCGCCAGGCCCAGCACCACGTCGTTTGTGGCCGCGGTGCCGCGGTACCCGAGGACCCACGGAGCCAGGACCAACCACGCTGCCAGGACCAGCGTGCCCCATATTCCGCCCTTCATCGTCGCACCTCCTCCGATGCTCCTCCTCGCCTCACCCCGCCCGTGCATACCGTGCGGGACGACGCACCGCGTCGTCCTTCCCGGCCCGGGGGATCCGGCCCATGGAAGCGCCTCGCTCGGAGCTCCTTGCCGGACCTTGCGCCCCCGGGCCGGGTCGTGCGCTCATCGCATCAGCCCGCCCACCAGGCTGGCCGCATGCGCGGCCGGCGACGCCAGGAGGGCCGCGTAGCCGATCGGGACCGCCATCACCACGTGGGCAACGAACGGCACGACGAGGAACCGCGGCAGGGGAAACCGGATCGTCGGCATCATCACGGGCATCAGGACCATCATGCCGGCCCAGATGAACAGCCCCCAGCCGAACGCCAGCGCCCACGAGCCCCGGCCAAAGAGCAAGGTGTAGGCCGCGCCGAAGCCCAGCCCGTTGAGGAGATGCCAGGCATAGCCCACCAGGAGCACGACAAGCTGCGACACACCGGCCTCTGCCGCCGTCGTGGGCAGGGCCACGTCCAGCAGCTCCCGCGCCAGGTGCATGGGGATTCGGGGCATGCCGCGCGGTTGGGCGTAGGGCGGACCGGTGCCATCGCTCGTCGCCAGATCCATGGCCCGCAGTATCGACCGCCGCACGGGCCCAGGCAGCTCCGCCAGCAGCGCCATCTGGGTCTGGACCAGCGCCAGGCGCCGCTCCTCGGGGAGGACGCTCAACCCCTTCCGCATCGCGCGCGCCACGCCCGCGCGGACCGCTTCGGGCAGCCGGGCCATCGCCGTCAGGCGCTCTGCCAGCATCGTGCGCTGCACCGAGGGCTCCAGCGCGGCGATCCGCCCGACCATGCCGGCGATCATGTTCTCCTGCAGCCGGGGACCCAGCCCCAGCGCCAGCAAGCCGAAGATGCGGGGCATGTCCGCCGGGAACGCCCTGAGGACGTGGTGTCCGACGAGTCGTACGACGTCGAGACCCACGGTCGCCAGCGCGCCGCCGACGGCTCCCCACTGGAGGAGCTCGAGGAGCCCGGGGGTCGCCCTCCCGCCGAGGACCACCGCGACCCCGAGCACGACGACCCCCGGCAGCCACCCGTAGCGGATCACCCGAGGCGCAGGCACCGCCAGGATCCGATCGGCCAGCAGGGTGACGATCGGCAGGTTGATCACACCGAACACCACGGCCCACAGGATCCAGACCACGCTCCCAGCCTCCGCTCCCTGTGCGGACGCCGGCGCCGCCCGCACACCCATGCATGCGTCATCATGCATCGGCGGCCGGCATCGGCGCCGGCGCTCATCTCATATACTCGATTGCGTGTGCACCCTATTCCATCCCGTGGGGCCGCCCGCGGCCGGGGCCCCGCCGGGCGAGGTGGCCCCCGACCCGGGCGAGCCCGGTGCGCATCAGCGCGGCGGTGTGCGCGGTGCCGCGTCGGACGCCGTTGCAGGAGGAGCCGCGTGGAGGACCCGGAGAAGTGTGCGGGGCCGCACCGAGACGGGCACGACGCGAGGGAGGGATGATCGCATGGCCGCACATGTCCTGCCCCCCGACAAGGTGCACTACAAGTGGAACAAGGACCTGCCGCCGGCGCTGGTGGTGGAGCCCGGCGACACGGTGACGTGCCGCACGCGGGACGTCACCGACGGGCAGGTGACGCCAGGGTGCGACGCCGCGGTGCTGGCGTCGCTGGACTTCGAGCGCATCTACCCCCTGGCGGGCCCGATCTACGTCACGGGCGCGGAACCCGGCGACGCGCTCGAGGTGGAGATCCTCGACCTGCGGCCGCTGGAGTGGGGGTGGACGGGCATCATCCCCACCCTGGGCCTGCTGGCCGAGGAGTTCACCACGCCGTATATCCGGCACTGGGATCTGCGCAACGGCTACTCGACGCGCCTGCGGGACGACATCGTGATCCCCCTGCAGCCGTTCTGCGGGGTGATGGGCGTGGCGCCGGCTGCGCCGGGCGAGCACTTCGTGCTGCCGCCCGGGGTGTTCGGGGGCAACATCGACATCCGCCACCTCAACCGGGGCGCGACGCTGCTGTTGCCGGTGCAGGTCGAGGGCGCCCTGTTCTCGGCCGGTGACTGCCACGCCGCCCAGGGCGACGGCGAGGTGTGCGTCACGGGCATCGAGTGCCCCATGGAGTTCACCCTGCGCTTTGGGGTCCGCAAGGGCCTGCGCCTGCCGGCGCCGCAGTTTCGCACGCCCGGCCCGCTGACGCCCCGCTACGACGCCCGGGGCTACTACGCCACCACGGCCGTCGGGCCCGACCTGATGCAGGACGCCAAGGACGCAGTGCGGGCTATGATCGACCACCTGGTGCGTACCTATGGCCTGTCGCGTGAGGACGCCTACGTGCTGTGCAGCGTGGCCGTCGACCTGAAGATCAGCGAGATCGTCGACGCGCCCAACTGGATCGTGTCGGCATACCTGCCGTTGTCGATCTTCACGCCCTAGCGGGCCCGGGCGCACCGGCACGACCTGCCGCGGCTGCGCGCACGCCGTCGTGGTTCAAGAACGCGGCAGGCCCCTTGATATACTAGTGGCAGGACGGGCCTCCGTGCTCCGCTGGGGACGGCCGTCGCTGGAGGTGAATACCGCCGCTGGCGGTGTAGGCCCACCGAAGGAGGTGGTCGCGATGCGCATCTGGACGGTCGCAGTGTGCTGCGGCGTGGTGCTGGGGCTCGCCCTGCTGCCCGCGTGGCCCCAGGCGTACCCCAGCCGCCCCATCGAGTTCGTGGTGCCCTTTGGCGCCGGCGGCGGCAGCGACCTGCTGGCCCGCGCCATCGCCAAGGTCATGGCGGAAGAACGGCTGCTCCCGGTGCCGCTGACCGTCACCAACCGTCCGGGCGGGAGCGGCGCGGTGGGCTACAGCTACGTGCTCAGCAAGCGCGGCGACCCCCACTTCCTCGCCACCGTCAGCGCCAGCTTCTGGACGACGCCGCTGGTGGGCCAGGCGCCGTTCACCTACAAGGACTTCACGCCCCTGGCGGGTCTGGCCAGCGACGTGTTCCTGCTGGTGGTGCGGCGCGAGTCGACCTACCGTACGCTGCGCGAGGTGATCGAGGTGGCGCGGCGATCGCCCGATCTGATCAGCGTCGGGGGCTCGGCTGTGGCCTCCGACGACCGCGTGGCCACAGGGCTGTTGCAGCGCGGGGCCAACATCCGGCTGACCTACATCCCCTTCGGCGGGAGCGGGCCTGCGCTCACGGCGCTGTTGGGCGGCCACGTCTCGTCGGCATGGATGAACCCGGGGGAGGCCCTGGAGCACCTGAAGGCCAACAAGGTGCGCGCGCTGGCCGTGACGGCGGCCACGCGCCTGAAGATCCTGCCCGACGTGCCCACCTTCCGCGAGCTGGGCTACGACATCGTCTGGGACCAGTTCCGCGGCGTCGTGATGCCCCCGGCGGTCCCGGCGGAGGCGGTGCGCGTGATGGCCGAGGCCTTCGCGAAGCTGTGCCGCAGCGCGCGCTGGCAGCGCGAGTACATCGAGCCCAACGTCCTGCAGCCGGTCTGCCAGGGGCCTGCGGAGTTCGCGAAGTCGCTGGAGGAGGTCAACGAGAAGTACCGACGCATCTTCCAGGATCTGGGCCTGATCAAGTAGGACAGGCGCCGGTGTGCGCGCACGCCCGCGGTGACGCGCGACGCCCTGACGGCGCCGGCGCATGGTGGGACCGCGTGGTGGCTGCGGCGGTGCTCGCCCTCGCCCTGTACGTCATCGCCGAGGCCCGTCGGATGGCGTACTGGCAGGAGCGAATCCCCGGTCCGGGCTTCGCACCCCTGTGGCTGGGCATCGGGTTGGCCGTGGCAGCCGTCGGCGTCCTCGCCAGCTCCCGACATGGAGCCGTCGGCCGCGCCGAGAGCATACGCGGGCTGCCTGACGCCCGGGCGCCCGGCGCCGAACCACCCGCTGGACCGGCGCCGCCCACCTCGGGCACGCTCCCCGCAGCCGCGCAGGGGTCGCGGGCGGTGGTGCTGGGGCTTACCGCGGTCACCGTGGTCGCCGTGGCGCTGCTGGAGCGGATCGGTACGGGCGCGACCCTCGTGCTGCTCCTGACCAGCGCGGTGCGGCTGCTGGGCGGGACCTGGCGCACGGCCCTGCTGGCCGCGGCCGGGCTGACCGCAGGGCTGGTGTGGCTGTTCGGCCGCTGGTTGCAGGTGCCGCTGCCCCGCGGTCCCTGGGGCTTCTGAGCCGTGGGCCCCCTGCTCGATGGGTTCGCCGTGGCGCTGCACCCGATCAACCTGGCGGCCGCAGCCGCCGGTGTGCTCGTCGGTCAGCTGATCGGCGTGCTCCCGGGCATCGGCCCGGCCGCCACCATCGCCATCCTCCTGCCCGTGACCTTCAGCCTCAACGCGACGGCCGCGATGATCATGTTCGTCGGCGTCTACTACGGCGCCATGTACGGCGGGACCATCACGTCGGTGCTGCTCAACCTGCCGGGGGAGTCGGCCTCGGTCGTCACCACGCTCGACGGCTACCAGATGGCGCAGCAGGGGCGGGCCGGCGCGGCGCTGGGCATCGCAGCCATCGGCTCGTTCATCGCCGGCACCCTGGGCGTGGTCGCGCTCATGCTCCTCGCGCCGGCGCTGGCGCGCGTCGCGCTGGCGTTCGGACCGCCCGAGTACGCCGCCCTGCTCGTGCTGGCGCTCAGCCTGGTCGTCCACCTGGGCGGCGAGCACCGGTGGAAGGGCGCGGTCTCGACGCTGGCGGGCCTGTGGCTGGCCACCGTGGGCGTCGACCTGATCAGCGGCCAGCCGCGGTTCACCTTCGGCCAGCTCAAGCTGTTGAGCGGCGTGCCCTTCGTCCCGGTGGCGGTGGGGCTCTTCGGGCTCGCCGAAGTCCTCAGCACCGTGCACGAGGGCCGCGTGGGGACAGTGGTGCGCGCCGACGTGCGGCTGCGCGGCGTGCTCCCCACGGCGGCCGACTGGGTCGCAAGCCGCTGGGCGATCGTGCGCGGGGCGGTCATCGGCTTCCTGGTGGGCATCCTCCCCGGGGCCGGCGCGACGGCCGCTTCGATGATCGCCTACGCCGCGGAGAAACGGGCCGCCCGCGACCCGGCGCGGTTCGGCCGCGGGGCCATCGAGGGCGTGGCAGCGCCCGAGAGCGCCAACAACGCCGCCGCCGTGGGCGCCCTGGTGCCGCTGCTCACCCTGGGCGTGCCCGGATCGGCGACCACCGCCATCATGCTGGGCGGCCTGCTGGTCTTCGGGCTGCGGCCCGGCCCGCTGTTGTTCGAGCAGCACCCGCAGTTCGTCTGGGGCGTCATCGCCAGCATGTACGTGAGCAACCTGCTGCTGGTCCTGTTGAACCTCCTGGCGATCCCGGCGTTCGTGGCGGTGCTCCGCGTGCCCCGGGCGGTGCTGTTGCCTGCGATCGTCGCCATCGCGGTGGTGGGCGTCTACAGCCTGGAGAACCACGTCTTCGAGGTGTGGCTGGCCCTGGTGTTCGCGGCGGTGGGGTACGTGATGCGCCGCTTCGACTACCCCGCCGCGCCGTTGGTCCTGGCGCTGGTCCTGGGACGGACCCTGGAGGAAACCACGCGCCAGTCGCTGTTGCTCTCGCAGGGCAGCATGCTGATCTTCGTCACGCGCCCGCTGGCGGCCGCCTTCCTGGCGGCGACGGCGGGCCTGGTGCTCGCGCCGGCGCTGCGGCGGCGTCTGGGGCGGGGGTGAACGGAAACGGCGTCCCACGACGCCCGCCCCCGGCGTCGTCCCACCGTGCGACCGGCAGGGCACATGCAACAGGACGCTGACGTCTGGAGGGATGCTCGTGGTGCTGGCCGGGATCATGACGGGCGCACGCAAAATCGTACGCACGCTGGCCCGGGTGCGGCCGGGCGAGAAGGTCGCCATCGTGGCGGATACCGACACCGTGCCGGTGGCGGAGGCCCTGGCCGCAGCCGCGCTGGAGATCACCCCCGAGGTGGTGACGACGGTCATGACGCCGCGGCAGGTGGACGGGGACGAGCCGCCGGCGATCGTCGCCGCCGCGCTCCAGGCAGCAGACGTGGCGCTGGTGCCGGTGTCCTACTCCATCAGCCACTCGACCGCGGTGCGCGACGCCCTGGCGCGCGGGACGCGCGTCCTGTCCCTACCGGCAGTCACCCCCGACCAGCTCGTGCGGGGAGGCGCCGAGGCCGACTTCGAGGCGGCTGCGCCGACGGTCCGGGAGGTGGCCGCACGCCTGACCCGTGCCACCACCGCGCACCTGGTGACACCCGCCGGCACCGATTGCACCTTCGACCTGCGGGGCCGCGCGGGGAACGCCCACGACTGCATTCTCGACCGGCCGGGGAAGTTCTCGGCCTTCCCCAACATCGAGGCCAACATCGCCCCGGTGGACGGGACGGCGCAGGGCGTGCTGGTCTTCGACGGCAGCATCCCCAACCTGCGCCTGAAGACCGCGTTGCTGCGGGAGCCTGTGGTCTGCACCGTCGAGCGCGGGATGATCGTGGACGTCCAGGGTGGACACGAAGCGCGCCTGATCCGGCAGGTGTGGGCCAGCCTAGCCGATGCCGCCGTCTACAACGTCGCGCAGCTCGCCATCGGCCTGAACCCGGCGATCCGGATCCTCACCGGCGTCTGGGCGCAGGACCACGGCGCCTTCGGCACGGTGCACATCGGCATCGGGACCAGCGCGAACCTGGGCGGGACCACGAAAGCCGCAGCGCACTTCGACGGCATGATGAACCGCCCGACGCTGCGGCTGGACGGGGTCGTGCTGCTGGAGGACGGCGAGCTGCGTCTGTGACCCCCTGCGCGGGCCCTCAGGCCGCGGTCGCCATCACCCGGAGCGCCAGCCGGATGTAGACACGCGCCGCCGTCCAGAGGTCGTCCACGGGCACCGCCTCGTCGTCGGTGTGGGCTGCGGCCAGGTCGCCGGGGCCACAGACGACCGCGGGGATGCCGGCAGCCTGCAGCAGTGCCGCGTCGGTGAACCCCGGCAGCCCCACGAGCGCCGGCGCGCGGCCACGCACGTCCGCCACCGCCGCGCTGACCGCCTGGACGAGCGGATGGTCGGCCGCCACCTCCAGGGGCGGATGGGGGACGGTCTCGAACTCCGGTTCCCGCTCGACGACCGCGACGTCCGGCCCGAGCACGTCTGTCGCCAGCCGCTCCAGCGCCGCCCGGATGCGCGGCGGACTGTCGCCGGGCAGGTAGCGCTTCTCGATCTGGAAGACGCACCGGTCGGGCACCACGTTCCGGCTCACACCGCCCTGGATCGTGCCGATGCTGTACGATGCCCGTCCCAGCAACGGGTGCGGCGGCTCGTCGTCCGTCTGGCGCAGCCGATCCTCCAGGGCCACGATCAGGCGCGCGGCCCGCACGATGGCGTTCACGCCCCGGTCGGGGGCGCTGCTGTGGGCCGCGCGGCCACAGACCGTGATGCGGTAGCGGTCGACGCCCTTGTGTGCGGTGACCACGTCCAGCCCCGTGGGCTCGGCGACGACGGCGTACGACACCGGACCCGCCTCGCTCGCACCGGCCACGTGCGTCGCGCCCGCGCGCGGCGCTGCGACGTCCGGGGCCGGTGACGGTCCCGCCGGCCACCAGCCTGCGGGCGAACGCACCAGGGCCGCCGTACCCAGGTTGCCGCTCTCCTCGGCCACGACCGCCGCCAGCACGATGGGCCGGGGCGGCTGCACGCCCGCGCGGCGCAGCGCGAGGAGGGCACCGGCGAGCGCGGCCAGCCCACCCTTCATGTCGGCGGCACCCCGACCCCACAGGCAGCCGTCGGCGATCTCGGCGGCGAACGGTGGCCGCGGCGGGTGGGTGGGGGGCGGCACGGTGTCCATGTGCCCGTTCAGGACCAGCAGGGGCGGGCCCGCGCACACCCCCGGCAACACGGCCAGCAGGTTCTCCCGTCCCGCCACCACGGGCTGCCGGTGCACCTGCAGGCCCGCGGCGCCCAGCACCTCCTCCAGCACGGCCGCGACACCGGCCTCCCACCCGTGGTCGGCCGCGTAGCTTGGGATCGCCACCAGGCGTCGCGCCAGACCGACGACCTCGTCCGGCGTCAGCAAGCGCTCGACGCGACGCGCGTCGAGCGTGGCGTCAGCGCGCCGGTTCACGGTACTTCCGCGCCCACTCGCGGCCGGTCCAGGTGTGCCACCGCCGGGGCGTGATGCGGATGAGGTAGCGTGGCCGGTCCATGGTACGCTCGGCGTACTCGGGACCGCGATCGCCCAGGTACCTGCGGGCCAGCCGCACGGCCAGCGCGTGCAGCCGGGGGCTCTGCGCCGGAGGCGTGGGGCCCTCCACGATCTCGGCCACGCCCTCGACGAGCACCCGGGTGTGCTCCAGGTGGATATCGTCGGCGACGTGCAGCGCCACGGCCGGGTTGTGCCGAATGTGCTGGACGTACGCCGACCGCTCGCGCGCCACGACGTAGAAGACGGGCTCGGTGGGATCGTACTCGTACCACACCGGCACGACGTACGGCGTCTGCGCCGGCGTGATGGTCGCCAGGCGCGCGTTCCAGGGCTGGGTCAGGAAGGCGGTGAGCTCGTCCTCGCGCAGACCGCCGACCCGGTCGGGTGGCGCCACCGCCGGCAGGGGAACAGACGGCGTGCTCATGCCCCAACGCCTCCTATCGTCATCGTCACTGGCCTGTCGTCAGCTGTCCACCGCCACGAGGGCACCGGAGTCCGCCGCGGCGGCGATGGCTTCTGCCACGGCCACCGCGTGCACGGCATCGTCCAGCGGCACCATCGTCGAGGGCACCCGGGCCCCAACGGACGCGACGAAGTGCTCCACCTCGGCCCGCAGCGCGCCGACCGGCCGGCTCGCCACCCGGGGGACGACGTGGAGATCAGGGGCGTACGCCCCGCCCTCGCCCCACAGCTGCAGCCCGGCGCTGTCGTCCAGCCGCGCCAGGCCCCCCTCACCGACGACCTCGACCAGGCCGGTGCGCACGCCGGTCCGCTCCGGCGGCAGGGTGGTGGCCGGATACGACGGGGGCACGACGAAGTGCGCCTCGACGACAGCGCTGGCGCCGTCGTCCAACCACAGCAGCGCCACCACGGCGCGGGGGTGGGCCTCGCCGGCCAGCGTGTGCGCCGCGGCGGCCACCGCCCGCACGCGGCGGCCCGTCAGCCACAGCACCAGATCGATGTCGTGGATGGCCGCCCGCAGGGCGGGATGCACCGCCGTGCGCGCGAACCACGACGCGCTCACGTAGCGCGCGCTGCGGACGTGGCGCACGCGGCCCACTGCGCCCGCGTGCACGGCCTCCACCAGTTGCCGGTGCGGCAGGCTGAAGCGCAGCACGGTGCCCACCATGACCAGACGCCCTGTGCGCGCCGCCGCGGCGGCCACCGCGCGGGCGTCCGCCGCCGTCAGCGCCAGCGGCTTCTCGACCAGCACGTCCCACCCGCGCTCCGTCGCGGCGATCGCCTGCGCCGCGTGCAGGTGCTCCGGGGTGGCCAGGACGACCGCGTCCACGTCGGCCTGGGCCAGGACCGCATCGAAGCTATCGAACTCCTGCAGCGCATCGCCGCCGCCGGCGGCAACCACGTCCGCCCCGGCGGGCGCCGCAGCCGCAGCCCGCAGCCCCGTGCCCGTCGACGCGCTGGCTACCGCGGCCCGGACCAGACGCCGCGCCGCGGGGTCCGGATCGCACACGGCCACCAGCGCCGCCCCGGGCAGATC
>CAZGNA010000021.1:0-24464 GCA_964526945.1 uncultured bacterium
CCTCGAGCCGCGCCGCATCGAGGTCCACCAGCAGCAGCCGGGCACCCTCCCGGGCGAAGGCGAGCGCACACGGCCGGCCCAGCCGGCCCGCGGCGCCGGTGATCATCACCACACGGTCTGCGAACTCCATGACAATCCTCCTGGGGCAGGGGCTGTCGGCCGGTGCCGGATGTCCGGGGACGCTCAGCGAGGGAACAGACGCCGTACGTCCGCGCCGCGGCCTGCCAGGACCACGATGCCGACCAGTGCCGCGGCGAAGACGATCAGGAGCGCCGACAGCGCGGCGACGGTGGGGTCCTGCCACTTCTCCATGTACAGGAACATCTCGATGGGCAACGTGTTGTTCTCGCCACGGGTGAGGAAGATCGAGCTCTCCACCTGGTCGAAGGAGACGATGAAGGCGAACACGCCGGCCGTGAGTACGCCGGCGCGGATCTGCGGGAGCACGATGCGCCACAGCACCGTGGGCGTCGACGCCCCCAGGTCCTGCGCCGCTTCTTCCAGGGCGACGTCGAGCCCGACGAGGTTGGCGGCTACGATGGTGATCACGAACGGCAGCACGACGATGGTGTGGGCCAGGACGAGGGGCACGAGCCCACCCTGGAGCCCGAGCCGTGCGAAGAAGATGAACCAGCCCACGCCCAGCACGATCTTCGGCATCACGATGGGCGACAGCAAGAACCCCCGCAGCAGCTCCTTGCCGCGGAACCGGCCGCGCACCAGGGCCAGCGCCCCCAGCACCCCGATGCCCAGGGCGAGGCCGGTGGCGAGCAGGGCGATGACCACGCTGCGCACGAACGCCGCGCGGAACGCGGGCAGGCTCAGCAGGTGGCCGTACCAGCGCAGCGACAGCCCGGGGGGCGGAAACACCCCGTAGGGGACGCTGCTGAACGAGTAGACCACCACGATGGCCAGCGGCAGCAGCACGAAGCCCACGCCCAGCAACAGCGTCGTCCGCAGCAGGGCGTCCCGCACCGCGCCGGCCCGGGCCTCCTGGGCGGCCACCGCGGCGTACGCCCGCACCGCCGGCGCGCTCATACCGAGGGCAGGCGCCGCAGCACGGCGTTGAGGGCCCACACGGCGGCCATGGAGAGCGCCAGCAGCACCAGTCCCGAGACGGCGCCCGCGGGCCAGTTGATCTCGACCGTGTTGTTGTAGACCATCAGGGGCAGCACCTGGACCCGACCCCCGCCGAGCAGCCGCGGCGTCACGAAGGCGCTGAGCGCCAGCGTGAAGCAGATCAGCGCCCCCGCCACGACTCCCGGCATCGTCAGGGGCAGGGTCACGTGGCGGAACGCGTCCCACCAGCTGGCACCCAGGTCGGTGGCGGCTTCCTTCAGGTCGCGGTCCACCCGTCCCATCACGCTGTAGATGGGGAAGATGGCGAACGGCAGCATGATGTGCGTCAGGCTGATGACCACCCCTCGCGTGTTGAACAGCAGGCTGAGGGGTTCGTCGATCACCCCCAGGGCGCGCAGGGCCGTGTTCACCAGCCCCTGGCTCGCCAGCAGGATGAGCCAGCCGTAGGTGCGCACGACCACGCTGACCAGCAGGGGGGAGAACAGCAGCAACGCCAGCAGGGCCCGGGGCCCGGCGGCCCGCACGCGGGTCTGCAGCGCGTAGGCCACGGGATAGCCGATGGCCAGCGCCAGCCCCGTGACCACCAGCGACAGCCGCACCGACTCCGCGATCACCTTGTACGAGAACGGGTCCGTGAAGTAGTCGAGGTAGGTCCGCAGCGTCCAGACCGGGAGGATGCGGCCGTCCGTGAAGACGTGGAACGAGTTGACGAAGTACACACCCAGCGGGATCACATACAGCACGGCCATGGCCACGAGCGCCGGTGCCAGCAGCCCCACCACGGCAACGCCGCCCAGTCTCATCGGTCCCTGACGACCACCGCCTGACGGGGGTCCCACGCGACGGCCACGGTGTCGCCCCGCTCCCACAGCGGCGTTCCGCTGCGGTAGGGCACCGCGGCGTGCAGACGCAGCGGGCCGGCGGCCAGC
Organism: uncultured bacterium; assembly: GCA_964526945.1. Taxonomy (GTDB): domain Bacteria; phylum Sysuimicrobiota; class Sysuimicrobiia; order Sysuimicrobiales; family Humicultoraceae; genus Fervidifonticultor. The sequence continues at coordinate 2,010 of CAZGNA010000021.1, forward strand.
CGGTACCTGACCACCAGGCCCGAGAACGCCCGGTCCTCTACCAGGGCGGCCAGGCCGCTGCCCGGCGGGGCCAGCTGCAACCGTTCGGGCCGCACGCACACCGCCACCGCCTCGCCCCGTTGCTCCCCGCCCTGGCGGCGGGCGCGTACGACGCCGGCGGGCGTCCGCACCGTCGCCAGCTCGTCGGTGACCTCCTCCACCACGCCGTCGATGAGGTTGGCGTCGCCGATGAAGTTGGCCACGAAGCGGGTGGCCGGCCGCTCGTAGATCTCCATCGGCGTCCCCACCTGGAGCAGCCGGCCACCGTCCATCACCCCGATCCGATCGCTCATGGCGAGCGCCTCGCCCTGGTCGTGGGTGACGTAGAGGAACGTCGTGCCCAGCTCGCGCTGCAGGCGCTTGAGCTCCTCCTGCATCTGCAGCCGCAGCTTGAGGTCCAGGGCGCTCAGCGGCTCGTCCAGCAGCAACACCCGCGGGCGGTTGACCAGCGCCCGGGCCAGGGCCACACGCTGCTGCTGGCCGCCGGAGAGTTCGCCGATGCGGCGGCCCTCGAGCCCCACCAGCCGCACCAGGTCCAGCGCCTCGCCCACGCGGCGGCGCACCTCGGCCTCGCCCAGGCGCTTCATGCGCAGGCCGAAGGCGATGTTGTCGAAGACGCTGTAGTGGGGAAAGAGCGCCAGACGCTGGAACACCATGTTGGTCTCGCGGCGGTTGGGCGGGGTCCGTCCCATGGGCCGGCCGTCGATGACCACGTCGCCCTCGTCGGCGTGCTCGAAGCCTCCGATGATGCGCAGTGTGGTGGTCTTGCCGCAGCCCGATGGCCCCAGCAGCGAGAAGAACTCCCCGCCGTGGACCGTGAGAGACACCGCGGACACCGCCACCACGGTCCCGAACCGCTTGGTGACGGCCCGCACGTCCACCTCGGCGCCACCGGTGGAGACGCTGGGGGTCTGGGGCGGTGCGCCGGGCATGCCGTCGAGCGACCGAGCCACGGGGTTCCTTACAGGCGCGACTTGACCTCCTTCTCCCAGCGCTGACGCCACTCGCTGGCCTTCTGGCCCATCGTGGCCCAGTCGAGCCAGATGGCCGTGTCCAGCAGCTTGGGGTTGAGGATGGCGCGCACCGTCTCCGACAGCTCGGCGTCGGTGCGGGCGGGGATGCCGAAGGTCAGGCGTGCGTACCGCGCGTTGTTCTCCGCCGTGAGCAGCTCGTTGATGATCTCCTCGGCGACGCGGATCTGCTCGGGCGTGCTGCCCTTGACGATCTGCAGGTAGATGGGGAAGGCCACGACGCCCTCCTTGGGCACGGCGAACCCCAGCGGGGCGCCACCGAGCTCCCAGAACTTCCAGATGCTGGTGAACCATGGCGCGATGTGTGCCTCGCCCGTCACCAGCAGCTGCAGCAGCTGATCGTTGCTGTTGGCCAGGGCCCGAATGTTCTTGGCGTTCTCCGCCCAGACGCGGAAGCCCGGGTCGATGTTCTTCTCGTCACCGCCGTTGAACCGGGCCGCCAGCACCAGCGGGATGAAGTTGTTGTCGAAGAAGGTCACCTTGCCCCGCCACTTGGGGCTCCACAGCTCCGTCCACGAGGTGGGCGGTTCCTTGACCAGGTTCCGGTTGTACATGTAGCCCACACCGCTGATCCCGTACCCGATGCCCCGGTCGCCTGGCCGCCGCAGGGTCCGGTGGACCCTGGTCATGTTGGGGATGCGGGCGGGCGACAGCGGGATCCACATGTCGTCGGCGTCGCCGCGGTTGCTGATGTCGATGTTGAAGTACCCGAAGTTGATCAGCGGGCGCGTGGGATCGGCCTGCTTGGCCGCGATCATGCGCGGGTAGGTCACGGCGTTGTTGGACTCCCAGAACTCGATCTCCACGTCGGGGTGCGCCCGCACGTACCGGGCCACCACCTCGCGGGGCACGACGCCCTGGTTGGCCCCGGCCCAGATGAACATCGTCAGCTTGACCCTGGGTGCGGCCGCTGCCGGCGGCAGCACCAGCGCGCCCAGCACCAGTGCCACGATCGCCCAGCTTCCCGGGCGGGCCCATCGCCTCCTCATGCTCCTCGCCCTCCTTGTCCCGAGTGGCACAGTGGCCGAATGAGCTCCGGACGGCCGGGTGTGTTGGCGATTCGTGCTGCAACCTCCTGCTGCGCCGGCCCCCGACGTCGTTCGGGGCCGTGTGGTGCACGGTGGCGGTTGGCGGCCCGTCTGACAATTTACCGACGCTCACCTCGCATCGCGCGGCGCAACAGCGCGCCGGGGCGACGTGGGCGACGGTCAGGCACGCCCGTGCGTCGTGGCGGCGTCGTACAGCTGGTCGGTCTTCGCGGCCATGATGAAGTCGTTGCGGTGCAGGCCCCGGATCTTGTGGGTCCACCAGGTCACCGTCACGCGTCCCCACTCCGTCAGGATGGCCGGGTGATGGCCTTCCTCCTCGGCCAGGGCGCCGACCGCGTTGGTGAACGCCAGCGCCTGCGCGAAGGTCTTGAACCGGAAGACGCGTTCCAGCCGCTTGATGTCGTCGCGCTCGACCACCTGCCAGTCGGGCACGTGCGGCTGCCACGCGGCGATCTGGGCGTCGGTGAGCGGGGGCTCGTCGCCGCGGCACGCGGTGCACTTGAGGTGTGCCAGCTCGGTCATGGTCGTCCCTCCCGTTGGCCTGCGCGCATCCAGCCCCGGCCCGGCAGAACGCAGTGTCCGTGACGGGCCGACATGGAGCCCCGGCCAGGGCGAACCGCACCGGCCCTTGTGTCGATGATAGCCCACGGGCAGTGGGCGCGCACATGTGATGCGGCCGACCTAGCGTCCTGCCTGTGGGAGCGCGGGCCCGCGAACCCCAACCGCGCGAAGGTTGCCGTGGGAATCGCCCTGCCCGCGAGAGCACAGGCCCGCGGCGGCGCAGGACGACCGCGTCAGCGGCCAGGTGCGGAGGATCACACGGTCGTGGGCCGGCCGTCCACACTCGTGATGCACGGCGGCCCGCGGATAGTGCCGAGAGGAGGAACCGTACCGTCTTGGGCCGGCCCTTTGTGCGGACCATCCGCACCACCGGGCAGGACGGCGCCCGCACGTGCCCGAAACCTGCAGGAGCGCACCAGGAGGCCCGCGTGACCCGATCGGAACGGTTCGTGACCCTGGGCATCATGCTGGGGATCTTCATGGCGTCCATGGAGAGCACCGTGGTCGCCACCGCGATGCCCACCATCGTCAGCCAGATCGGTGGCCTGGCGTCCTACAGCTGGGTCTTCTCAGCCTACATGCTGGCGGCCACGGCCACGGTGCCGCTGTTTGGGAAGCTCTCCGACCTCTACGGCCGGCGCAGGGTCTTCGCGGTGGCCATGGGACTGTTCCTCACCGCGTCGCTGCTGTGCGGCCTGGCGCGCAGCATGCCCCAGCTCATCGCGTTCCGCGCCCTGCAGGGGTTGGGAGCGGGTGGGTTGCTGCCGCTGGCGTTCATCATGATCGGCGACATGTTCACCGTCGAGCGGCGCGCGCGCATGCAGGGGCTGTTCTCGAGCATGTGGGGGCTATCGTCCATCGTCGGTCCGCTGCTGGGTGGGTTCCTGGTGGACCGGGTCTCCTGGCCCTGGGTCTTCTACATCAACGTCGCGCCCGGGGTGCTGGCAGCGGTCCTCATCTGGCGGTTCTTCGAGGCCGACCTGGCTCCGGGGCCGGCGCGCCCGACGGTGGACTACGCCGGGGCGGTGCTGTTGACGGCGGGGGTGGTGGCGCTGCTGCTGGGGCTGTTCGAGCTGGAGGGCGGCCGAGCCGCGCCACGGCTCGCGCTGGCCGCAGGGTTGTTCGTGGCCCTCGCGTGGGTGGAACGGCGCGCGGTGGACCCGGTGCTCCCCCTGCAGCTGTTCCGACTGCGGCTGTTCGCCGTCGCCTGCGCCCAGGGGTTGTGGGCGGGCTGGTCGATGTTCGGCAGCCTGGCGTTCGTCCCCCTGTTCGTGCAGGCTGTCCTGCGCACCAGCGCCACCGCCGCGGGCTCGACGCTGACCCCAATGATGCTGGGCTGGGTGGGCGCCAGCATCCTGAGCACGCGGTTCCTGCTGCTGCGCCTGGGCTACCGGGTGCTGGCCCTGACGGGAATGGTCTCGCTGTCGACCGGCACGCTCTTGATGACCCGCGTGGGCCCCGAGGCCACCCGCGGCTACGTCATGCTGGCGGTGACCTTGATGGGGATCGGGATGGGGCTGTCGGTGCCCTCCTTCATGATCGCGGTGCAGTCGGCGGTCTCGCGCCGGGTGCTGGGCGCTGCGACGTCCACGCTGCAGTTCTCCCGCAGCATCGGCGGGGCGTTGGGGGTCAGCGTGATGGGCGCGGTGCTGGCGGCGCGACTCGCGGGTGCGCTGCGCGCCGGCGGGATCGACCCCGGGACCGTGTCGGTGAACCGTCTGCTCGATCCGCTGACGCGGGCCGCGGTGGTTCCCGACGGGGTGCTGCGCGCCGCGCTGGCCGGCGCCATCCAGGGTATCTTCGTCGTGGCCTTCCTCGCGGCGCTGGCGGCGCTGGTCGTGACGCTGCTCGCTCCCGGCGGCCGTCTGGTCCTGGGGCCGCGGCCTCCGGACGCCGAACCGACCCGGCCCGAGCCTGCCGGCGCCGTGCGCCCGGCCGGAGCCAAGTCGTGACGCCGCGCTGTGACGTCGCCGTCGTCGGCGGCGGGATCGTCGGCCTGGCGACGGCACTGGCGCTGGTCGAGCGGGCGCCCGACCTCCGGGTGACCGTGCTGGAGAAGGAGGTCAACGTCGGCCAGCACCAGACCGGGCACAACAGCGGGGTGATTCACTCGGGCCTCTACTACCGGCCCGGGTCGGCCAAGGCGCGGTGGTGCGTGGAGGGCGGCCGCCTGCTGCGGGCCTTCTGCGCGGACGCCGGGATCCCCGTGCACGAGTGCGGCAAGGTCGTGGTGGCAGCCGATGCGGCAGAAGCGGCCCGTCTGGACGAGCTGTACGCCCGCGGGGTGGCCAACGGGGTCGCGGGGCTGGAGCTGCTCTCCGCGGGGCGCCTGCGCGAGATCGAGCCGTACGCCGCGGGCGTGCGCGCGCTGTGGTCGCCCACGACCGCCGTCGTGGACTTCCAGCAGGTGGCCCGGGCCCTGGCCGCCGTGCTGCGGCGGCGTGGGGTCGAGATCGTCACCGCGAGCCCGGTGGTGGGCGTGCGCCGGGCCGGCGGCGAGCTCGTGGTGCGGACCCCACGGACCGACGTGATCGCGCGATGGCTGGTCAACTGCGCGGGGCTGTACAGCGACGTCGTCGCGCGCATGGCTGGCGCGCGGCCCGACGTCCGGATCGTACCGTTTCGCGGCGAGTACTACCTGCTGCGCCCCGAGCGCGCGCACCTGGTGCGCGGGCTGATCTACCCGGTGCCCGACCCACGGTTCCCCTTCCTCGGTGTGCACCTGACGCGCACGATCCACGGGCGAGTGGAAGCCGGTCCCAACGCCGTGCTGGCGCTGGCCCGTGAGGGCTACACACGCTGGCGCGTGCGCCCGGCCGAGGTCGCGATGCTGCTGGCGTACCCCGGTGTCTGGCACATGGCGCGCCGCTACTGGCGCACGGGGCTGCACGAGGTCGTCCGGTCGTTCAGCAGGCGGGCCTTCGTGCGCGCGCTGCAGCGGCTGGTGCCGGCCCTGGACGTGGCCGACGTGGTCCCGGCGGGCGCGGGCGTGCGCGCGCAGGCGGTGCGGCCGGACGGGACGCTGGAGGACGACTTTCGCATCGTGGTCGCCGCGGGCGCCATCCACGTGCTGAACGCGCCCTCGCCGGCGGCCACCAGCGCGCTGGCCATCGGCCGGCACGTCGCGGCGCTGGCGGACGAAGCCTTTGGATGTGCCCGAGCGGTGGCGCGCGCCTGAGGGTGCGCCCCCACGGGACGATCACACAGGGCGGGCCGCGGCCCGCTCAGGGAGGAGGTCGCATGGCAGCTCGACGCACCCCGTCGCTCACCCCCGAGGAGGCGCGCCGCCTCCACGAGGCCGCGCTGGTCATCGACGCACAGCAACCGCCCGTCATCGGCGGGTTCCTCTTCACCGACGCGATGCGGACGGCGCTGGCCGAGTACCACCGGCGCGGCTTCACCCGCGAGGAGGTCATGCCCATCATGGCGGACATGGCCGTGCGCGAACTCCAGACCTCGCCCGCAGCCCGGCAGACCTACCTGGAGTTCTGGCGGGCCTCCGGTGTCACGGTGGCGTGCGGGACCTTCTCGGGATCCCACAAGCTCAGCGACGCGTTCGAGATGGCGGTCAAGCGCATCGCCCAGGCCTACGGCGTGGTTGACGCGCTCGGCGGCGCCCTGCGCGTGTGCCGGACCGCCGCGGACATCGAAGCCGTGCACCGGGACGGGGTGCATGGCCTGGTCCTCGACTTCCAGAACACCACGCCCTTCGGGGACGCCCTGGAGCGCATCGAGCTGTTCGCCAACCTGGGGGTGCGCATGGTGCAGCTCACCTACAACCTCCAGAACCTGGTCGGCGACGGCTGCACCGAAGCCTACGGCGGCGGCCTGACGTACTTCGGTCGCGAGGTGGTGCAGCGCCTCAACGCGCACCGCATCCTGGTGGACGTCAGCCACTGCAGCGAGCAGGTGGCCTGGGATGCGTTGAAGGTCTCCAGCGCTCCCGTCATCGTCTCGCACTCGTCCAGCAAGGCGGTGTGCTACCACGACCGCGGCAAGAGCGACGAGCTGGCACGCGCCATCGCCGACCGCGGCGGGTTCTTCGGGGTGGTGGTGATCCCCGGCTTCCTCTCGGAGCAGCCCGAGCCCACCCTGGACGCGTTCTGCGACCACGTGGAGCACCTGGTGGACGTCATGGGCATCGACCACGTGGGCATCGGCACCGACAAGGCCGGACCCGGGCCGGGCACGGACTCGATGGTGGCGTATCCCCCGGACATGCCCCTGCGCCGCCCTGAGACGTTCAACTGGGCGGGGTTCCGCGACGCCGAGCACCGGCTCACGCCCAACTTCCGCCTGCGGGGATTCGAGAAGTTCAGCGACTGGCCCAACCTGACCGTGGCCCTCGCGCAGCGGGGGTTCACCGAGGACGAGCTGCGCAAGCTGCTGGGCCTGAACTTCCTACGGGTGTTTCGGGACGTGTGCGGATGAGCGTCCGACGGCCCGCGACACGGCGCGTCGGCCGGCACGGCATGCAGCGCGCGGCCGCCGGGACGCGGTCACCCGAACAGCCGCGGTTTCCCCAGCAGGGCGCGCAGCGTGGTGATCTTGCCGATGTGGTAGCCGCGGTGGTAGACCGCGAACATCAGCATCTCGCCCAGGGTGCTGTAGTTGCGGGCCTCCACACGGGCGGCGGGGTCGGCCGTGCGCGCGATCTCCTCCAGGCGCCCCTGGCCGCGGTTGATGGCGTCGCGCACCTGGGCCAGAGGTGGGTAGGCCGCGGGGCCGCCGGTGCCCGTCGCGAACAGCGCCTCGTAGCCGGCTGGCGGTTCGGTGCGGCCGTCGGCTCGCCGCGCCATGGCGGCGTCGGTCAGCGCGATGTGCCCCGCCTGCCACACGATCGGCGAGAGCCCGTGGGGCGTGCGGTGGGCCTCGTCGTCGCTGAGATCCTCCAGGCACCGCAGCAACCGCGCGTGGGTAGCGCTCAACCCGTAGAGCACCAGGTCCCTGATCTCCATCGCCGTAGAGTTCGGGACCCGTCGGGCGTCTCCCTTGCGGGCGCCGCCGCCGACGGCCCGTGGTCGCCGCACGGCGCCACCGCCACCGGCGAGCAGCAGCCGCCGGCGCGCCCCGGGCGGCGGTAGCGTCCTGCATGGTCGCCGCGCGGCGCAGGAGGCGACACCGGGCCGGGCGAACGCCAGGACGGTCATGACGGCGCGCTTCTCCTACTTGCTGCACCTGGAGTGCACCGCCTGCGGGGCGCGGCTGGACGCCGATCGCCCGCACGGGCTCTGCCCCCACTGCGGCAAGGTCCTCTACGCACGCTACGACCTGGACGCAGCACGCCTCGCGGTGGATCGCGCGGCGCTGGCTGCCCGGCCGCCGGACATGTGGCGCTACCACGAGCTGCTCCCGGTGCGCGATCCCGCCCACGTGGTGACGCTGGGGGAAGGGGCCACGCCGTTGCTGGACGCGCCCCGGCTGGCGCAGCGATTCGGCCTGCGCCGCGTGTGGCTGAAGGACGAGGGCAAGAACCCCACCGGCACGTTCAAGGCACGGGGCCTGGCGGCGGCCGTGTTGCGCGCCAGGGAACTGGGCGTGCGCGCGGTGGCGATGCCCACGGCGGGCAACGCCGGCTCGGCCCTGGCAGCGTACGCGGCCCGCGCCGGCCTTGCCGCGTACATCGTCATGCCCCGTGACGCCCCGGTGGTCACCCGCGCCGAGGTCGTCGCCTACGGCGCGCACGCGTACGCCATCGACGGGGTCATCACCGACGCGGGCCGTGCCCTGCGCGACCTGGCCCCCGCCCGCGGCTGGTTCGACCTCTCGACGCTGCGCGAACCCTACCGCGTCGAGGGCAAGAAGATCATGGGCTACGAGATCGCCGAAGCCCTCGGCTGGCGCCTGCCCGATGCCATCGTCTACCCTGCGGGCGGCGGCACCGGGCTGGTGGGCATCTGGAAGGCGATCGCGGAGATGCGCGCGCTGGGCTGGGTGGGCCCGGCGCTGCCGCGGATGATCGCGGTCCAGGCCGCCGGCTGCGCGCCGATCGTGCGCGCCTGGGAGGAGGGCCACGACCACGCCGTCCCGGTGTCCGCCCCGCACACGATCGCCGCGGGGCTGCGGGTTCCGGCCGCCATCGGCGACTACCTGATGCTGCGGGTCGTGCGCGAGAGCGGCGGCGCGGCCGTGGCCGTCAGCGACGCCGAGATCCTGGCGGCGATGCGCGATCTGGCCGCCACCGAGGGCGTGCTGGCGGCGCCCGAGGCCGCCGCGACCGTTGCCGCACTGGTGCCCCTGCGGGCCCGCGGGCTGCTGGGGCCCGCTGACGAGGTCGTGCTGCTGCTCACCGGCTCGGGGCTGAAGTACACGGACCTGTTGGACCACACGTTGCCCGGGCTGGAGGCGCTGGAGCAGACCCCGCCGGCGCGGCGTGGCGACGACACCCCGGGGCTGGTCCGGCCCCGGGCCGAGTAGTGATGATCGAGGCCGCCTACCGCTACGCCCTGGACAACCAGGCGTTCTTCTGGAGCGCAGTGAGCGTGCACGTGCGCCTCTCGGTGCTCGCCCTGGCCCTGGCCAGCGCCGTCTCGATCCCCCTGGGCGTGCACGCCGCCCGGCGCCGTCGGCTGGGTGCGTACGTGCTGGCGGCCGTGGGCGGGGTGCGGGTGATTCCGAGCCTGGCGATCCTGTTCCTGGCCGTCCCGTACCTGGGGCTGGGGTTCGTCCCCGCGCTGGTGGCGTTGACGGTCCTGGCATGCCCGCCCATCCTCATCAACACCGAGGCCGCGTTCCGGGGCGTCGACCCCGCCGCGATCGAGGCGGCCCGCGGCATGGGGATGGACGTCCGGCAGATCCTCTGGCGGATCGAGGTGCCGCTGGCGCTGCCGGTGGTGATGGCCGGGGTGCGCACGGCAGCCGTCGACGTGTTCGCCAGCGCCACGCTCGCCGCGTTCATCGGCGGGGGTGGGTTGGGTGACTTCATCGCCCGCGGGTTCGCGCTGTTCGACCCCGCGGTGATGCTCGTCGGCGCCGTTCCGGTGGCCGTGCTGACCCTGGGCGTCGAGGCCGTCCTGGCGGGCACGCAGCGCGTGCTGGCGCGTCTTGCCCGCGTGGGGTGACCGACCGCCCGCTGCCCCGGGACGCTCCGGGGCGACTACGATCCGGAGGTGAGCGATCGTGCGTACCGTCCGCGCTGTGGGGCTGCTGCTCGTTGTCGCGGTGCTGGCGGCGGCCTGCGGGCCGCGGGCCGCGCCGCGGCCCACCCTCAAGGTCGGCTCCAAGGACTTCACCGAGGAGTTCATCCTTGCCGAGATGTACGCGCTCCTGCTGGAAGCCGCGGGGTTTGCGGTGGAGCGCAGGTTCAACCTGGGCGGCACGCCCGTGGCCCACGAGGCGCTGGTCAAGGGCGAGATCGACCTCTACCCTGAGTACACCAGCACCGGCCTGCTGACGGTCCTCAAGCAGCCGGCGCTGCAGGATCCGAAGGCCGTCCTGGAGGCCGTCCGCAAGGGCTACCGCGAGCGGTTCGGCCTCGAGTGGCTGGAACCCGCCGCGTTCAACAACACCCAGGCCCTGGCCACCACCAGGGCCGTGGCCGAGAAGTACGGCATCAGGACGTTCTCGGACCTGGCTCGCAAGGCGGCGGAGCTGCGTCTGGGCGGGCCCGCGGAGTTCGCCGAGCGGGAAGACGGCATCAAGGGGCTTCAGCGCGCCTATGGGGGCTTCCAGTTCAAGGAGTTCCGACAGCTGGGGACGGGGAGCCTCCGCTACGAGGCGCTGCGCGCGGGCCAGGTGGACGTGGTGGTGGCGTTCAGCACCGATGGCCAGATCAGCGGCCTGGGGCTGGTCCTCCTGGAGGACGACAAGCGCTTCTACCCCGCCTATCAAGCGGCGCCGGTCGTGCGCGCGCAGGTGCTCCAGCAGCATCCGAAGATCGCCGAGGCCCTCAACCGGCTGGCCGGGTTGCTGACCGAGGACGTGATGGCCAGTCTCAACTGGCAGGTCGACGGCCCCGACAAGCGCGAGTTCGCCGCGGTGGCGCGAGCGTTCCTGGAAGAGCAGGGCTTGATCGCACGCCGGTGAGTCCAGCAGCTCGATGCGCTACCTCGTAGAGCACCCCGGGGTCGTCCTGCGCCTGTTCGGGCAGCACCTCTGGCTGACGGCTGTGGCGTTGGTGTGCGCGGTGGGCGTGGCCGTGCCCCTGGGCGTCCTGGCGGCCCGGTCCGCCCGCGTGCGCGGGCCGCTGCTGGGGGCGCTCGGCGTGGTGTACTCCATCCCCAGCCTGGCGCTGTTCGTGCTGCTGATCCCGGTGCTCGGACTGGGGGTGCTGCCGGCGGTGACGGCGCTCGCGGCCTACGCCCAGGTCATCCTCGTGCGCAACATCGCCGTGGGGCTGCTGGGCGTCGACCCCGCTGCGGTCGAAGTGGCCCGCGGCATGGGCATGACCCCATGGCAGCGCTTCTGGTGGGTGGAACTGCCCCTGGCGCTGCCGGTGGTCCTGGCCGGCGTGCGCGTGGCGGTCCTGACCATCATCGGGATCGGCACCGTCGCCGCGTTCATCAACGCCGGCGGCCTGGGGGTGCTGCTCTTCACCGGCGTGGCCCAGAGCCATCCCGACAAGATCGTCGCCGGCGCCGTGACGGTCTCGGCGCTGGCGCTGGGGAGCGCGGGCGTCCTGCGGTGGGTGGAGGAGCGGGTGGTACGGGTGGTGCAGGATGGCGGCCGACGGCCACGCGCTGACGCAACGCTGTGATGAGGTTTTAGTGGTATCGGGAGGTGAGCTGTGCAGGCGACCCGACGACTCCACCGCTACCCCGTGACGATCGACCTGCATGGTGGTGAGATCGCGCTCTACGTCCACGAGGTCGTCGGATCTCGGGACGGCCCCACCCTGGGCGTCCTCTCCACGCTGCACGGAAACGAGTGGCTGTCGGTGGAGATTGCCCGACGGCTGCTGACGCGCGTGGTCCCGCAGGCGCTGGCTGGCAGGCTGTTGGTGGTGCCCGTCGGAAACCCGGTGGCCTTCGCGCACCTCACCCGCAGCACGCCCGACGAATCGGACTCGCCGGACCTGAACCGAATCTTCCCCGGGCAGCACACCTGGATCGGGGACCTGCTGGCGCAAGCCATCACCCGTCACGTGCTCACGCACGTCCAGTACCTCATCGACCTGCACCTCGGGCTGTGGGGGTCCAGCTTCTACTGCGTGGCCTGGCCCAAGGACCTCCCGGACGCCGAGCAGGTCCGGTGGGCGGGTACGATGGCCCAGGCCTATGGCTGTCCCCTCATCCAGCACCTTGCGCTGCTGACGCGGTTCCCGGGGCCCCGGTCGGCGGCGGGGTACGCCGCGCAACACCTTGGCGTGGTGCCGATCTTGGTGGAGATCGGTGGCGCCGGGTTCGCGCCGGAATTGGAGGAACGCTGGATCGAAGAGAACGCGGCGGGCATCCTGAGCGTCCTGCGCGCGCTCGGGATGCTGGAGGGTGAGCCACGGTTCCTCGACCGGTACCTGCACTATACCCGGCACGTGCGCGTGAACCCCTCCGTTGCCGGCTATCTCCTGCCGACGGTGGGCCCCCATGCGCTGGGGCGCGAGGTCGTCGCGGGCGACGAGGCCGGCCGCGTCGTGAGCCCGTACACGTTCGAAGACCTCGAGGTGCTCCGCGCACCGGTACGCGGCGCATGGGTGCTGGTGTCCCGCCCCTACCCGGTGCGCCCGGGGTACTGGGCGTTTGGCGTCGCCGACCTGGAGGAGCCGGGCACCGGGTGGGGGCCGCCCCGGGCCATCTGAGACCGTGCGGTTCCTTGCGCGACGGGTGACGCAGCTCGTGATCGTGCTCCTCGGCGTGTCTGCCGTGGTGTTCGGCATCGTGCGGCTCACCGGCGACCCGGTGGTGGTCCTGCTGGGCGAGAGTGCCACGCCCGACGCCGTGGCAGCTTTGCGCGCGGAACTGGGACTCGACCGGCCGATCTACGTGCAGTACCTGCGCTTCTTGCATGGCGCGCTGCGCGGGGACTTCGGGGAATCGCTGCGGTATCGACAGTCTGCTTTCAGTCTCTTCGTGGAGCGGCTGCCCGCGACTTTGGAGCTGGCCACGGCGGCGTTTGGTCTGGCCCTGGCCGTGGGGCTGCCTGTCGGCGTCGGCGCGGCGCTGCGCCCACGTTCGGCCCTCGACGGGCTCGTGCGCTTCCTGGCGTTGATCGGGCAGGCTGTGCCAGGGTTCTACCTGGGGCTGGTGGCGATCATCGTCTTCGGCGCGCACCTCAAGTGGCTCCCGACGGGCGGACGCGGTACGCCCGCGCAGCTCCTGCTGCCGGCCGCGACGTTGGCGGCCTACCAGGTGGCGGTGGTGGCCCGGTTTGCCCGCGGCGCGATGCTCGAGGTCCTGGGAGAAGACTACATCCGGACCGCCCGGGCCAAGGGATTGGCGCGCATGCGCGTTGTGATGGTGCATGCGCTGCGCAACGCCCTGATCCCCATTGTCACGGTGGTGGGCCTGCAGTTCGGCACGCTCCTGTCGGGCGCGGTGGTCACCGAGACGGTGTTCAGCTGGCCCGGGGTCGGTCGGTTGGCCGTACAGGCGATCTACGCCCGCGACTTCCCCGTGGTGCAGGTGACGGTCCTGATGACCGCGGCGCTGTTCGTTGTGGTCAATCTGTTGACCGACGTGGCGTACGTGTTGATCGACCCGCGCGTGCGCACCGCGGACTGACCATGGCATTGCGGGCGTCCCCACCGATCGTGTACCGGCCGCCTCGGTTCCGGGCGGCGGCCGTCTTCTTCCGTGACCGGATGGCGGTTACGGGGGTTGTGCTGCTCGCGGTCATCGTGGGGGCGGCCTTGTGGCCCGTGGCCTGGCTCCCGCATCCGCCGGCATGGTCGGACCTGGACGCACGGCTCGTGCCGCCCGCGTTCCTGCCGGGTGGATCGGTGCGCCACCCGCTGGGCACGGACACCCTCGGCCGCGACCTGCTCAGCCGCATGATGTACGGTGGACGGTTTTCGCTGTTCGTGGCAGGCGCTGCGGTGGCGCTGGGCGGCGCTGTGGGGACCGCCGCGGGTTTGCTGGCGGGCTATCGCGGTGGCCTGCTGGACGTGGTCGTCATGCGGCTGGTGGATGTGCAACTGGCGTTTCCGCTGGTCCTGCTGGTGATCGCCGTAATCGCCGTGGTGGGGCCCAGTCTGCCGGTGCTGGTGATCACGCTGGGGCTGCCCGCCTGGGCGCACTACGCGCGCATCGTTCGGGGTGCGACCCTGACCGTCGTCGCTCGTCAGTACGTCGAAGCGGCCAGGGCGGTGGGCTGTCCGGAACCCCGCGTCCTGGGACGGCACGTCCTGCCGAATCTGGCGACGCCGCTGGTGATCCTTACCACCTTCGAGATGGCCAGGCTGCTGTTGCTGGAGTCGGCGGTGTCCTTCCTGGGCTTGGGTATTCAGCCGCCCACACCGTCGTGGGGCACGATGATCGCCGACGGACGCAACCACATCTACGAGGGCTGGTGGGTGTCGACCATGCCGGGTCTGGCCATCTGCGTGGCGGTCCTGGCGTTCAACTTCATCGGCGACGGTCTGCGCGATGTGCTCGATCCGCGCGCCCACGGCCGTCGCGCCGTGCTGTAGGTCGGTCCGCTGTCACTTGACCTCTTCGCCCGCGCGGAGGGAGGGTGCGCCGTGGCGCCGAACGTGCGTAGCGACTCGTAGAGGTCTGGGTGGAGGGCACACGACGATGCGAGGACCCGGAGGACACGTGCGGCTGAGAGTACTGCTGCTGGTAGCGGGGTTGATGGTCCTGGGGACCCAGGGCAGTGTGTTGGGAGCACCACGGACCCCCAGAGACACCCTGGTGGTGGCCCAGGGCTTCGACCCCCGGTGCCTTTCACCGCTGTTCGGGACCGCCCAGCCGGACAAGAACGTCAGCGGACAGGTGGTCGAGCGCCTGGTGACGTTCTCGCCCGACTCGCTGGGGTTTCTCCCCGAACTGGCGATTCGATGGGAGAAGACCGCGGCGGACACGCTGCGACTGCACCTGCGGCGGGGTGTGCGCTTCACCAACGGTGAGGAGTTCAACGCCCACAGCGTGCGCTACAGCCTGGAGCAGATGCTGCAGGCGCGAGCGCTGGCCTTCTTCGTATCGGCCCTGCGAGGCGTCGACGTGGTGGACCTGTACACCGTCGACGTCAAGGCCAAGGGGCCGACGTCCGAACGGCTGATGCTCACGGCGCTGGCCATGGGGTCGTTTCAGTATCCTCCCGCGTACACGGAACAGGTGGGATTGCTGCGCGGTTTTTGTCAGCGTCCGGTCGGCACCGGTCCGTTCAAGCTGGTGGAGTGGATCAAGGACGATCGCGTCGTGTTCGAGGCCAACCCTGACTACTGGGGAGGGGCGCCCCGCATCCGGCGCCTCATCATCCGCCCGATTCCCGAGGGTGCAGCCAGGGTTGCGGCCCTCCAGGCTGGTGACATCGACATCGCCACGCTGTTGCCGCTCGACGCCTACGAGCGCGTGGCCGGCGATCCCGGCCTGACCACGTACTCCATCCGCGGCATGCGGGTCTTCGGTCTGATGCTGGCCCAGAAGTGGGAAGGTCCGCTGCGGGACAAGAAGGTGCGTCAGGCCCTGCAGTACGCCATCGACACCGGGGCGCTCATCCGGTCGCTGCTGAAGGGACGCGCCCGTCGCCTGGAAGGACAGCCGCTGACACCTGAGTATTTCGGCTACCAGCACGACTTGAAAGCCACACCCTACGATCCCGAGCGGGCCAAGAGACTCCTCGCGGAAGCCGGCTACCCCACAGGGTTCCAGGTGACGTTCAAGTACCCGCACGGACGGTATCCGCAGGACAAGGAGCTCAGCGAGGCGATTGCGGCGCAGCTCCTCAAGGTGGGGATCCGCACGCAGCAGGTCGTCATGGAGCCGGGAGAGTTCCTGACGCAGCTGAGCCAGCTCGGACTGCGGGACATGTTCTTCTTCGGGACGTTGCCACCGCCCGACGCACACTTCATGCTGACCCAGTACGTCTGCAACTTTCGGTACGCCTACTGGTGCCGGCCCGACTTCGACCAGCTGATGGCGAAAGCCGGGGCCACGGCCGACGACCGGGAGCGACTGCGCCTGTACCGCGAGATGTTGCTCCTCATGCAAGACGATCCACCGCACGTGCCGTTGTTCGCCCAGTCCGACCTCTACGCCACGGCCAAGAACGTGGCGGGGTGGCGACCGTACAAGGACCAGTCGCTGTACCTGGCCAAAGCTTACAAGCGGGACTGAGGGGACGTGGTGCAGTCGACGCCAGCCGTGGACGCGATGGCGCTCCACCGGGAGGCCATCGTGATCGACATGTGCACGTTCTCCTTTCAAGGATGGTCGCCGGAGATCGCGGCGAGCGGCGCCACGGCCCTCAACGTGACGGTTCCCGAGGTCACCGCATCGTGGGAAGAGGCTCTGGCGGCGCTGGACGTCCACGATGCGCTGCTGGCGAGTGAGCCCGATCGCTGGGTGCGCGTTCGAGCCGCGCGCGACGTGACGGTTGCGAAGGCAGCCGGGCGCACCGGCGTGATCTACGGGTTCCAGAACGCCGCGCCGCTGGAGGACGACCTCGGACGCATTCATGCGCTGTGGACCCGCGGGGTGCGCGTGCTGCAGCTGACGTACAACGAGCGCAATCAGTTTGGGAACGGGTGTCTGGTGGCCGATGACACCGGGCTCACGCCGCTGGGGCGGCGTGCGGTGCAGGAGATGAATGCGGTGGGGGTGGTCGTGGATCTGGCCCACAGCGGCTACCGGACGGCCCGCGAGGCGATCGAGGCTTCGCGCCAGCCGGTGATCATCTCTCACGCGAACCCGCGGGCGCTGGCCGACAACCCCCGAAACGTCCCCGACGATCTGATTCGAGCTGTGGCCGCCAGCGGCGGCGTGGTGGGGGCCTGCGGCTGGGGGCCGATCTGCTGGCGGGGTGGCGAGAGACCGCCGGGTGTCGCCGACCTGGTGGCCCACGTCGACCACATGGTGGGCGTGGTCGGGATCGACCATGTGGGACTGGGACTGGATTCACCCGCCGCCGGACTCAGGACAGTGGCCGCCCACGCGGCCGAGATCAACGCCAAGTACCCGGAGGTCGTCGGGCCGTTCGTGGCGCAGTTCGGGACAGGATTGGAGGGACGGTACGCCGTGCCGCTGGAGGTGTTGCCCCGGGTGACCGAGGCACTGCTCGCGCGTGGCTACCCGCCCGAGGCGGTGCGGAAGGTGTTGGGAGAGAACTTTCTTCGGGTGTTCGCGGCAGTCTGGCGCGATGGTTGACGCCGCTACGGTTCACGCAGCCAGCGTCGTCATCGACGGCACGACGTTCTTCCTCACGAGGTTCACCGAGCGATTGACGCGCGCCGGAGTGACGGCCCTCAACCTCACGACCGCCTGGCCCGACGACGATCTCGAGCTGGCGGTCCGCCGCATCGAGGACTACTACGGGCTGGTGGCCCGCGAGCCACGGGTGGCCATCGTGGAGCGCGCCGAGGAGATTCCCCGACTCAAGCAAGAGGGGCGTGTGGGGCTGATCCTGGCTCTGCAGAACGCCCGACCCATCGGTACCCGCGTGGAGCGCGTGGAGACGTTCCGACGGCTCGGCGTGCGGACGATCCAGTTGACCCTACAACGAGCGCAACTTCGTAGGCGACGGGTGTGCAGAACCCACGGATGCCGGCCTGAGCGCCTTCGGGCGAACGTTGGTGCGCGAACTCAACCAGGCAGGCATCGTCGTCGACCTGAGCCATGCCGGCCGTCGGACGTCCCTGGAGGCGATCGAGGCGTCGTCCCGTCCGTGTGTGTTCACCCACTCTAATCCGCACGCGCTGGTGCCCGTGCCGCGGAACATCGCCGACGACCAGATCCGAGCCGTGGCGGCGGCAGGCGGCGTGGTGGGGTGCTCCTGCTTCCCACCGCTGGTGTGGCGCGGGGGCGATCGGCCGCCCACTCTCGACGAGTTCATCGACTGCATCGCGTATGTGGCTGACCTGGTGGGAGTCGACCACGTTGGGATCGGCACCGATTCCGAGGCGACGGCGGGGGCCTACCCGGCGGAGCTGCGTGCAAGTCTGCGCACCAGGTACGCCGCGACGGTGGGATCCTTCCGGGACCGATTCCCCGATGGTCGGGTCGAGGGTCTGGAAGATGGAATGGCCGACTGGCCCCGCATCACCGCCCGACTGCTGGAGCGTGGGTTCTCGATCGAGGACGTGTACAAGATCAACGGCGGGAACTTCCTTCGGGTGTTCCAAGAGGTCTGGCGCTAACGCTGCGCCGCCCCCCGCGGCCCGGGCCGCCGCCCCCAGCAGGATTCTGGTATGCAGATGGTATACCAAATCAGCGCATGGGGACCAGCGGGGACCGGGAGGGCCTGGGGCGGCCGGGCGCCGCGTCCAAGGAGGCGGTGTACGCGCAGCCGAAGCGTGCCATCCTGACGGCGGCCGTCCGGCCGGGGCAGCCGTTCTCCGAGCGCGCGCTGGCCGCGCGGTTCCACCTGAGCCGGACGCCCATCCGCGAGGTCTTGCGACGCCTGGAGCACGAGCACCTCGTGGAGCTGGTACCGCGCCGCGGAGCGTTCGTGCGCCGCTGGATCCACGGGAGGTCGTCGAGATCTTCCAGGCGCGGGAGGCGGTCGAGCCGCTGGCGGCCCGGCTGGCAGCGACCCGTGTCGACCCCGACGCCCTGGCGCGGCTGCGCCGGGAGTTCGACGCGCTGGCAGTGGTCGACCGTCCCGGTGCGCTGGCGGCCCTGGTGGCGGCCGGGCGGCGGCTGCACGATGCGGTCGTCGCTGCCTGCGGCAACCGGTACCTGCAGGAGATGCACGGCATCCTCAGCGCGCAGACAGCGCGCGTGCGGCTGCTGACGCGCGAGCACTTCGCGATCGAGCGGGAATCGTACCGCTGGCACCTGCGGATCCTGGAGGCGCTGCGGCGCCAGGATGCCGACGCGGCCGAAGCGGCGATGCGCGAGCACCTGCGGCGCACCCGCGAGGCCCTGCTGCGCCGGCTGCTGGTCCCCGAGCAGCGCGACGGCGCCCGTCGCGCCGGATCCCCCGGGCAGGGCAATCGAGGACCGCGCGCCGCGACGGCGCGGGCGCGGGCTGCGAGGAGGGAGCAGCATGCGTGGAGATGACCGGTTCGACCGTATGACCCGTCGTCGGTTGCTGGGCCGTGCGGCGACGGTGGGCGCCGGCCTGTGGATGGGACGGACCCTGGCCCACCCGCGCTGGGCCCTCGCCGCGCCCGCCGCGGGCACGCCCCGCCGCGGCGGCCGCCTCACCTTCGGGAGCGCGGCGTTGCCCGCCAGCATCGAACCGCACCTGGAGGGCGCCGACATCTACCAGCGCCGCAAGTTCCTCTTCTACGAGACGCTGGTCTGGATCGACTTCGACCTGACGCCCAAGCCCATGCTGGCCGAGCGCTGGGAGGAGCGCTCGCCGACCGAGTACGTCTTCCACCTGCGCCGTGGCGTGCGGTTCCACAACGGCCGCGAGATGGACGCCGAGGACGTGAAGTTCAGCTACGAGCGGGTGATGGATCCGCGGACCGGCTCGGGCGGACGCGGCGACCTGATCATGATCAAGAGCATCGACGTCGTCGACCGCTACACCGTCCGGTTCACGCTGCACGAGCCCACGGCCACGTTCCTCATCAACCTCGGCGGCAAGTACAATGCGGTCATCCCGCGGGACGTCCTGCGCACCGGCCGCGAGCTCCAGGGGGCGGCGGTGGGCACCGGACCGTTCCGCGTGGAGAGCTTCGAGCCCAACCGGCTCCTGGCGCTGCGGCGCTTCGAGGACTACTGGGACCGGGGCAAGCCCTACCTCGACGCGCTGGTGTTCCAGGCCATTCCCGACGAGTCGTCGCTGGTGGCGGGGCTCCGGGCGGGGCAGCTGGACATGGTGCAGTTCGAGAGCGGCGTGAACTTCAAGCTGGTGCGCCACTTGCGCTCGCTGAACCACCTGCAGGCGCCCGCCATCCGCTGGGTGGTGCTGGACCTCGTGGGCGACCAGGAGCCCACCCGGTCTCCCGACGTGCGCCGGGCCATCGCGCTGGGCATCGACCGGGAGGCCGTCCTGCGCATCGCCGGCGACGGGTTGGGCCGCCGCCTGGGTGTGCTGCCGCCCGCCATGGGCTTCTGGCACGTGCCCGTGGAGAACCTGCCCAACCAGCGACGCGACCTGGCCCGGGCCCGCGAGTTCCTCCAGCGGGCGGGGCTGCGGCCGCCGGTGCCCCTGGTGATCCGCAACATCGTGGGGTTCCCCTCGCTGCTCGCGTCGGTACAGGTCATCGCCGACAACCTCAAGGAGGTCGGCTTCGACGTGCGCGTCGAGACCGTCGACATCGGCGTGTGGATCCGCGACTGGATCGCCCGGCAGAGCCCGCCGACGATGAACGAATGGGGCGGGTTCGTCGATCCCGACCAGGCCTTCTACCGGCACTACCACACGCCGCCCAAGGGCGTGGACTTCCGGCGCTGGGCGAACCCCGAGGTGGACCGCTTGCTGGACGAGGGCCGTGCGACCCTCGACCGCACCCGGCGCAAGCAGATCTACGACCGGGTGCAGATGCTGATGGCCGAGGACCCCATCAGCGTGCCGCTGTACGCGCCCAACCTGCTCTACAGCATGCAGCACAAGGTGAAGGGGTTCCGGCCGCACCCCACGGGGTTCCTGTACGGGTTGCGGGAGGTGTGGATCGAAGGGTAGGCAGCCGGGGGCCGGCCGCGCGAACGCCGGCCGGGCACCCGGTGGCCCGGTGGTCCCGGAGGGCGGATGCGCGCGTACATCGCCCGGCGGCTGCTGGCGATGCTCGCCACCTTGCTCGGGGTCAGCCTCATCGTCTTTGGCCTGATGCGGCTGATCCCGGGGACGGTGGTCGAGCAACTGCTGGGGCAGAGCGCCCTGGTCGGCGAGGAGACGATCCGCAGCCTCCGGCAGTTCTTCGGGCTGGATCGCCCCTGGTACGTGCAGTACGGCGAGTGGCTGGGCGGGATCGTCCGCGGCGACCTGGGGATGTCCTGGCGCAGCCACCGGCCGGTGCTGCAGCTGATCGCCGCGCGCCTGCCGGTGTCGGCTGAGCTGGCGATCCTGGCGGTGACGTGGTCGCTGCTGCTGGGCGTCCCGCTGGGTGCGCTGGCCGCGGTGCGTCGGGGCCGGGCCTCGGACAGCGTGGTGCGGTTCGCCTCCACCCTGGGCCTCTCGGTGCCGGCGTTCTGGCAGGGCACGCTGCTGATCCTGCTGTTCTCGGTCTACCTGGAGTGGATGCCATCCCTGCAGTGGGTCCCGCTGACCCGAGATCCGCTGGGGAACCTGGCGATCGTCGCGTTGCCCGCGCTGACGCTGGGGACGGCCACCGCCGCCATGATCAGCCGCATGACGCGGTCGGCGATGCTGGACGTGCTGGGTCGCGACTACATCCGCACGGCGCGGGCCAAGGGCGCCTCCGAGCGGCGGGTGCTTGCCATCCACGCGCTGCGCAACGCCCTGATCCCGGTGGTCACGGTGGCCGGCGTGCAGATGGGCTACATCCTGGGCGGGATCGTCGTCGTGGAGGACGTCTTCAACCTGCCGGGCGTGGGGCGGTTGCTGCTGGACGCGATCTTCCAGCGCGACTACCCCGTGGTCCAGGGGACCATCCTGGTGGGCGCTGCGCTGTTCATGGGGCTGAACTTCCTCGTGGACCTCCTCTACGCGGTGATCGACCCGCGGATCACCTACGCGTGATGGCTGCCGCCGGTGCCCCGCCCCCGGTGGCCGCCCGCGCGCCGGCGCCGGCCGGTGCGCCCGCCGTGCGCATGACCCACGTCTGGCGCCGGCGACTGCGCGCGAACCCGCTGTTCGCGGCCGGCGTGGTCATCATGGCGGTCTTCGTGCTGGCCGGGCTGGCCGCGCCCTGGCTGGCGCCCTACGATCCCATCGCCGTCGACGCCCAGGGGATGTTCCAACCGCCGTCCCGTCCGCATCCGTTCGGCACCGACCGCTTCGGCCGCGACCTGTTCAGCCGCGTGCTCTATGGGATCCGGGTCTCGCTGGGGATCGCCGGCCTGGCGATCGGCATGGCCGCCCTCGCCGGAGGCGTGCTCGGCCTGGTGGCCGGGTACGTCGAGCGCGGCGTGGACCAGGTCCTGGGCCGCGTGATGGACGTCTTCTTCGCGTTTCCCTCGGTGCTGCTGGCGCTGGGCATCTCGGCGGTGTTGGGGGCCGGGGTGACCACGGTGGTCATCGCCATCGCGGTGGTCTACGCACCGCTGTTCTTCCGCGTCATGCGCGGCAGCGTGCTGGCCGAGAAGCACCTGGCCTACGTCGAGGCGGCCGCGGCGGTCGGCGCCGGCCCCTGGACCATCATGACCCGGCACATCCTGCGCAACAGCCTCTCGCCCATGATCGTGCAGATCGCGGTCTCGCTGTCCTACGCGATCCTCATCGAGTCGGCGCTGTCGTACCTGGGCGTCGGTGTGCAGCCGCCGACGCCGTCGTGGGGCACCATCCTCAACGAGGGCAAGGAGTTCCTGCCGATCTCGCCGTGGATCTCGCTGTTCCCCGGGCTGTTCATCATGTGCTCGGTGCTGTCGTTGAACTTCATCAGCGACGGGCTGCGCGACTACCTGGATCCGCGGGTGCGGGGCTGATGGGCTGCCGCGCAGGCGCGAGCGTGCGGGTCCGGTGGCGGCTGGCGCCTCGCCGGCGGGTGCGTGCCCCGCGGACCGCGCACCGGGACGTCGTCCGATGAGGCCGGTGCGCATCGCGCTGGTCGGCGCCGGGAACTTCGGGCGCCTGCACGCGGCCGTGCTGGCCGATCTGCCCGGGGCGGC
>CAZGNA010000022.1:0-23717 GCA_964526945.1 uncultured bacterium
GCAGGAGCGCCCCCTATGCCGGAAAAGTACACAAAACTCTTGACACTACCGCCGGGGCGCGCGCAGCACCTCCTGCCCGCGCCGGATCGTGGCCAGCACGCGCTCCACCTCGGCTTCCAGCCGCTGCAGCACATCGGCCGCGTACTCGTCGGCACCACGCCGAATGCGCTCGGCTTCGCGCCGGATCTCGTCCAGACTCGCGGCCGCCTCCGGCGACGGACCGCCCTCGGCCGCCGCCCGCGCCCGTGCCTGCGCGTCCAGCACCAGCCGACGCGCCTCCTCGCGCGCCTGGGCCAGTGCCGCCTCCGCCTCGGCCTGCAGCGCTGCGGCCCGCCGCAGCTCCCCCGGCAGGGCCGCCCGCGCCATCCGCAGCAGGCCGATCACCTCCTGCTCGACGGCCTGGCGCACGTCGGCCGGGAGGCGCCCGAGGTGACGCCGCAGCACCCGTTCGGCGCGCTCCAGCATCTCCAGAGCCGACTCCATGCGCCCCTCCCCCGCTTGGTCCTACGCCCCGTCAACCGTCCCGCCCACCGGTGGCCTGCGATCCCAGCCGGCGCGCCACCTGCGGCGCGCCCGCCGGCGGGTCACCGGCCCGGGAACTTGCTGCGCAGGCGACGGGCGACGTTGGCGGGCACGATGCTCTCCACGTTGCCGCCGAGGCTGGCCACCTCGCGGATCAAGGAAGAGGAGACGAACGCGTACTCCGGATCCGCGATCAGCAGCAGCGTGTCCAGCGACGGTGCCAGCCGGCGGTTCATGGCCGACTGCTTCAGCTCGTAGTCGAAGTCGCCGACGGCGCGCAGCCCCTTGATCAGGCACGTCGCCCCCCGGGCGAGCGCGAACTCGACGGTGAGGCCGCTGTAGGCGGCCACCTCCACCGACGGCAGGTCGGCGAGGCACTCGCGCAACATCTCCACCCGCTCGCCGACGGTGAACACGCCGCGGCCCTTCTCGACGTTCTCCGCGACGGCCACGATCACCCGGTCGAACAGCCGCGCAGCGCGCCGGATGACGTCGATGTGCCCGTTGTGCACGGGGTCGAAGCTCCCCGGATAGACCGCGATGTGCACCCCCACCCCTCCCCCGACGCCCCCGCCTCATTCGCGACGGCAGGGCGTTCGCGCCACGCGTCCCGGCGCAGTTCGTCCGCCGCGCGGGGCTGTCCGGGATTCCGCCTGTGCCGATCCCGCGCGTCCACGGCCAGGGATCTCCCCTGATGGCACCCGGGCCCTGACCGAGGCCGACCTCCATGTTTCCTCGCGCACGGGGCTAGGCGTCGCCTGCGCGCAGGTACCACAGCGCCGTCTCCCCGTAGCGCGCCTCCCGCTCGAGGCGCCATCCGTCCGCCGCAGGTCGATCGCGCCAGTGCCCCTCGGCGACGACCAGGCCCCCGGGCGCCAGGATGCCGGCGGTGCCGATCGCGTCGAGCGTCCGCGGGACCCACCCCTGCCCGTACGGCGGGTCCATCACGATCACCGAGAAGCGCCGGCCGGCCGCCCCCAGCCGTCGGATCGCGGTCAGGACGTCCTCGGCGACGACCTCGGCCCGGTCGGCGACCCCCGCATCCCGCACGCGTGCGGCCAGCGCCCGCACCAGGCGGGCATCCCGTTCGACGAAGACCACCGCCGCCGCGCCCCGGCGCAGCGCCTCGAGCCCCAGTGCCCCGGTCCCGGCGAACAGGTCCAGCACCGCCGCCCCCCGCACGCGCTCGCCCAGCGCGTTGAACAGCGCGTCCCGCACGCGCGCGGCCGTGGGGCGCACCTGCCCGGCGGTGCGGCGGCGCTGGGGCGAACCCCACCGCGCGCTGCCAGCATGCGCGGGCCCGCGGGTCCGCCCCCGATCGCGGGCAGGTCCGGGCCTCATCCGACCGACGCCAGCCCCGCTCGCTCACGGAGCCGCTGTCGCACGAGCCGGGCCAGCGGGGCCACCGCGGGATCTGCGAGGTCCGGATCATGTGCCAGCAGGGCCTCGGCCGCGGCGCTGGCTTCCTCCAGCAGCCGGGCGTCGGTGACGAGGTCGGCCACCTGCAGTCCGGTCGCGCCGTGCTGGCGCGTGCCCAGCACCTCCCCGGGGCCGCGGATCGCCAGGTCCTCCTGCGCGATGCGAAAGCCGTCGTGCACCGCCGCCATGACCTCCAGACGGCGTCGGCCTTCCTCGGTGGTGGGGTCGGCCAGGAGCACGCAGGTCCCGCGCTGCCTCCCGCGCCCGACACGCCCGCGCAGCTGGTGCAGCTGGGCCAGCCCGTACCGGTCGGCGTTCTCGATGACCATGATCGTGGCGTTGGGCACGTCGATGCCCACCTCGATCACCGTGGTGGCCACCAGCACGTCGATGGCCCCGGCGCGGAACGCCTCCATGCGCTCGGCACGTGTCGCGGCAGGCAGCCGGCCGTGCAGAACCTCCAGGCGCAGCCCGGCCAGGGGCCCCTCGCGCAGTTCCTGGACGAGCCGCACCGCCGACGCCGCCTGCACCACCTCCGACTCCTCGATGAGCGGGCAGACGACGTAGGCCTGCCGGCCGCCCGCCACCTGCTGCCGGAGCCACGCGTAGACCCGGGCCCGGGCCGCCGTCGGGCGCACGTGCGTCGCCACGGGCTGCCGGCCGGGCGGGAGCTCGTCCAGCACCGAGACGTCCAGGTCGCCGTAGAGCGTCAGGGTCAGCGTCCGGGGAATCGGCGTCGCCGTCATCACCAGCACGTCGGGCGCCGTGCCCTTGGCACGCAGCCGCGCGCGCTGCATCACGCCGAACCGGTGCTGCTCGTCGATGACCGCCAGCCCCAGGCGGGCGAACGTCACGCCCTCCTCGAGGAGGGCATGGGTGCCGATGGCGACCAGCGGCTCCCCGGCTGCCAGCCGCGCCAGGGCCACCTGCCGGACCGCAGGGTCGGCGCCACCGGTGAGCAGGACGACCGGTACACCCAGCGGTGTCAGCAGCTGGCGCAACGTGAGGTAGTGCTGTTCGGCGAGGATCTCGGTGGGCGCCATCAGCGCGCCCTGCGCGCCACCTTCCACGCAGGCGACCAGCGCCGCGGCGGCCACGGCCGTCTTGCCCGAGCCCACGTCGCCCTGGAGCAACCGGTTCATGGGGACGGGCGCGCGCATGTCGCGCAGGATCTCGTCGATCACGCGCCGCTGCGCGGCCGTCAGCGGGTAGGGGAGCCCGGCGACGAAGCGCTCCAGCAACACACCCGGCGTCGCGTAGGTCGTACTGCGGGGGATGGTCCGCAGCGCCCGCCGCTGCTCCAGCACGCCCAGCCGCAGGACGAGCAGTTCCTCGAACGCCAGGCGGCGGCGGGCGGCGACGGCGGCGTCGGGATGGTCGGGGAAGTGCACCGCCCACAGCGCGTCGCGCAGGGGCAGGAGGTTGTGCCGTGCCCGCAGGTCTGCGGGCAGCACGTCGGGCAGGGCGTCGGCGCACGCCACCAGCGCGTCGCGCACCAGCACGCGGAGCGTGCGCTGGGGCAGACCCTCGGTCGTGGGGTAGATCGGCACGAGCCGACCGACGTGCAGCGGATCGCTGTGCGGATCCAGGATCTCGAACTCGGGCGCCACGAACTGCAGGCTGCGACCGGCGCGCTCCACACGTCCGTAGAGACTGACCTGCTGGCCGCGGGCCAGCGTCGTCGCCAGATAGGGCTGGTGGAACCAGATGGCCAGCGCGGCACCGGTGGAGTCCACCACGGCGGCGCGCACGATGGGGATCCCGCGGCGGGTGCGGAGCAGCTGCACCCGTTCGATCCGGGCGACGGCCGCCTGCTCGACGCCCTCCCGCAGGAGCGCCAGCGGCGTGGGATGCCGCCGGTCTTCGTGCCGGCGCGGCAGGTGCAGCACCAGATCACGGACCGTCCGGATCCCCAGCCGTGCCAGCAGCGCCGCTCGCGCAGGCCCGACGCCGCGCAGGTACTGCACGGCGTCGTCGGGTCCCAGCCGGCGGGGACGGCCGGCGACCGCGGGCGCATCGAGAGGCACGGTGCGGCGCCTGGACATACGGAACCGACCCGCCGGGATCACGGGTCTGGCCTCTTGTTCGCCACCCTGCCGAGCTCTCCTTGCCCGGGGGCTGGGCCCCGGCATGGCGGGGCGCGTGCCGCCGGTGCTCCGGGCCTCCCGATCGCGCAGCGTCCGGCGTCGTCCCCCCGCCGCGCTGGCGGGCCCGGGGCGCGGCCACGCGGGTGGCGCCTGTCCGGCGCGCTCCCGTGTTGCCCGTCCGCACGGCCGCATGGTACAATCCGCCGGGTTCCGCGAGCACTACGCGAGCACTATCGGTGACAGTCGGACGGAGGGCGGTGTGCGGGCATGGCGCGGCGGTGCGCGATCTGCGGCAAAGGTCCGGCGGCTGGGTACAGCCTCAGCCACTCCCACGTGCGCTCGCACCGGCGCTTCCTGCCCAACCTGCAGCGCGTGCGGGTGGTCATCGGGACGACGACGCGCCGGGCGGCCGTATGCACGGCGTGCTTGAAGGCCGGCCGCGTGCGGCGGGCCGTCTAGGCGCCATCGCGGGTGGCCACGGCGTCAAACACCGCCGCGACCTCTGCGGTTCCCAGGACGTACCGCTCGCCGCAGAAGCGGCACTGCACCTCGATGCGCCCCTCCTCGCGCAGCAGACGGTCCGCTTCCGCCCGCCCCAGCGCCACGAGCACGTCTTCGACCTTGCGGGGGCTACAGCGGCACGCGAACCGCACGGGGCGTTCCTCGCGCACGGCCAGCGGTAGCTCGCCCAAAGCCATGCGCAGCATGTCGTCGGGCGTGGCGCCGTCGCGCACCATGTGGGTCACCGCCGGCAGCGCCCGGGCCCGCTCCTCCAGGTACGCCGGCATCCACGCGGGGGCCCCGGGCATGACCTGCAGCATCAGCCCGCCGGACGCCAGGACGCGTTCCTCCGGGCTGACCAGCACGCCCACCGCCACCACCGACGGGACCTGCTCGCTGCGCACCAGGTAGGCGGCGAGGTCTTCTCCGATCTCGCCGGAGACCAGGGGCACGCTGCCCTGGTACGGATCGCGCAGCCCGAGGTCCCTGGTCACGTGGAAGATGCCCCGGCGGCCGACCGCGCCGCCGACGTCCAGCTTCCGGGCGGGCGTGGGCGGCAGGTCGGTGTGCGGGTGGGTCACGTATCCCCGCAGGGCGCCGTCGGCCGCGCTCTCGGACACCACCGGGCCCAGCGGCCCGTCGCCCAGCACCCGGATCATCACCGTCTGCCGGCCCTTCAGGGTCGCCCCCAGCATCGCAGCCGCCACCAGCGCGCGTCCCAGCGCGGCCGTGGCGGTCGGCAGGGTGCCGTGGCGCCGCCGCGCCTCCTCGGTGCTCTGCGTGGCGACCACAGCGCAGGCCAGCACTGTGCCTTCGGCGGCCGTGCCACGGACCAGCGTGTCGTCCATTGCCCTCAGGCTCCTTCGACGTGCGGTCTCGCCCCTAGGAAACGTCGGGGACGGCGTAGGCCTGCCCGTGCATCGGATTGGCGGGCCCGTGCCCGCGGCCCAGCGGCAGCGCCGCCCGAATCGCCGCCGTGACGAACGTCTTGGCCCTGCGGACCGCCTCCTCGACCTCCCGACCCTTGGCGAGCTCGGCAGCGATCGCCGACGCGAACACGCACCCCGTGCCGTGCGTGTGCGGCGTGGCGATCCGCTCCGCGCGCAGGTGGACCAGGCGCCCGCCGTCGTAGAACACGTCGACGAGCGCGTCCGCCAGGTGTCCGCCTTTCACCACCACGGCCCGCGGCCCCAGCGCGTGCAGCTGGCGGGCCGCGTCCTCCATCTCGCGCACCGTGCGGATCTCCCGGCCCGTCAGGGCTCGCGCCTCGTGCAGGTTGGGCGTAACGACCAGGGCCAGCGGCAGCAGCAGCCTCCGCAGCGCCTCCACGGCGTCAGGCCGCAGCAACGGCGCTCCCGACTTGGCGATCATCACCGGATCGACGACGAGCACCTCCAGCCGGTGGGCCCGGAGGCGGTCGGCCACCGCCTCGACGATGCCGGCACTGGCGAGCATGCCCGTCTTGACCGCATCGACGCCGATGTCGGTCACGACCGTGTCGATCTGCTGCGCGACGAACGCCGGCGCCATCTCCACGACGCCGAAGACGCCCGTCGTGTTCTGGGCCGTCAAGGCCGTGATGGCGGTCATGCCGAAGACCCCCAGGGCCGAGAAGGTCTTCAGGTCGGCCTGGATGCCCGCGCCGCCGCCCGAGTCGCTGCCGGCGATGGTCAGAGCTCGCGGAATGGTCGTCATTGCGCCTCCCGTCGCACGAAGTGGTCCCACCCTCCCGCCAGCGGGCGCTCCGCGCCGTCCGGCGTGCGCACCATGACGCCGTCGCCCGCCGGGCGGACGACGCCGACGGCCGTCAGGGCCGTGCCGGTGGCCGCCAGGACGTCGGCGAGCACGGCGAGGTCAGCAGGAGCCGCGGCGAGCAGCAGCTCGTAGTCCTCGCCGCCGTACAGGGCCAGGGCGAGCGGGTCGTCCCCCAGGCGGGCGGCCGCGTCGCGCACGGCCCGGCTCACCGGCACCTGTGCCGCATCGATCAGGGCGCCGACCCCGCTCTCTTCGGCCAGGCGGTGCACGTCGCTGCCCAGGCCGTCGCTCAGGTCGAGGGCGGCCCGCACCCGTCCGGTGGCCGCCAGGGCCTGCCCCTCGCGCACGCGGGGGGTCGGCGTGCAGTAGGCTTCGACGAGTGGACCGTCGGTCACCCCCGTACGCAGGAGCCGCAGGCCCGCCGCGGCCCGGCCCAGGTCGCCGGTCACCAGCAGCAGGTCGCCCGGACGCGCCCCCGATCGCCGCAGCGCCCGTGCCGGCTCGACGTCGCCCAGCACCGTCACGTCGATGACGAGCGGCCCCGGCGTGCTGCTGATGTTGCCACCGACGACCACGAGCCCCCAGCGGTCTGCCTCCGCCAGCAGGCCGTCGTACATGCGCTCGAGCCAGGCGACCTCCAGCGCCGCGGGCAGGAGCAGTGAGACCAGGGCGTACGCCGGGCGGCCCCCCATGGCCGCGATGTCGCTCACGTTCACTGCCAGGGCGCGCCGGCCGACCTGTTCCGGGGTCATCAGGTCCCGGAGGAAGTGCACGCCGTCCACCTGCGCATCGACCGTCGCGAGCACGGCCCGGTCGCCCGGCGCCGCAAGCAGCGCGGCGTCGTCGCCCAGGTACGTCGACCCGAGCCGGCGCCGCAACCGCGCCAGCAGCGGGAACTCGCCCAGGTCACCGACCCGCTCGGGCGGCATCGACCTGGGCGCGCAGGGCGCGGGCGGCGGCTGCGATGTCGGGCTGTGCCACCACGGCGGAGACGACCGCGACCCCCACGGCCCCGGTGCGTATCACCGCCGCGGCGTTCTCGACCGTGATCCCACCGATGCCGACCACAGGGAGGCGCACCGCGCGGACGATGCGCGCCAGCCCCTCCAGGCCGATCGCCTCCCCCGCGTCGGCCTTGGTGCCGGTGGGGAACACCGCGCCCACCCCGAGGTAGTCGGCACCCTCGGCCTCGGCGCGCCGGGCGGCCTCCACGGTCCCCGCAGACGCCCCCACGATCTTGCCCGGCCCCAGCAGTCGCCGGGCCGCCGCCACCGGCAGGTCGTCCTCGCCCACGTGCACGCCGTCGGCCCCGCAGGCCACCGCCACGTCGACGCGGTCGTTGACGATGAACACCACGCCGCGCGCGCGGCAGGCCGCCGCCAGGCGCTCGCCGACCTCCACCAGCATCCGGGCCGTCGCGGTCTTGTCGCGCAGCTGGATGGCGGTGGCGCCGCCGGCGATCGCCGCCTCGGCCTGGGCCTCGTGGCTGCGGCCGGACACCCCCCGGTCGGTGATCACGTAGAGGCGCAGGTCCACGGGCCCCGCCGGCCTCCGTGCTACTGGGCGCGCACGAGTTCCTCGAGATCGACGCCCAGCAGCCGCGCGACCTCGCGGATGGGCGCGAAGAACTCGTCCAGGGTGCGCAGCTTCAGACCGTGCGCGGCCCGCAAGATCTCCACGTCGGCGAAGCCGTGGATGCGGTACAGGCTGTCCAGCGTCTCCCGCCCCGGGGCGGTCTGGGCGATACGCAGCAACGCCAGGGCCGTGCGGGCTTTGACCTCCTCGGGCAGGTCGCGGCGGAAGGACACGGTGTCGGCGGGAATGGGATCGGTGTAGACCAGCACCCGCACGCGTTCCTTCACGTCCGGGTACAGGCGGATCACCCGGTCGCGGGCGTCGTTGCCGAACTCGTCGCCGAACGTCGCGCCGGCGTCGACCGCGCCCGTGTAGACGGCCAGCACCACCTTGTCGTGGCCGCCCGCGAACACCACCTGGCTGAAGTGCCGTGTCGGATCGATGCCGTGGCGCTTCAGCAGCGCCGCGGGGAAGAGGTATCCCGACGCCGACGCCGGATCGACGAAGGCGAACCGCCGCCCGCGCAGATCGGCCACCGTGCGAATGGGCAGCCCCGCCCGGTAGAGGATCTGGGACCGGTAGTAGGGCACGCCGAACCGCACGCTGACCAGGCGCACGTCCGCACCGCAGCGCTGGCGGGCCAGCACATAGGCAAACGGATGGAGGAACGCCACGTCGACGCGACCCGCGCACATCGCCTCGATGGTGGCCGCGTAGCTGGTGGGCACCTCGGCCCGCACCGTGTAGCCTGTCGCCACTTCCAGCATGCGCGCCAGCGTGCTGCCGGTGGCCAGCACGCGCTGGGCGTCGCTGGAGGGCGTGAACGCCAGCGTCAGGGCCAAGGACGGCGCCGCATGTCCCGCGGGAACGCCCCCCGCCGTCAGGGCCGTCGCCACGCACAGCACTGCCAGGCGCAGTCGTCGTGGTACACGTGGTGTCATGGACGTGACCTCCTCGCGCGTGGTCGCCGGGCCGACGTGCACCGCGACGCCATCTGACAACACGACAGCCGCCCCGTCCACACGACTGGCGGCTGCGTCGGCCTGCACTCCCCACGCCAGCATTACCTGGATCGGGTCCAACGGGTCGGCGAATATCCCGGCGTCGATGGCCGGGCGGTTCGCCCTCTCAGCCCGCCTGCTTTCGAGCTCCCCCACGCTGTGGAGTTGTCAGGTCCATGATACCCGGCAGACGCATGCGGCGCAAGCCGCCGACGCACGCTCAAACCAGGTTGTGCTGCGTTACGCGGGCAACGGGGAAAGCCAATACGTCTGGGTGGCAATCAGGAGCTCGGCCGGATCGGGCCGGAGGGCTTTTCGCTCCGGTGACGCGTAGTAGGCTGCGTCGGCCTCCTCGAACGAGCCGGGACCGCGGGAGGAGAGGATCCAGACGAACCGGTGCTGGTCAGGGATGGTCCACGCGCCCTCGACGACGAACCCGTACCGTTCCCGAAGCGGCCGGACTCCCGTCCTCCACCGCTCGACGACCGCGTCGAGGGTGCCCTCGGCGACCGTGTAGATGCGGAGTTGCACCGACCGGTCGCTCATCGGGCCGCTCTGCACGCTGCACAGATTGCCCGCGCATCCCCGGGCGCCATCGCCCGTACCCGCCGGTGACCGCCTGCGGCCGCCGCAGCCGCACGGACTGCCCGCGTATCCCCAGGCGCCATTGCAGACCCCTGCCGCCCGTTGGCCCTCGACGCGTTGTACGCGGCCCTCCCGGGCGAGTCCTCCTGGTGTCTAGCCCTCCAGCACGCGCCACAACTCGTCGCGCTCGAGGGGCGCCAGCGCACTCGTCCGTCCCGCCCGCACGACCTCCCGGGGCCCCGCGGTGAGCTGACCGATGACGGCCGCCGGAATCCCGGCCGCGGCCAGCGCGGCCAGCAGCGACTTGGGATCGGCAGTGGCCATGAGCATGGCGCCGCTCCCGATCAGCCCCAGCGGGTCGATTCCCAGGGCCGCACACACCGCGCGGGTTTCCGGCGGCACCGGCACCGCGTCGGCGTCCACACGGACACCACATCCGGACGCCTCGGCGAGCTCCCAGGTCCCCGTGAGGACGCCGCCTTCGGTGACGTCGTGCATCGCCGAGACGCCGGCCCGGGCGCCGATGCGCCCCTCGGGCACGACGCTGATCCGGTCGATGAACGCCCGCGCGCGCACCAGGGTGGCCTCGTCCACCTGCGCACGCAGCCGCGCGCCCAGGTCTTCGGCCAGGATCGCCGTGCCCTCGATCCCCGCGCCTTTGGTGAGGACCAGCCAGTCGCCCGGCCGCCCGCCCCCGGACGACACGAACCCGTCGCGTGGCGCCCGGCCGATGGCCGCCGTGACCACCAGTGGTCGGTCGATGCCCGCCGTGACCTCCGTGTGCCCGCCCACGATCTCGACGCCCACGCTGCGGGCGGCCTGCCCGGCGTCGCGCATCAGGCGGTCCAGGTCGTCCTGGCTGGCCGTCTGCGGCAGCAGGAGCGTCATCAGCACGGCCACGGGCTCGGCACCTGTCGCCGCCACGTCGTTGCACGCCACGTGGACCGCCAGCCGCCCCAGGTGCGCGGAGGCACCCGTGATCGGATCGCAGGTGACCACGCAGGCCGCGGGACCGAAGTCGAGGACCGCGCAGTCCTCGCCCACCGCGGCGTGGAGGAGCACGTCTGGCCGGCGTCCCAGGTGCGGGAACACGCGCTGGCGCAGCGCCAGCGGCGAGAGCTTACCGACCCGCATGCCCCTCGCCTGGTCGCCGCCACCGGGTCGGGCGCTCCAGGGCAGCGTGCCCACCCCGGGCGCACGCCGCAAGACCTGCCGCGGGGGCGCGGTGCGGGGGCCCGGCCGGCGCCAGGGCGGGCGAGAGGAACCTGCGCCGCGACACCGAAGCCCACCTCGGCCGATGAGCGAGACGGCGTACATCCTGATCCGGCTCGACCGCAGCACCCCCGCCGAGGTCGCCAGACGGGTCCGGCGCGTGCCGGGCGTGACCGAGGCCGCGGTGACCATGGGCGAGGTGGACGTGCTGGCGATCGCCCGCGGCGAGACCACCAAGGGCCTGGCCGAGATCAGCCACCAGATCCAGGCCATCGAGGGCGTGAAGAGCGTCTCGGTCTGCGTCGTCGTCCGCCCGTAGCCGGGGTCGGGCAGGTCGCAGGGCGGTCCGGGGCGCAGGCCGTGCGGCCTGCGGGCTGGTGCACGGGGACACGAGCACCGCCTGGCGCATGACGCCTGTGGGCCTAGACGGGCACGCGGGGGGTAATACCGACCATCGCGCGGAGCAGGCGGTGGCTGATCTCCAGCGCCCGCAGGCCGTCCTCGCCCGTCACCCGCGGGCGCTCCTCGCCCCGGACGCACGCCACGAAGTGCGCCAGCTCGGCGCGCAGGGGCTCCTCGCCGTCCAGCGCCAGGCGCTGCTGCTCCCCGGAGAAATGCCGAATGCTCAAGGTCTCGCGCAGGAAGTCCAGGTGCACCGCGCGGTCGGCGGTGGTGATCTCCATCTCCACGGCCTTCACCGCCGAGACGCGGCTGGCGGTGAGCGTGACCCGGCAGCCGCTGGCCGTCACCAGGTGGGCGACGGCCAGGTCCTCGTGGCTGTTGTGGACGCACACGCCGACACCCGTCACGTCGACCACGCGGCCGGGCGCCAGCGCCAGCACGATGTCGATGTCGTGGATCATCAGGTCCAGCACCACGCCCACGTCCATGACGCGATGGGGATCGTAGGGCCGCACCCGTCGCGCCTGGATGAGCAGCGGCTCGCGCACCAGCGCGGGCAGGCGCTGGACGGCCGGCTTGAAGCGCTCCACGTGCCCGACCAGCATGACGACGCCACGGCGGGCGGCCAGGTCGACCAGCTGCCGGGCCTCGTCGAGGGTCGCCGTCATCGGCTTCTCCACCAGCACGTGCACGCCGGCGTCGAGGAAGTCCCGGGTAATGGCGTAGTGCAGGCCCGTGGGCACCGCCACGCTCACGGCGTCCACCTGGCCGAGCAATGCCAGGTGATCGGTGTACCCTGCGGTGCCATGGCGCACCGCGGCCGCCTGCGCCTCCCGCGCGTCGCAGTCGACGACGCCCACCAGGCGGACGCCGGGCAGCGAGGCGAACACCCGGGCGTGGTGCCGTCCCCACTGCCCCAGCCCCACCACGCCCACGCGCACGGGCGTCGGGGCGCTCATCCCGCGCCCCCCGCAAACGCCCGCACGGCGGCCACGATGGTGCCCAGGTCGTCCGCTGACAGGCCGGGATGGACGGGCAGCGACAGGACCTCCGCTGTGAGCCGGTGGGCATGCGGGAACGTGCCGCCGAATCCCCGTCGGCGGTAGGCGGGCGTGTCGGGGATGAGCCGGGGATAGTAGACCCGCGTCTCCACGCCGGCCGCGGCCAGGTGGTGCGCCAGCGCGTCACGTACCCCGGGGACCTGCACCGTGTACTGGTGGTAGACGTGGTGAAAGCCGGCGGGCTCGACGGGCACCCGCAGCCAGCCCAGGTCGGCGAGACCGTCGTGCAGACGCCGCGCGTTGGCCCGCCGCACGGCGTTGCGCGCCTCGAGGTGGCGCAGCTGCACGAGCCCGATCGCCGCCGCCATCTCGGTCATGCGGAAGTTGTACCCGACCACCTCGTAGGCGTACTCCTGGTCGCCCCGCGGGTCGACCAGCAGGCGGGCCCGCCGGGCCACGTCCGCGTCGCGCACCAGCAGCATGCCGCCCTCACCGGTCGTCATGTTCTTGGTGGGGTAGAAGCTGAAGACCGCGGCGTCCCCGAACGTGCCGACGCGGCGCCCGCCCACGGCCGCGCCGTGGGCCTGGGCGCAGTCTTCCACCAAGAACACCCCGTGGCGCGCCGCGAGGTCGGCAAACGCCGGCGCGTCGGCCGGGAGCCCGTAGAGGTGCACGATCAGGATGGCCCGGACGCGGCCGCGGCGCAGCAGGGGTTCGACGGCATTGGGGTCCAGGTTGCCCGTGGCAGGATCCACGTCGGCGAACACCGGCTCGGCCCCCACGTGGAGCACCGCGTGGCTGGTCGCGCCAAACGACAACGGCGTCGTCACCACCCGGTCGCCCGGCCCGATCCCGAGCGCCGCCAGCGCGACGTGCAGCGCCGCGCTGCCCGACGACGTCGCGACGGCGTAGGGCGCGCCCACGTACCGCGCAAAGGCCTCCTCGAAGGCGGCCACGCGCCGGCCCGCCACCAGCAGCCCAGAACGCAGCACCTCCAGGACCTGCTGCGCCTCGTCCTCGCCGATCTGCGGTCGGGCGATGGGGATCGCCGCCGCGGCCCGCGCGGTCATGGTCTGCTCCTCGCCGGGGTCGATGGCGATACGCCCATCTCCTGTACTAGTGTCCGGGCGCACCGCACCGCGTTCTCCTCCCCGACCTCTCCGGAGCCCCGCCCCAGCAGGCGCCGCTCCGGGTGCGGCGCGCGGGTCCTACGCGCGGCCGGACTCGGCGGCGGCCTTCAATGCCGCCAGCATGCTCTCGCAGTTCTTGCGCATGAGGACCCGGACGAGCCCCGCGAGCAACGCGCCGGCCAGGGGGATCTCGATCTCGTACTCCACCACCAGACGGGTCCGCGTGCCCTCCGGCGTGGCCTCGAACGTCCACGTGCCGGCGTAGTGGGCAAAGTCACCCGACCGCTGGCGGAACGTGCAGACGCCACGCGCGTCGTCCCACTCGTCCTCCTCGATCCACCGGATCTTGCGCCCCTGGACGCGGCCCACCCACTGGGTCACGGTGGCACCCGGCCGGCGCTCGAGCACCGTGACGCTCTCGAGGTCGGGCATGAACTCGGGAAACCGTTCGACGTCCTGGGCCAGGGCGTAGACGCGGTCGCGCGGGGCCCGGATCAGGACCGACGCCTCAACGCGGGCCACACGAGCCCTCCGGTGCGCACATCGTCCTTGACTATACCGACGCCCTCGGGGGGTGTCAACGCGCGCGCACCGTCGGGTCCGGAGTGGTCGGGTCCATCCGCGTCGGGTTCGTCCCGGTCGGATCTGCGCTGGTCGGGGCGGGCTGCTTGGCCTCCGACGCCGGCGTGCCCGCCCCCGCGCCCAGACGGCGGCCGACCACGAGGAAGCCGGTGTGCGCCACCATGCGGTGCACCGGCCGGACCGCCGCGCCCTCCACGTGCCAGGGCCGGACGAGGGTCTCCTGCGCCTCGACGCGCACGAAGCCCCCCGCCCGCAGCGCTTCCACCGTCTGCTGGACCTGCACCGTGCTGGGCACGTAGGCGAGGAAGATCCCCCCCGGCGGCAGCGCGTCGCGGGCAGCTGCGACGACCCGCCACGGCTCGGGCAGATCCAGCAGCACCCGATCCACGGGCGCGTCGGGGATTCCCGTGGTGACGTCGTGGAGGCGCAGGGCGACCTGCGGCGCATCGCCGAGGAACCGGCGGATGTTGCGCTCGGCTGTGCGCAGGAACTCGGGGCGCACCTCGTAGGAGAACACCCGCCCCGCGGGTCCCACGGCCCGTGCCAGCGTCATGGTCAGCGCGCCCGAGCCGGTGCCGGCTTCGGCCACGCGCACGCCGGGGTACACGTCGGCCAGGAGCAGGATGAGCCCCAGATCCTTCGGGTAGATGACCTGCGCGCCCCGCGGCATGGCCAAGATGTACTCGGCCAGGGTGGGGCGCATGGCCAGCAGCCGTTCCCCGCGCGACGTGTGCACGACGCTGGCGTCCGGCTGCCCCAGGAGGTCGTCGTGGCGCACCACGCCGCCGCGCAGGTCGTAGACGCCGCCGGGCTCCAACCACACCAGGTAGACACGCTGCTTGCGGTCGATCAGCAGCACGGGCTCGCCGGCGCCCAACGGTCCGGTCCGGCTCAGACCGCCACCCCGCGCGGCTTGACGTTCTCCTGCACCCAGCACACGATCTCGGCCAGGGAGGTACCCGGGAGGAAGACCTTGCGGATCCCGGCGGCCTCCAGCCCCGGGATGTCGTCGTCGGGGATGATGCCGCCGCCGAACACCACGATGTCGTCGGCGCCGGCCTCGCGCAGCAGCTGGACGACCCGCGGGAAGAGCACGTTGTGGGCGCCGGAGAGGATCGAGAGGCCCACGGCGTCCACGTCCTCCTGGATCGCCGCGCTGGCGATCATCTCGGGCGTCTGGTGCAGCCCGGTGTAGATCACCTCGACGCCCGCGTCCCGCAGCGCCCGCGCGACCACCTTGATGCCGCGGTCGTGCCCGTCGAGCCCGGGTTTGGCCAGCAGGATGCGCAGCGGCCGTGCCATCACCGAGTCATGATACGCGCGGGTGCAGGCGGGGTCAAACGGGCGCCCACCGGGCCTGCGGCGCTCCCGGGATCCCTCAGATGACGACCGGCTCGCGGTACTCGCCGTAGACCTCGCGCAGCACGCCGCAGATCTCCCCGAGCGTGGCGTAGGCGCGCACGCACTCGAGGATGTGCTCCATGGTGTTGTCGTTCCCCGCGGCCGCCCGGCGGAGCGCGTCCAGCCGCCGTGCCACCTGGGTGTTGTCGCGCTCGGCGCGCACACGCCGGGTTCGCTCGATCTGCCGGCGCTCCACGTCCGGGGGGATGCGCAGGATGGGGATGGGACGCTCCTCGGGCACGACGAACTCGTTGACCCCCACGATGATCCGTTCCTTGCGCTCCACCTGCTGCTGGAAGCGGAACGCCGCCTCGGCGATCTCCCGCTGCGGGTAGCCGGCCTCCACCGCCGCCACCATCCCGCCCATGGCGTCGATGCGCTCGATGTACGCCCAGGCGGCCTCCTCCAGCTGGTTCGTGAGCGCCTCGACGAAGTAGGCCCCGCCCAGGGGATCGACGGTGCTGGCGACGCCGGTCTCGTGGGCGATGATCTGCTGGGTGCGCAGCGCCACCATCACCGCCTCCTCGGTGGGCAGCGCGTACGTCTCGTCCATGGAGTTGGTGTGCAGCGACTGGGTCCCGCCCAACACCGCGGCCAGGGCCTGCAGCGCCACCCGGGCCACGTTGTTGAGGGGCTGCTGGGCCGTGAGCGAGACGCCGGCGGTCTGGGCGTGGGTGCGCAGCCACCACGACCGCGGGTTTTGGGCCCCGAAGCGCTCCCGCATGATCTTGGCCCACATGCGCCGCGCCGCTCGGAACTTGGCGATCTCTTCGAAGAAGTCGCTGTGCACGTCGAAGAAGAAGGACAGCCGCGGCGCGAAGGCGTCGACGTCCAGCCCCGCGGCCAGGCCCAGCTTCACGTACTCGATGCCGTCGGCCAGCGTGAAGGCCAGCTCCTGCACGGCCGTGGCACCGGCCTCGCGGATGTGGTAGCCCGAGATGCTCACTACGTTCCACTGGGGCAGGTGCCGCGTGCCGAAGACCAGCATGTCCGCCACCAGGCGCAGGGCCGGCCGGGGCGGGACGATCCACTCCTTCT
Source organism: uncultured bacterium (assembly GCA_964526945.1). Taxonomy (GTDB): domain Bacteria; phylum Sysuimicrobiota; class Sysuimicrobiia; order Sysuimicrobiales; family Humicultoraceae; genus Fervidifonticultor. The sequence continues at coordinate 16,212 of CAZGNA010000022.1, forward strand.
GGGCGATGTACTCCTTGAGGATGTCGGTCTGGGTGGTGCCCCGCAGGCGGTCGGGCGGCACACCCTGACGCTCGGCCACGGCGACGTACATGGCCAGCAGCACGTTGGCCGGCGCGTTGATGGTCATGGAGGTGCTGACCCGGTCGAGCGGGATGCCCTGGAACAGGATCTCCATGTCGGCCAGCGAGTCGACGGCCACGCCCTCGCGGCCCACCTCGCCCTGGGCCCGCGGATGGTCGGAGTCGTACCCCATCAGCGTGGGCATGTCGAAGGCCACCGACAGCCCGGTCTGCCCCTGGGCCAGCAGGTAGTGGAAGCGCCGGTTGGTGTCCTCGGCGGTGCCGAACCCCGCGAACTGGCGCATCGTCCACAGCTTCCCGCGGTACATGGTGGCGTGGATGCCGCGGGTGAACGGGTACTCTCCCGGACGGCCCAGGTCGACCTCGGGCGACCACCCCGCCAGGTCCTCGGGACCGTAGACCTCTTTCACCGGAATGCCCGACAGCGTCTCGTAGCGCATCAGCGCTCGCCTCCGGGGCCTGCCGCGCTGCCCTCCGCGCGCAGGCTGGCGGCCAGGAGCTCGGCCACGTCGCGCGGCTGCCACCGCGCCTCGCGCGCCGCCCGGCCATCCTCCAGCATCAGCATACAAAACGGACAGGCCGTTGCCACCACGTCGGCCCCGGTGGCCGTGACGTGGTCGCTGCGCATGTGGTTGACGCGCTGGCCGACGCGATCCTCGGTCCAGTACAACCCGCCGCCCGCCCCGCAGCAGAAGCCACGCTCGCGGCACGCCGCCATCTCCACCACGCGCGCCCCGGGCAGGGCCCGCAGCACGCGGCGCGGCGCATCGTATTCGCCGTTGTGCCGGCCCAGGTAGCAGGGATCGTGGAAGGTGATGCGCCCCGCAGGCGCCGTCTGCGGCCGCAGCCGTCCCGCGGCCACCAGCCGATCCAGGAGCTGGGTGTGGTGCCAGACCTCGAACCGCCCGCCGACCTGCGGGTACTCGTGGCGCAGGGTGTTGTAGCAGTGGGGACAGACGGTGACGATCTTCTCGACGCCGTGGCGGCGCAGCCTGGCGATGTTCTGCTGGGCCAGGGTCTGGAACAGGTACTCGTTGCCCATCCGCCGCGCGGGATCGCCGGTGCACTGCTCGGCGTCGCCCAGGATGGCCACGTCCAGCCCCGCCTGCGCCAGCAGGGCCACCAGCGCCCGCAGGGTCCCGTGGTTGCGCTCGTTGAGGGCCGAGGCGCACCCCACCCACAAGAGCCAGTCGGCCCGCTCCCCGTCGGCCAGGATGCGGACGCCGGTCCCCGCCGCCCAGGCGGTCCGGGTGACGGCGGCGCCACGGAAGGGATGCGCACGGGCCTCCAGGCTGCGCAGCGCATCGGCCATCGGCTCGGGCACGCGGGCCTGCTCCATCACCAGGTGGCGGCGCATGCCGACGATCTTATCGATGTGGTCGTTGGTGGCCGGGCACTCTTCGACGCAGGCGCCGCAGGTGAGGCACTGCCAGAGGAACGCCTCGGAGAACACCTCGCCGACCAGTGCGGGCGGCGATCCCTGGCCGGTGGCGGCTGCTGCGACGCGGTGCAGCTGGCGGCGCAGGTCGGTGTGGAGGCGGCGCGGATCGAGCTCCTTCCCGGTGCTGTGGGCCGGGCAGACCTCCACGCAGCGACCGCACTCCATGCAGGCGAAGGCGTCCAGGTGGTCCTTCCAGGTCAGGTGCTCGACGGCCGAGACGCCCAGCACCTCCGCGCGCTCGACGTCCAGGGGCTCCAGGGCACCGCGCGGGCGCGCCTTGCGCAGCAGGACGTTCGGCACCAGCGTGATCAGGTGAAGGTGCTTGCCCTCGGGAATCCAGGTCAGGAAGACCAGGATGAGCGCCAGATGCCCCCACCACGCGACCTCGAACACACCGCGGACGACGCCCGGGCCGGCGCGCTGGAGCCCGTCGGCCAGCCGCGCCGAGAGCACCGCGCCGGTTGCCCAGGCAGGCTGCTCGAGGGCGATCTGCCCGGCGCGGGAGGCCAGCAGGGTGACCATGATGCCGCTGATGAAGCCCAAGATCAGGTAGGCGCCCTTCTGGTCCTGCCCGGCGAGCCGCGCGGGGCGCATCACCACCCGCCAGTAGACGGCCAGCCCCACCCCGACCAGCACCAGCACGATGAACAGGTCCTGCAGGAACGCCAGCCATGGCGACGCGCCGATCCAGGGAAGGGTCCACCCGGGCCGTACCGACTCGCCCAGCGCCTGGACGATGGTGGTCAGCAGCACCAGGAAGCCCCAGAAGATGAGCAGGTGCAGCACGCCCGCCAGCGGCCGGCGCAGCACCTTGCGATGCAGCAGCACCTGCACCACCAGGTCGCGCAGCCGCACCGACAGCGGGGCGAGCGGCACCGGGCCCCGGCCGAGCCGGATCAGCCGGTAGATACGCCACACCTTGCGCGCGAACACCGCCCCGGCGGCCAGCGTCAGGGGCCCGACGAGGACCGCGCGCCACCACCAGGGCATCGCGCTACTGTCCCTTCAGGGCCTTGACCTTGGCGATGAGCGGGGGGAGGACCTCGCGGTAGTCGCCCACGATGCCCAGGTGCGCCACGCCGAAGATCGGCGCCTCGGGATCCTTGTTGATGGCCACGATCGTGCGCGCGCCCGCCATGCCGGCGACGTGCTGGGTCGCACCGGAGATCCCCACGGCGAGGTAGAGCAGGGGCCGCACCGTCTTCCCGGTCTGCCCGATCTGCCAGGAGATGGGTACCCACCCGGCGTCGGCCGGCGGCCGCGACGAGCCCACGGCGCCGCCCAGCACCTGCGCCAGTTCGGCCAGGAGCTTGAACCCTTCGGGCCCGCCGATGCCCCGGCCGCCGCTCACGACGATCTGCGCGTCTTCCAGACCGACCTCGGCCTGCTCGCGCACGATCTCCCGCACTCGCGTCGGGAGGGCCTGGGCGGACAGCTGCACCGGCAGGTCGCGCACCACCCCGGCCGTGGGCGCGGGTGCGGGCGCATCCAGGGCCCGGGGCTTCACCGTGATCACCGCGGGCGTGCGCCGCACGGCCAGGGTGGCCACCGCCCGCCCGCCGTAGACCTGGCGGTGCACGACCACGGTGCCGTCGGCCACCTCGAGCCCCGTCGCCTCCGTGGCGAGCGCGGCACCCAGACGGTACGCGAGCCGGGGCCCGATCTCGCGGCCGACGGTGTCGGCGGCCACGAGCACGACCGCAGGCGACGCCGCGCGCACGCCCTCCTCCGCGGCGGCCAGGTAGGCATCGGACTGGCCCGCCGTCAGGAGCGGGTGCACGACGCGGTGCACCACGCCCACGCCGTGCTGGTGGAGGGCCGCGACCGCGGCGTCTGCGGGCTCGGCCGCCAGCAACGCCGCGTCGATGCCGCCGCCGGTGGCAGCGGCGATGCTCCGTGCACCGGCCACCAGCTCCAGGCTCGCCCGGCTGAGCGCGCCGTCGGCAACGGTGGCGATCACCAGGACGTTGGCCATGCGTCCCTCCCTCAGAGCAACTTGAGGTCCCGCAGGCGCAGCGCCACGGCCTCGGCCTGCTGCGCGGGCTCCCCCTCCAGGAACTCGCAGCGGGTCGTCCGCTCCGGCACCCGCACGTCGAGCACGTCCACGCCGGCGTCGCCCACCGCGACCCCCAGGGCGTCCACCGGCCAGGTCTGCACGGGCTTGCGCTTGGCCCCCACGATGTCCTTCACCTTGGGCAGGCGCGGCCGGTTTGCCTCGTCGCTCGTGACCGAGAGCACGGCGGGCAGACGGGCCTCGACCACGTGGTATCCCTCGTCGGCCTGTCGGTGCGCGACGGCGCGTCCGTCCTCGATCGCCACGCGAGCGACGAAGGTCACACAGGCGGCGCGAAGCGCCTCGGCCAGGAGCGGTGGCACCGCGCGCTCCACCCAGTCCGCCGACTCGCAGCCGGTGAGCACCAGGTCGACGGCGCCGAGCCGGCGGATGGCTGCGGCGAGCACCGGGGTCTTGGCAGCGCCCAGCAGATCGGGCCCGCGCGGGTCGTCCACCACCACGGCGTCGTCGGCGCCCATGGCCAGCGCCAGGCGGATCTGGTCGCCCACGGTCGCCTGGGGCGCGAGCGCCAGCGCCGTCACCCGGGCGCCCGTACGGTCCTTCACCTGCAGCGCCACCTCCAGGGCGTTCTCGTCGTAGGTCGACAGGACCAGGGGCCGCCCCTCGCGGGCCTGGCGCCGGGTCTGGGGATCGATGGCGAAGTCCCGGAGCGGGAGCTCCGGGTCGACGACCTGTTTGAGGCACACCACGATGTGCATAGGTCCTCCGGCAGGACGTCAGGCCAGCAGGTGGCGCGCGATCACCACCCGCTGGATCTCCGACGTGCCCTCGTAGATTTCGGTGATCTTGGCGTCGCGGAAGTAGCGCTCCACGGGGTAGTCCTCCACGTACCCGTAGCCCCCGAAGAGCTGCACGGCCCGGTGGGCGCACCACATGGCGACCTCCGAGGCGAACAGCTTGGCCATGGCGGCCTCACGGGCGGCCGGCTGGCCTGCGGTGCGCAGCGCCGCCGCACGCAGCGTCAGCAGGCGCGCGGCCTCCAGGCGCGTGGCCATGTCGGCCAGGGCGAACCGTACCGCCTGGAACTCGGCGATGGGCCGGCCGAACTGCCGGCGCTGCTGCGCGTGGGCCGCGGCGTCCTCCAGGCAGGCGCGCGCGATCCCCAGCGCCTGGGCCGCGATGCCGATGCGCCCGCCCTCCAGGGTCCACAGCGCGATCCGCCCGCCCTGCCCGCGCTCGCCCAGCAGGGCGTCGGCCGGCACCCGGCAGTCCTCGAAGATCAGCTCGGCGGTGGACGAGCAGCGGATCCCCAGTTTCTTCTCGACCTTGCCGACGCGCACGCCCGGGGTGGACTTCTCGACGATGAACGCCGAGATCCCGCGCGCGCCGGAGACCGGCTCGGTGCGGGCGTAGACCAGGCACACGTCGGCTTCCACCCCGTTGGTCACGAAGAGCTTCGTGCCGTTGAGCACCCACGTCCCGCCGTCTGGCCGCGCGGTCGTGCGCAGCGACATCGCGTCGGATCCGGCCTCGGGCTCGGTCAGGCAGTAGCATCCCAGCCGCCGCCCGGTGGCGAGGTCCGGGAGGTAGCGGCGCCGCTGCTCCTCCGTGCCCCAGCGCAGGATCGGTTCACAGACCAGCGAGGTGTTGACGGTCAGGATCGTCTGGAACCCGGCGCACGCCCGGGCCAGCTCCTCGTGGGCCAGCACGTACGCGATGTGATCCAGCCCCGGCCCGCCGTAGGCCTCGGGGACAGTGAGGCCCAGCAGCCCCAGCTCGGCCGCGCGCGCCACCACCTCGGCGGGGTAGCGCGCCTCGCGGTCGAGGGCCGCTGCGATCGGGAGGAGTTCGCGCGCGGCGAACTCGCGGACCGTGGCTTGCAGCAGGCGATGCTCGTCGGTGAGCGTGATCGACATGCGCTGGCTCCCGCGGGTAGTTCTCCGGACGCCCTGGTGCCCTCCTGCAGGCAGGAGCCAGCGCGCCCGACCGCGGAAGCAGTGGGTGTGGTGCCCTTGCTCTTGCTGGCTGCCGCCACCGCCGCAGCGCTGGCTGCGGTCGCGTACCGCCGGGTCACCGGCACCAGGGCGCGGCTACTGGCCCATCTGCGGGAGTCCGCGCCCGAGGTGGTCGTCACCCGGCTCACCCCCCTGGGGTTCGTCGCCGAGGTGTTGGGCGTGCCCGTGGAGGTCGACCTGGCCAGCCTGCTGCGACGTCGCCCGCGCGTGCCGGAGGCCGCGTGGTTCGCCCAGATCCTGGCCGAAATGCGCAGCCGGCTGCCGCTCCCCGCGCCTCCCCCGCTCCCGCTCGTCCAGGACCGCATCATGCCCCTGCTGCGCCGCCAGGCGGACGTGGACGTGTTCGCCCACTACCCGCCCCCGCTGCGCCTGGTCGTCCGCCCGCTGGTGGACGGCGTGGTGATCACCTATGTCATCGGGAGCACCGACAGGTACACCGCGATCACCCGCGGCGTGCTGGAGGCCTGGGGGCTGTCCGTCGAGGCCCTCCACGCGCTCGCGATCGAGAACCTCCGCCGCCACACGCACCACGTCCTGGCCGAGATCGGCGGGCCCCGGACGCGCTACGAGCACCTGGATCGGTACGATGCCACCCGGGTGTTGGCGTCGGACCTGGTGGTGCCGGCCGACGTGCACGACCCTGTGGTGGCCTTCCCGGAGGAGACCGTGCTGCTGGTCGCCCCCGCCGCCCAGGCATCGGCGCTGGCGGCGGAGGCGGCGGCACGCTACGCCAGCGCGGCGCGGCCGCTCTCGCCCTGCCCCTATCGGCTCACCGCCGCCGGCCTCGAGCCCGTCGGCGCGGGCTGCGCCGATCCGTCCCGGGCCATGCCAGAGGGCGCGCGGCCCTGAGTCGCGCGCGGCGCGCCGCGCACCGGGTGTGCCATCGCCCCGGGGCGGGCACCGCCTCCAGGCTCCGCCGGCTCACCGCGTGTCGTACTCGTAGAACCCCCGCCCTGTCTTCCGGCCCCACCACCCGGCCGTGACCATCTGCTTGAGCAGCACCGGCGGCGCCCAGCGCGGGTCCTTGGTTTCCTGGTACATGGCCTCGGCGATGTAGTACGTGGTGTCCAGGCCGACGAAGTCCAGCAGCGCAAGCGGGCCCATGGGGTGGTTGAGGCCGAGCGTCACCGCGGCGTCGATGTCCTCGCGGGTGGCGATCCCCGCCTCGTAGACCCGTACGGCGTCCAGCAGGAAGGGCACCAGCAGCCGGTTGACGATGAAGCCGGGCGCGTCCTTGGCGTGCACGACCCGCTTGCCCAGCGCCGCCGCCATGGCCTCGACCGCCACGATCGTCGCATCGGACGTCCGCAGGCCCCGCACGATCTCCACCAGCGGCATCACCGGGACCGGGTTGAAGAAGTGCATGCCGGCCACACGGTCGGGGCGGTCCGTCGCCGCCGCCAGCTCGGTGATCGACAGCGACGAGGTGTTGCTGGTCAGGATGACCTCAGGACGCGTCAACCGGTCGAGGGCCCGCAGCACCGCCTTCTTCTCGTCCATCTTCTCGATGACGGCCTCGATCACGAAATCGACGTCGGCGAGGTCCTCCAGGGCCGTGGTGCCGCTGATGCGGCGCCGGGCGGCCTGGCGGTCGGCCTCGGACAGCTTGCCGCGCTCGACGGCACGTCGCATCGAGGCATCGATCCGCTCCAGCCCGCGCGCCAGCAGCTCCTCGGAGACCTCGCGCACCACCACCTCGTAGCCGGCCCGGGCCGCCACCTCGGCGATCCCCGACCCCATGAGCCCGCATCCCACCACGCCCACACGACGGATCATCGTGTCCCTCCTGTTCTCTTCAGCGGTCAGCAGCCGTCGCGCCGTTCCGCGGGCCCGCCGAAGGCCCCGGCGCAGCGACGGCGCCGCCGGCGGTCCCGGTCGCGCCGACGCGTGCCCCTGCGGGGCGCCAGACGACGGCCGCGTCAGCCACCCGGTGCGCCGACGACGCCCAGCACCAGC
>CAZGNA010000023.1:0-23654 GCA_964526945.1 uncultured bacterium
CGACGTGTCGGCATTCTTATCAGCGCTACCTCAATGCCGCCGGATTTGGGTTTAATGTAGTCCCCTTGGTCCGCTTTCCCGTCGCGCACGCCGCCTCGAGGGGGTGTAGGCTTTGGGCGGAGCTCTCTTGCAGCGGATACCCCTGCCCGCGCAGGCGCCCCGGAGGGCGCGTGCGGGATGCAGGGGGTACCCGTGCGGGCGACAGGTGCCCGAGCCCGTCGCCCCGTTCGACGGGATGCCGGGCGGATTCAGCGTCCGGGCGCGCGGAACCACCGTCCCGGTCGCAGCGTCTGCAGGCGCATCCACTGCTCGGGCGTGAGCACGCCCTTGAGGTCGGCGAGCAGCTCGAAGCGCGCGCGGGCCAGCTGGCCCTGGAGGTCGCCGATACGCCGCGCGATCGCCTCGAGCCGGGCTCGGTCGGGCGTGGCTTCCAACAGCGCCTCGCGGGCGTCCAGCCGCGCGCGGGCCAGATCGATGCGCAGGCGCGCCGTGCGGGTGCGGTAGGCCGTCAGGATCTGCTCGACCCGCCGGGCCTGCTCCTCGGTCAGGTTGAGCCGCCGACGCAGGTCGGCCGCCCGCACCGCGGGCGCCTGCGCGAGGACGTCGCGCTCCCGCGCCACGACCGCCGGGTCGGCCGGCGTCGCCGCGCCAGAGACCTCGGCCAGGGCCATGGCCACCTCGTCCGCGCGGTGCTCGTCGTCGGACGGCGTGGACGCCAGCATGGGGACAGCCGCCACCAGCAGGCCGGCGGCGATAACACCCAGTGCTGCGCCGATGATCCAGCGTGCATGCGGTCGCATAATCGGTCTCCTCCGGTGCACGAACTCCCCCCGTACCCAAAGACGCCGTGGCGCGCCGCAGCGTTTAGCGCCCCATCGCACGCGGCCGAACACCCCATGCCCGCGCACACACGGGGTTGTTGGACGCGAGCCCGCCGGCCGTGCCGCCGCACGAGGAGGCATGAGAGGGGACCGCGAAGCATGACGCGTCCGAAGGCCGTCTGCGAGGTGCCGGCATGGACTTCCGGTTCGAGGTCGGGCGCAGGGTCCGCGCCGAGGTCCTGGGCGCCGAGCACGTGGCCCGCGCCGAGGCCCGGCAGACGCCGTTCGACGCCGACTTCCAGCGCTTCATCACCGAGATGGCCTGGGGCAGCGTGTGGGCGCGGCCCGGGCTCGACCGGCGGACGCGCGGCCTGGTGACCATCGCGATCCTGGCGGCCCTGGGCCGCGAGGAGCTGGCGTTACACCTGCGGGCCAGCCGCAACGTCGGCGTCGACCCCGCGGAGATCGCCGAGGTGTTGCTGCACGTGGCGGTCTACGCGGGCGTCCCGGCCGCCAACTGGGCCTTCGGGCTGGCCAGGGCCGAGCTCGTCGAGAGCGAACCGTCGGGGAACGACGCGCCGGCAGCCTCGCAGCCGGGAGCCCCGTCGGGGAGTCTCCCGCCGACCGGCGCGGGAGACGCGGCGCACCCCGGGGGTCCCACCGGCATGCCGGCGGCCGGCGACGACGTGGGGGGAGGCAGCGGACGATGACGACGATGGCACGACGAGACCCCGACGTGTTCCCGCCGTACTACTACGAGGCCTACCGCGCGACGATCAAGCGCTCGCCGCGCCAGCCGCTGGTGCCGCTGCCGCCCACGCTCTCCGAGCTCACCGGCCCTGGCCCCGAGCTGGCCGCACTCCACGCCGACGACGCGGACCTCACCCGCAACATGGGCACCGGCCAGGAGGCGATCGGCGAGCGCATCATCGTGACCGGGCGGGTGCTGGACGAACGTGGCGCGCCCATCGCGGGCACGCTGGTGGAGGTCTGGCAGGCGAACGCCGCCGGCCGCTACCGCCACCGCGCCGACCAGCACCACGCGCCGCTGGACCCGAACTTCCTGGGGTGGGGGCGGTGCCTGACGGGCGCCGACGGCGTCTACCGGTTCGTGACGGTGCGGCCGGGCGCGTACCCGTGGCAGAACCACCCTAATGCCTGGCGGCCACCCCACATCCACTTCTCGCTCCTGGGACCGACGTGGACGTCGCGGCTCATCACCCAGATGTTCTTCCCCGGCGACCCGTTGCTGGAGTACGACCCCATCTTCAACGCGGTGCCGCCCGGCGCGCGCGAGCGGCTGATCGCGCGCTACGCCCACGACGTCACCGAGCCCGAGTACGCGCTGGGCTACCGCTTCGACATCGTGCTGCGGGGGCCGCTGGTCACGCCCTTCGAGCCGTTCGAGGCCGCGGAGGTGCGGCCATGAGGGCTGCGCGGCCGGGTCCGGCGGCCGCCCGCCGGGCGGCGGTCCTCCCGCGTGACGGTCGCAGCGTACGTGCCGGAGGCGATCGACCATGCGCCGCGGGCTGACCCCGTCGCAGACCGTCGGGCCGTTCTTCCACGGCGGCCTGCTGCGCGAGGGGATGAACGTCCTGGTGCGCCCGGACACCCGGGGGCAGCGTATTCGCCTGGAGGGCTACGTGTACGACGGCGACCGCGCGCCCGTGGCCGACGCCATGGTGGAGATCTGGCAGGCCAACGCCTTCGGGCGGTACCGTCACCCCCTGGACCAGCGTCCGGTACCCCTCGACCCCGGGTTCGTGGGCTTCGGACGCGCGGAGACCGACGATGCCGGCTTTTTCTGGTTCGAGACGATCAAGCCCGGCCCCGTGCCGTTCCGGGGCGGGGTGATGCAGGCGCCCCACATCAACGTGGCGGTGTCGGCGCGTGGCCTGCTGGACTGCCTGTGGACGCGCCTGTACTTCGACGACGACCCGGCCACGGCGACGGACCCGGTGCTGCGCCTGGTGCCCGAGGCACGGCGGGGGACGCTGCTCGCCTGCCGGCAGCCGGGGACGGTGGTCCCGGTGTACCGCTTCGACATCGTGCTGCAGGGAGACGGCGAGACCGCCTTCTTCGCGTTCGAGTTCTGATGGCGCGCGCTCGACCGGCGTGGAGACGGTACGGGCAGCCGCGGGCTGCCCCGCGCGGCGCCCGGAGGGGCTGATGGACCGTCCCCCGCGGCGTCGGCCGCGCTTCCTGTCGCTCCCCGACGCGATCGCCGCGCACGTGCACGACGGCGACGCGGTGGCCATGGAGGGGTTCACGCACCTGATTCCCTTCGCCGCCGGACACGAGGTGATCCGGCAGGGCCGGCACGACCTCACCCTGTACCGGATGACGCCCGACCTGCTCTACGACCAGCTCATCGGGATGGGCTGCGTGCGCCGGCTGGTCTTCTCCTGGGGCGGGAATCCGGGCGTGGGGTCGCTGCACCGGTTCCGCGACGCGGTGGAGCACGGCTGGCCGCAGCCCCTGGAGCTGGAGGAGCACAGCCACGCGGGCATGGCGGCGGCCTACGCGGCCGGCGCCGCGGGCCTGCCCTGCGCGGTGCTGCGCGCCTACACCGGCACCGACCTGGCGCGCGTCAACCCGCGGATCAGGTTCATCACCTGCCCCTTTACGGGCGAGCAGTTGGCCGCTGTCCCCGCGATCCGGCCCGACGTGGCCATCGTCCACGCCCAGCGCGCCGACCGCGCGGGCAACGTGCTGCTGGAGGGCATCGTGGGCGTGCAGAAGGAAGTGGTCCTGGCCGCCGCACGCGCGGTGGTCACCGTCGAGGAGGTCGTCGACGACCTGCGGCCCGGCGGGCCCAACGCCGTCGTGCTCCCCGCGTGGACGATCGACGCGATCGCGGTGGTGCCGGGCGGTGCGCGGCCGTCCTACGCCCACGGCTACTACCGCCGGGACAACGCGTTCTACGCCGCCTGGGATGCCATCGCCCGCGACCGCGCGACGTTCCTGGCGTGGATGCGGGCGCACGTGCTGGAGGCGCGCCTGCCGCAGGTGGCCGGGCAGACGGGGACGGCGTAGCGGCGCGCAGGACCCGCACGGGCGGGAGGCGGTGCCACCGCCGGCACAGGAGGAGTCCGTGGACTACACCCCCACCGAGATGATGACCGTGGCGGCAGCGCGGGCGTTGACCGACGACGACGTCTGCTTCGTGGGCATCGGGCTTCCGTCGGCCGCCTGTAACCTGGCGCGTGCCACCCACGCGCCCAACATCGTCCTCATCTACGAGTCGGGCACGATCGGCGCCAGGCCCACGGTGCTGCCGCTGTCGATCGGCGATCCCGAGCTGTGCGAGACCGCGCTCACGACGGTCTCGGTGCCCGAGCTGTTCGCCTACTGGTTGCAGGGCGGCCGCATCACCGTGGGGTTCCTGGGCGCCGCGCAGGTCGACCGCTTCGGCAACATCAACACCACCGTCATCGGCCCCTACGCGCAGCCGCAGGCACGCCTGCCCGGCGCCGGTGGGGCGCCGGAGATCGCCAGTCACTGCCAGGAGGTGCTGGTGATCGTCCCCCACACGCGGCGCGCGTTCGTGCCCCGGGTGGACTTCGTGACCTCGGTCGGCCACGCCACCGGCGGCGACGCACGGGCCCGCCTGGGACTGCGCACCAGGGGTCCGACGCTGGTGGTGACCGACCTGTGCCTGTTGCGGCCGGACCCGGAGACCCGCGAGCTCGTGGTGACGGCGATCCACCCCGGGGTGCGCCGGGAGGAGATCGCAGCACGCACCGGGTGGCCCGTGCGCTTCGCCGCGGAGGTGACGGAGACGCCGCCCCCGCAGGCCCACGAGCTGGCCGCGTTGCGCGACCTCATGGCGCGGTCGGCACCTGCGCCTGCGCCATGACCGCCCACGACCTGGCGTACTTCCGCGTCCCGGCGGTGGCCGCGGTGTTCTCGGCGCGCGCGCTCGTCCAGCGCGCGCTCGACGTCGAGGCGGCGCTGGCCCGTGCCGAGGCCGCCGCCGGTGTGATCGCCCCGTCCGCCGCCGACGCCATCGGCGCGCGGTGTCGCGTCGAGTTCTTCGACGTGCCGGCCCTCGTCGAGGAAGCGGCCGCGGCCGGCACCCTGGTGGTGCCGCTGGTGCGCGCGCTCACGGGGCTCGTGGACCCGCCGGCGCGCCAGGCCGTGCACTGGGGCGCCACCAGCCAGGACGTCCTGGACACCGCCATGGTCCTCCAGGTGCGCGAGGGGCTGGCGCTCCTCGAGCGGGACCTGCGCGCCGTGGGCGAGGCCTGCCTGCGGCTCGCGCAGGACCACCGGCGTACCGTGATGGCGGGCCGCACGCTGCTGCAGCACGCCGTGCCCATCACCTTCGGGCTGAAGGCGGCGCGGTGGGTGGCGCTCGTGACGCGGCTGGTGCAGCGGATGCGGGAGGTGGCCCCGCGCGTGCTCGTCGTGCAGCTCGGTGGGGCGGCGGGGACGCTGGCCGCGCTGGGCCCGGCGGGGCCGCGGGTAGTCGAGCTCGTGGCGCGCGAGTTGGGCCTGGGCGTGCCCGACCTCCCCTGGCACGCCGAACGCGACCGCGTGGGCGAGCTCGCGGCGCTGCTGGGCCTGACGGCAGGCGGCATGGCGAAGATCGCGGGCGACCTGGCACTGCTGGGCCAGACCGAGGTCGGCGAGGTCTCGACGGCCGCGCAGGCCGGGGCCGGGCGCTCGTCCGCCATGCCCCACAAGCGCAACCCGGCAGACGCCGCACTCGCCCTGGCCAGCGCTCGCCTGGCCGTGGGGACGGCGTGCACGCTGCTGGCCGCCTGGCCGGTGCAGGAGCATGAACGGGCCGCGGGCGGATGGCAGGCCGAGTGGGCGGCGCTGCCCGAGCTGTTCGAGCGCACGGCGGCAGCGATCGCGTGGGTGCGCCGGGCGCTGGAGGGGGTGGCCGTGGACGCCGCGCGGATGCGTGCCAACCTGGCCGCAGGCGGCGGGCAGGTGATGGCCGAAGCGCTGGCAGTGGCGCTGGCGGCGACGCTTGGGCGGGAGGGCGCCTACCGCGCCGTGCAGCGCGTGTGTGACGCGGCGGTCGGGGCGGGCCTGTCGCTGGAGCAGGCCGCGACCGCCGACGCGGAGATTCGCGCCGCCCTGCCCGCAGAGGCCCTCGCACGGGCCCTCGAGGTGGAGCGCTACCTGGGGAGCGCCGACCTGTTCATCGACCGAGCGGTGGAGGGGTTCAGGGAGCTGGGGTGAGACTGCCTACCTGGTGCGGCTCATAGCATCCGGGCGGTCGCGCCGTGCTCGGTCAGTTCGATCAGCGCGCCCCCGGTCCGCCCGTCGCCCATGGTGCAGTTGACCACCAGTGTCGTCTCGACCCGGGCGATGCCGGGCGACTCGTGGATGTGCCCGCAGGTGAGCACCGTGGGGCGGTAGCGGCGCAGCAGGTCCAGCACGGCCCGCGACCCCACATGCCGGCCCGGGGCAGGCTCGTCGAGGGTGCCGTAGGGAGGCTCGTGGGTCACCAACACGTCGCAGGGCGCGCGCACCTGCGGCCCGCCGAAGGCCACCCGCCCGATGACCACGGGCTGGGCGCCGCCCAGACGGCCGTGCAGGCCGATGGCCGTCACCGCCGCCGGCCCGTCCATGTTGCCGGGCACGGCCAGCACCGGCACGGACAGGTCCTGCAGCAAGGCCAGGGCGTCCTCGCCAAATCCCAGGTGCGTGAGATCGCCGGGCAGCACGACGACCTCGGGTGCGTGCTCGGCGACGAGCGCCCGCACCCGCGCGATGCGTTCCGGGCGGCCGTGGAGGTCGGCGCAGGCGAGCAGACGCATGCGCGCTCACAGTTGGGCACGGAGGGCGCCGATCCCTGCGCGCGGCACGCCCAGCCACGCGCAGGCGGTCTGCTCGTCTCCCGGTACGCGCCCCAGCCCTCGAGCAGCGCCGTCGCGCTCCGCGCGGGGAGCGGGGATCGGCCCGCACCTGCGGGCGGGCCTTCGCACGGCGCCTGTGGCCGGGTACCCTGGACGCAGATGCGGTTCGACGAGTTCTGCCGCCTGTGCCGTGAGCTGGAGGCCACCCGCAGCCGGCGCGTCAAGATCGCGCAGGCGGCCGCGTTCCTGCGCCGTCTGGCGCCGGAGGAGATCGTTCCCGCCGCGGCGTTCCTGGCGGGCCGGGCGCTCCCGGCGGCAGACCCCCGCGCGCTGGACGTCAGCTGGGCCGCGCTGGCCGAGGCGCGCGCCGCTGCGGGCCCCCCACCGAGCGCCCCCGTGCTGGAACTCCTGGACGTCGCCGCAGCGTTCTGTGCGGTCGCCGATCTGTCGGGTCCGGGCGCGCGGCGCGCCCGCATCGAACGCCTGCGCGCGCTCCTGGCGCAGGCCACAGAGGACGAACGGGTCGTGCTGCAGCGGATCGTGCTGGGCGAGATGCGCATCGGGTTCGACGAGGGGCTCCTGCAGGAGGCGCTGGCGCAGGCGGCGGGAGTGCCCCCGGCGCTGGTGCGCCGGGCGGCCCTGGTCCGCGCCGACCTCGGGGAGGTGGCCCGCATCGCGCTCACCTGCGGTGCTGCGGGGCTGGCGGACACCGGGGTGACGCTCTTCGTGCCGCTGGCGCCCATGCTGGCCGAGGTCGCCACCGAGCTGGCGGAGGTCTTCGCGATCCACGGGGGGCGCACCGCGCTCGAGTACAAGTACGATGGCGCGCGGGTGCAGATCCACAAGCGCGGTGACGTGGTGCGCATCTGGAGCCGGCGGCTCACCGAGGTCACGGCGAGCCTGCCCGACATCGTGGCCCTGGTGCAACGCGATCTGCGCGCGACCGCCCTCATTGCCGACGGCGAGGTGGTCGCCACGGACGCCGACGGCCGGCCGCTGCCCTTCCAGGACCTGATGCGGCGGTTCGGGCGCGTGCGGGCGATCAACGCCGCCGCCCGCGAGGTCCCGCTGGTCCTGCACCTGTTCGACCTGCTGTGGCTGGATGGCCGGGCGCTGATCGACGAGCCGTACGCGGCGCGCTGGGAGGCGCTCGTGGCGGTCACCGGCGGTGCGCACCTGGCGCGTCGGATCGTGCCTGCGCGTCTCGACGAGGCCCGCGCGTTCCTCGCCGAGGCGCTGGCTGCGGGACACGAGGGTGTGGTGGCCAAGGCGCTGGACAGTCCCTACACGCCGGGGAGCCGCGGCAAGCGCTGGTTCAAGGTGAAGCCGGTCGAGACCGTGGACTGTGTTGTGCTCGCGGCCGACTGGGGGTCGGGGCGCCGGCGCGGGTGGCTGTCGAACTACCATCTGGCGGTGCGGGCCGATGGCGGCGGCTGGGCGCCCGTGGGGAAGACGTTCAAGGGGCTGACCGACGACGAGTTTCGGGCCATGACCGCCCGATTGCTGGCGCTGGCGACCGCCGACGACGGCGTCACCGTGACCGTGCGGCCCGAGGTCGTGGTCGAGGTCGCCTACAACGAGATCCAGCGCAGCCCCCAGTACGCGTCGGGGTTCGCCCTGCGCTTTGCGCGCATCACCCGTGTGCGCGACGACAAGCGCCCCGAGGACGCCACGCCGCTGGCAGTGGTGCGCGCGCTGTACGAGCGACAGTTCCAGGCGAAGGGGCGCCGCGCCGGGAGCCGGTGAACGACGGGGCCAAATGCGCCCCGGCGCGGCCGTCGGCCCGGAGGGTGCGGGCGCCGTCACCCAGGGTATCCTCAGGCCGCGTGCCTGCGGGTACCCTCAGGTCGCAACCGGGGCTGCGACGTAGGAGCGGGCGCGACCCCACGAAGGTCGCGCCCGCTCCCCACACCGTGCGCGGGGCGCTCGCCCGGGCGCACCCAGGACGGCGCGCGGCTACCTGATCTGCCCGCGGATCTCCCCGCCGGGGTTGGCGGCCGTGTGCACGTTCACGTAGGCGTTCCCCTGCGCGATGGCCGTCAGCAACGCACTCATGGGCTGCCTGGCCAGCGGGCCCACGAAGTTCGCTGCGGTGAACGTGCCCTCGGCCAGCTGGTCGCTGGTCACGCCCGGAATCGGCCGGGGCGGCGGGGCAGCGGGGTAGAGCCAGACGGCGACCGGCCCCGCCTGGCCCGGGGCGCCGATGTGAATGTGGGCCATCTGCACGTTGGCGATGTCGACGACCGTGAGCCAGTACCGGATGGCGTTGCCCCCGGGCTGCACCTCGAAGACCGCCGTCCCGTAGGCGCGGGTCGCGACCCGAGGCACCGCCTCGTCGCCGGTGAGGATGGCGCCGTAGTGCGTCCGCGGCGCCTGTGCCCTGACCAGGCTGATGGGGACGACCACCAGCACCAGCATCACGACCAGCAGCGCAGCTCGCTTCATCTCGACCTCCTCGTGCGTGATTCCGGCGCGCCGTGCCCTCGACGCCGGATGCGTGGTGTGCGCAGCCCATCCTAGCACGGGAACTGTCACCGAACGGTAACGGCAGGGCGGGCACCGCCGGCCGCGGGCTGCGGCACGCGGAGGCGGACGCCTGGAGGCGCTGACGAGGCGTGAGGTCACCGCCCACCATCTGCGGCGGCTGCGGCGCGCGGGGGAACCGCGACGGCGGCGAACGGCGGCGAATGGCAGGGGACGGCGGCGAACCGCAGCGAGTGGCAGCCGACGGCAGCGAGCGGCAGCCAATGGCAGCCAACGACGGAGGGCCCCACCGCCTCGTGGGAGGTCGTCGTCCGCCGGAGGAGATCGCCGCCAGGCGTCGAATTGTGGCAGGAAGAGAAACGATGTTCCATAATGCGGAACGAACGGGGCGCATGGGCGACGGCACGGGTCACGGATACGGGCCACGGACGGCGGCGAGCGGCAGATGAGCAGCCAGGCGGGTGCGCCCCGTCCCATGACGCTGACCGAGAAGATCATCGCCCGCGCCGCCGGCCAGGCGGCGGTCGCCCCCGGTGACGAGGTGTGGGCCGCGGTGGACCTGGCGGCCATGCACGACTCGTCGGGCCCGCGGCGCATCGCCGGCACCCTCGAGCGCCTGGGCGGCCGGCTGTGGGATCGCGATCGCGTCGTGCTGGCCGTCGACCACTTCACGCCCGCGGCGACGGTGCGCCACGCCGAGATTCTCGCCACCACCCGGCGGTGGGCGCGCGACGCCGCGCTGCGCCACTTCTTCGACGGTGTCGGCATCATGCACAACGTGCTGCTGGAGGAAGGCCTGGCGCTTCCCGGCACGTTGATCGTGGGCGCCGACTCGCACACCGTGACGGCGGGCGCCGTCGGGGCCCTGGCCGTGGGGGTGGGGGCCACGGAGCTCGCCACCGTGCTGGCTACGGGCGAGATCTGGCTGCGGGTGCCGCCCACGGTGCTGGTCCGGTTCGAGGGCGCGCTGCCGCCGTACCTGACCGCGCGCGACCTGGCCATGGCGGTGCTGCGCGACCTGCGAGCCGACTTCGCCATCTACCGGGCCGTGGAGTTCGCGGGGCCGACGGTCGAGAGCATGGCGCTCGACGAGCGGGCGGTCCTGGCCAACCAGGCGATCGAGATGGGTGCGAAGAACGGCATCGTGCCACCCAGCGGGCCGGTGCTGGCCCGCTACGGCGCCGCGGCGGCCGCCGCCGGACGCCCGCTGGCCGGGGATCCGGGGTGCGCGTACGAGGCGATCCACGCGTTCGATGCGGCCGGGCTTCCCCCGCTGGTGGCGGCACCGCCAAACGTCGACAACGTCCACCCGGTGGCCGAGCTCGGGGGGCTGCCGCTGGACCGCGCCTACCTCGGCTCGTGCGTCGGCGGCAAGGCCCACGATCTGCGGGCGGCCGCGCGGGTGCTGCGGGGCCGGCGCGTCCGCATTCCGTTGCAGGTGACGCCGGCGACGCGGCGGGTCGTCGAGGAGACGCTGGAGGACGGCACGCTGGGCGCGCTGGTGGCCGCCGGCGCGGTTATCGCGGCGCCCGGCTGCGGGGCGTGCGCCGGCCTCCACGGCGGGTTGCTCGGCCCGGGCGAGCGGTGCGTCGCCTCGGTCACCCGCAACTTCCCCGGGCGCATGGGCGCGCCCTCGGCCGAGATCTACCTGGCCTCCCCGCTGACCGTGGCAGCCTCCGCCGTCACCGGCCGGCTGACCGATCCCCGGGAGCTGCTGTGATGCGCTGGGGCCTCGATTCGACTCGTTCCGGCCCCTGCGACCCTGCGACAGGCCGCGGGGAGCTGCTGTGATGCGCTGGGGCTTCGACTCGACCCCGGTGCCGGCATCGCTCCTTGGGCGGGGATCCTGGGAGACGCTGTGATGCGCCCGGTCCTCGAAGGCCGCGCGTGGGTGGTCGGCGACCACGTCAACACCGACCAGATCCTGCCCGGGCGCTACCTCGACCGGCCGGTGGAGGAGGTGGGCCAGTACGTGTTCGCGGGCCTCGACCCCGAGGGCGCCCGCGTCCCGGCGCCGGGCGACGTGGTCGTCGCCGGCGTCAACTTCGGCTGCGGCTCCAGCCGCGAGGCCGCGGTGCTGGCCCTCCTGCAGGCAGGCGTCGCCGCGGTGGTGGCCCGCTCGTTCGCGCGCATCTTCTTCCGCAACGCCATCAACAACGGCCTGCCGGCCGTCATCGTGCCCGCCGTGGACGGGATCGCCGCCGGCGACCTGCTGCGCGTCGACCTCGTGGCCCGCGCGGTCACCAACCTCCGCACCGGCGCCGTGCTGCCCGTGCTGAACCTCACGGGCACCTCCCGGGAGATCCTCGAGCACGGCGGCATCGTGCCCTACACGCTGGCCCGCCTGCAGCGGAGGGCGCAGCGGTGAGCGCGGCCCGCACGCTGCGTCAGCGGCTGGCCCACGGACCGATCGTGGTGGCTCCGGGCGCGCCCGACGCGCTGACGGCGCGCATCGTCGAGCGCGCCGGCTTCGAAGCCGTCTACTTCACCGGCGCGGGCGTCGCCTACACGCACCTAGGTACACCCGACCTGGGGCTGGTGAGCCTGACGGAGATGACCATGCGCCTGGCCGCCGTGGTGGAGGCCACCCGGCTGCCGGTGATCGCCGACGCCGATACCGGCTACGGCGGCGCGCTGAACGTCCGCCGCACGGTGCGGGAGTTCGAGCGGGCCGGTGCTGCGGCGATCCAGCTCGAGGACCAGGTGTTCCCCAAGCGCTGCGGACACCTGGACGGGAAGCGCGTGGTGCCCGTCGACGAGATGGTGGGCAAGATCCGGGCCGCGCTGGACGCGCGCCGCGACCCGGACACGCTCGTCGTCGCGCGCACCGACGCCCGTGCGCCGCTCGGCCTGGAGGCGGCGCTGGAGCGGGCGCACCGCTATCGGGACGCGGGGGCGGACGTGCTGTTCGTCGAGGCGCCGGCCTCGCGCGACGAGCTGGCGCGCATCGCCTCATCGCTCCCGCCGCCGGTGGTGGCCAACATGGTGGAAGGCGGCCGCACGCCGCTGTGTGCGGCCCACGAGCTGGAGGCCATGGGCTACCGCCTCGTCATCTTCCCGGGCGCGGCCGTGCGGGCAGCGGCGGCGGCCGTGGTGAAGGTCATGGACGCCCTCAAGCGGCACGGCACGACGGCGGGCGCGCTGGACGCCATGCTGTCGTTCGACGAACTCAACGCGCTGCTGGGCCTGCCGGCGTGGCGCGACCTGGAGGCGCGCGTCGAGGGGCGTCTGTGAGCGACCCACGGGCGTCGGCCGCCGTCCGCAGCGTCGAGCGCGCGCTGGACGTGCTGCGCTGCTTCGACTTCGACGCGCCCACGCTGGGCGTGAGCCAGATCGCCCGGCGGCTCCACCTGGCCAAGAGCACGGTGCATCGCCTGCTGACCACCCTGGAGCGCGGGGGCTTCGTGCGGCAGGATGCGGCCACGGGCACCTACCGGCCGGGGCTGGAGCTGTTCCGCCTGGGCCGGGTGGTCCAGAACGGCATGGAGCTGCGCGCCCAGGCCCTGCCGATCATGCGACGGCTGCAGCTGGCCTGCGGCGAGACGGTCAACCTGAACATCGTCGTGGGCCGGGCGCGGGTGTGCATCGAGAAGGTCGAGAGCCGGCACGACGTGCGCCACTTCGTCGAACTGGGCAAACCCCTGCCCCTGTACGTGGGGGCGTCGGGGAAGGTGCTGCTGGCGCACCTGCCGCCGGCCGAGATGGCGGCGGTGCTGCAGGAGGCCCGGCGGGACGGACGCGTGGACGGCGCCTACCTGGCCGCGCTGCCCCGGCAGCTGGCGGCGATCCGCCGGCGCGGGTACGCCGCCGGCGCCGGCGAACGGGTGCAGGGGGCCTTCTCGGTCAGCGCCCCGGTGCGCGATCACACGGGCGCGGTGATCGCGGGGCTGACGATCTCCGGACCGGTGCTGCGGCTCCGGTCCGGCGATCTCGCGCGGTTTGGCCGGATGGTGCGTGCGGCCGCCGGCGAGCTCTCCGCGGCGATGGGCTACCTGGCCCCCGCCCATCGCCGCCCGTCGAGGGACCGACAGACGACGACACGGCGGCGAGCGCCGCAAAGGAGGACGAGACGATGAGCAGGCTCACACGGCGCGCGTTCATCAAGCGCGCGGGAGCGTTGGGTGGGGCGGCGGCGTTGACGCACCTGCCGCCCTGGGCGCTGCACGTGGCCGGGGCCGCGCCGGCCGACGTGAAGATCGGTCACCTGCACCCGCTGTCCGGCGGGCTGGCGCTGGAGGGCGGGGAGATGCGCGACGCCATCCTGCTGGCGGCCGACGACGTCAACCGGGCCGGCGGGATCCGGTCGCTGGGCGGCGCCCGGGTGACGGTCCTGCACGGCAACACGGAGGGCTCGCCCGACAAGGGCGCCGCCGAGGCCGAGCGGCTGATCGGGGAGGGCGTCGTGGGGTTGCTGGGCGCCTACCAGAGCGCCGTCGCGTTCGTCACCACCCAGGTGGCCGAGCGGCGTCGGATCCCCTACGTCATCACGGTGGCCGTGGCCGACGAGATCCTGGAGCGCGGCTTCCAGTACGCCTTCCGGGTCCAGCCCAACTCCACGGCCATGGCCCAGTACGCCATCGAGTACATCGTGACGCTGGGCCGGCAGGCGAAGACCGCCGTGAACACCGTGACCATCATGCACGAGTCGAGCATCTTCGGCGTCTCCATCGGCGACCGCCTCGTTCGGTTCGCCGGCCAGGCCGGGCTGCGGGTGCTGGAGCGGATCGTCTACCCGACCGCCACCGCCGACGTCACCACGGAGTGCACCAAGGTGCGGGCCGCCAGCCCCGACGTGGCCCTGTTCACCGGCTACTTCCGCGACGGCGTGCTGGTGGCGCGCACCATCCGCGAGGTGGGCCTGCGCACCAAGGCGGTGGTGGGCGTGGCCAACGGCGCGTTCAGCCATCCGCGGTTCGCCGCGGAGGCGGGCCCGCTGGCCAGCGAGCACGTCATGGACTCCAACTACTACTACAACCCGGTGAACCCGCGCACCCGCGGCGTCTTCCGCGCCTACCGTGAACGCTTCAACCGGGACATGTCCACCCACGCGGTCTACGCCTACGCGGCCACGCGGGTGCTGCTGGACGCCGTGGAGCGCGCGGGCTCGACCGAGCCCACGCGGATCCGCGCGGCGCTGGCGGCCACCAACCTGCGGGACCACATCCTGCCCCAGGCGGAGATCAAGTTCGACGGCAAGGGGGAGAACGTCAACGCCCGACCGGTGCTCCTGCAGGTCCGGGGCGGGACCCCGCGCGTGGTCCTGCCCGAACGGTACAGCGAGATGACGCCCGTGTTCCCCGTCACCTGAGCGGCCGATGCTGCTGCTGGTCGGGCAGGCAGCCGTCACCGGCCTGCTCACCGGGGCGGTGTACGCCCTGGTGGCCGTGGGCCTCACCCTGATCTTCGGGGTGATGCGCGTGGTGAACTTCGCCCACGGCGCCCTGCTGATGCTGGGCATGTACACCGCCTACTGGCTCTTCGTGCTCTGGGGCGTGCCCCCGTACCTGGCGCTGCCGGTGGTCTTCGCGTTGCTGTTCCTGCTGGGCGCGGGCATCCAGCGCGGCCTGCTGCAGCCCATCGCGGGGGCGCCCCAGCACACCCAGCTGCTGCTCACCCTCGGTGTGATGTTGATCCTGGAGAACCTCGCGCTGTTCCTGTGGAGCCCCGACTTCCGCACGCTGCGCATCGCGTGGCTGGAGGGCGCGGTGCCCCTGGGCCCGTTGCTGCTCAACAAGCCGCGGCTCATCGCGTGCGTCGGCGCGGTGGCGCTCACGGCCGCGCTCTACCTGTTCCTGGCGTTCACCGAACCCGGACGCGCGATCCGGGCGACCGCCCAGGATCCCGTGGGCGCCGCCCTGGTCGGCGTCGACGTCGTCCGGATCAACACCTTCACCTTCGGGCTGGGGGCGGCCTGTGCCGGCATGGCGGGCGCCCTGATCACGCCCTACCTGTACACGGCACCCCATGTGGGGCACGTGTTCCTGCTCTACGGCTTCGTCGTGGTGGTCCTGGGGGGACTGGGCAGCTTCACCGGCGCGCTGGCCGGGGGGCTGTTGATCGGCGTCGGCGAAGCGTTGGGCGCGGCCCTGCTGCCCGGATCCCTCAAGGAGCTGGTCGTCTACGGCATCTTCATCCTGGCGCTCCTGTTCCGGCCCACGGGCCTGTTCGGGGTGCGGCAGCGTGGCTGAGCGCGCGGCGGTCGTCGAGGCGCCGGGGCGCGCCCGCTACGTGCCCGCCCTGGTGGCGGCCGCGATGCTGGCGGCGGCGGTCGCGGCACCGCTGGTGGCCAGTCCGTACGTGCTGCGCGTGCTGATCATGACCCTCTACGGCGCCTACCTGGCCCAGTGCTGGAACCTGGTGGGCGGCTACGCGGGCCAGTTCTCGTTCGGGCACGCCACGTTCTTTGGCATCGGCGCGTACACCACGGCGCTGCTGTTCGCCCGCGGCGGCCTCACCCCCTGGCTGGGCATGCTGGTGGGGGCCGCCCTGGCTGCGGCCGCCGGCGGGTTCATCGGGGCCCTGAGCTTCCGCTACGGGCTGCGCGGGCCCTACTTCGGGCTGGTCACCCTGGCCTTCGCCGAGGTCTGCCGCATCGTCGTCACCAACTGGCGGGCGCTGGGCGGCGCCATGGGCGTGCTGGTGCCCCTGCGGCCCGCGCTGGCCACGTTCCAGTTTCCCGAGCCCTGGGCCTACTACTACGTGATCCTGGCGATGACCGTGGGGCTCACCGCGGCGGCCGCGGCGCTGGAGCGCTCCCGGCTGGGCCTGTTCATGGAGGCGGTGCGGGAGGACGTCGACGCCGCGGAGGCGCTGGGCGTGGACACGACGCGCACCCGCCTGGTGGCCATGGGCGCCAGCGCGGCCGCCACGGCGCTGGCCGGGACCTTCTACGTGCAGTTCTTCTCCTACATCGATCCCCACCTGGCGTTCGGCATCGACGTGTCGGTGGCGGCGATCCTGCCCAACATCATCGGCGGGGCGGGTACGGCGCTGGGCCCGCTGGCCGGGAGCGTGCTCCTGGTGCCGCTGGGCGAGTGGATGCGCGCCTACCTGGGCGGCTACCGCGGCGTGCACCTGATGATCTACGGGGCGCTGCTGGTGGTGGCCATCATGGCCCTGCCCCACGGCCTGGTCGGGGCCGTGCGGCGCTGGCGCGAGCGTCCCCGATGAGGCGAGTTCCGTGCCCGGCGGGGAGAGGCCTGTGAGCCTGTTGGCGGTGGAGGGCGTCACGCGGCGCTTCGGCGGCCTGGTGGCGGTGGACCGCGTGAGCCTGCAGGTGGAGGCCGGCGAGGTGGTGGGGCTGATCGGCCCCAACGGCGCCGGGAAGACCACGCTCTTCCACCTCATCTCGGGGTTCCTCCGGCCCGATGCCGGGCGGGTCGTGTTCGCCGGTCGCGACCTGACGGGCCTGCGGCCGTTCGAGATCTGTCGTCTGGGCCTGGTCCGCACCTTCCAGATCGTCCGACCCTTCGCCGAGCTCCCGGTGCACCGCAACGTGCTGGTGGGCGCGCTGGCGCGGGGAGCGACGATGCGCGAGGCGCAGCGCATCGCCCAGGAGTGCCTGGCGTTCGTCGGGCTGGCCGGGCGCGCCCAGCTCCCGGCCCGCGACCTCACCATCAGCGACCAGCGACGGCTGGAGCTTGCCCGGGCGCTGGCCACGCGCCCGCGCCTGCTGCTGCTCGACGAGGTCATGGCCGGGTTGACCCCGCGGGAAGTGGAGGTCATGAGCGAGCTGGTGCGCCAGCTGCCCGCCCGGGGGGTCACGGTGCTGTGGATCGAGCACGTCATGCGGGCGGTCATGCAGGTCTGCACTCGCGTGATCGTGCTGCACCACGGCGAGAAGATCGCCGACGGCCCGCCCGCACAGGTCGCCCGGGACCCGCGCGTCGTAGACGCCTACCTGGGCGAGGTGGCGCTCCTTGCTTAGGGCGGTGCACCTCACGGCAGGGTACGGCCGGCTGGCCGCGGTGCGCGACGTCAGCCTGACCGTGGAGGCCGGCGAGCTGGTGGCCGTGGTGGGCGCCAACGGCGCCGGGAAGACCACGACGCTGCGGGTGCTGTCCGGCCTGCTCCGGCCGTGGGGCGGCGAGGTGTGGTTCGACGGCGCGCGCATCGACGGCCGCCCCGCCCACGAGATCGTCGCGCGCGGTCTGGGCCACATCCCCGAGGGCCGGCGGCTGTTCCCGGAGATGACGGTCCGCGAGAACCTCGAGATGGGCGCCTACCCGCGCCACGCCAAGGCCGCGCGCCGCCAGACGCTGGAGATGGTCTTCACGCTGTTCCCCGTGCTGCGCGACCGGCAGCGCCAGCTGGCGGGCACGCTGTCGGGCGGCGAGCAGCAGATGCTGGCCATCGGGCGCGGACTGATGAGCCGGCCCCGTCTGCTGCTGCTGGACGAGCCCTCGATCGGCCTGGCCCCGCTGATGGTGGCGCGCATCTTCGAGGTGGTGGCGGCCATCAACCGCGAGGGCATCGCCGTGCTGCTCGTCGAGCAGAACGTGCATCATGCCCTGCAGCTGGCCCGGCGGGCCTACGTGTTGGAGCACGGCGCGGTGGTCGCCGAGGGCGAGGGCCGCGCGTTGCTGCAGCGCGACGAGCTGCGCCGGGCGTACCTGGGTGGATGAGGAGCGCGCCGTGGGCTGGGACGCCGAGACGGACGCGGTGGTGGTGGGCGGGGGCGGGTGCGGGCTGGCCGCGGCGCTCACCCTGGCGCAGGAGGGGTTCGAGGTGGTGCTGCTGGAGAAGGCACAGCGACCCGGTGGCACCACGGCCATCAGCACGGCCATGATCCCGGCGGCGGGCACCGCCCAGCAGCGCGCGCACGGCATCCAGGACACGCCTGCGCAGATGGCCGCCGACATCCTGACCAAGGCGGGCGCGGGCGCCGATCCCGACCACGTGCGGGTGCTGTGCGAGCGCTCGGCGGCTCTCGTGGAGTGGGTGCAGGCGGCCGGCGTGCCGCTGGAGCTGGTCGTCGACTTCCGCTACACCGGCCAGTCGGTCCCGCGGTTTCACGCGCCGCCGTCACGCCAGGGACGTGACCTGGTCGAGCCGTTGCTGGCGGCGGTGGCTGCCACCGGCCGCGTGTCGATCGCCACCGGGACGCCCGCCGTGGAGCTGGTGGTCGGCGCTGGCGGCGAGGTGCTGGGCGTCGAGGCCGGCCAGATCCGCGAACGGATCAAGGCCCGCAAGGTGGTGCTGGCGGCCTGCGGGTTCGGCGGCAATCCAGCCATGGTGCGCACGTTCTGTCCGGAGATCGCCGGGGCGCTCTACTTCGGTGCCCCGACGGTCACGGGTGAGGCCATCGAATGGGGTATGGCCCTGGGTGCTGCCACGCGCTGCATGGACGCCTACCAGGGGCACGGGAGCGTGGCAGTGCCCCATGGCGTCCTGCTGAGCTGGGCGGTCGTGGAGCGCGGCGGGTGCGTGGTCAACGTCGCCGGGGAGCGCTTCGCCCGCGAGGACCTGGGCTACAGCCCGTTTGGCGCCCGGGTCGTCGCGCAGCCCGGCGGGGTGGCGTTCGTCGTGTACGACGAAGCCATCGACGCCGCGATGCTGGCCCACGACCAGACCTACCGGGACCTGGACGCGCTGGGCGGCATCCGCCGCGCGCCCACCCTGCCGGCGCTGGCCGCGCGGCTGGGCGTCGATGCCGCCGGTCTCGAACGTACCGTGGCAGCGCTCAATGCGGGGCTGGCCACAGGGCGCGATCCGCTGGGCCGCGCGCCCGGGACCCGCCGGCCCCTCGCGCCGCCCTACTGCGGGGTCAGGGTCACCGGCGCACTCCTCCACACCCAGGGGGGCCTGGCGATCGATACCAGCGCGCGCGTCCTGCGGGACGACGGGACGCCCGTCCCCAACCTGTTCGCCGGCGGCGGCACCGCGGTGGGCATCTCGGGGCACGGCGCGGCCGGCTACTCGCCCGGCAACGGGCTGCTCACGGCGTTGGGGTGGGGCCGCATCGCCGGGCTTGCGGCCGCAGCGGAGTTGCGCACCGGACGATGAGCGAGGCCGCGCGCACCCCGGAGGAGCACCTGGCCGCCTTCGCCGTGAGGCTCCAAAGCCGCGACCTCCCCGCGGACGTGGTCGGGCGCGCGCGCCTGGTGCTGGTGGACACGCTCGGCGCCATCGTGGGCGGGATGAGCCGGTTGGGGACATCGGTCGCCGCACTGGCGGCGAGCGCGCCAGGCCCCGCTGCGGTGCTGGGCACACGCCTGCGCGCCGAGCCCGCCCACGCGGCCATGCTCAACGGCACGGCGGGCACGGTGCTGGAGCTCGACGAGGGGCACCGGTTCGCTGGCGGGCATCCGGCGATCCACGTGGTGCCCGCCGCCCTGGCTGCCGCAGAGGGCGTCGACGCCACTGGCGAGCGGCTGCTGGATGCGGTGATCGCCGGCTACGAGGTGGCTGCGCGCGCAGGGCGTTCCCTGGGCGCGTTGCGGCCGCCGCTGCACCCGCACGGCACCTGGGGCGTGCTGGGTGGCGCGACGGCGGCGGCGCTCCTGCTCGACGGCCGTGTCCCCGTGGTCGTGGAGGCGTTGCGGATCGCGGCCCACTACATGCTGCACACCCACTACGACAGCGCCATCGACGGCGCAGGGGTACGCGACACGTATGCCGGGGTGGCGAACCTGCTGGGGCTCGTGGCCGCCCGCCTGGCAGCGGCGGGGATGACGGGCACCGCGGGGGTGGCGCGCGCGTTGCGCCCGCTGGCGGCCACCGAGCTCGACGTCGAGGCGCTGACGGCCGGCCTGGGGCGTGAGTACGAGATCGGCCGCGGCTACTTCAAGATGCACGCGGCGTGCCGGCACCTCCACGGTGCCCTCGACTGCCTGGACGCGCTCACCCGCCACGAGCCGATCCTGCCCGAGGACGTGGTGCGTGTCGAGGTGGAGACCTACGCGCTCGCCGCCACCTTCGCGCACCCGCGCCCCGGTACCCGGCTGGCCGCGAAGTTCAGCCTGCCGTTTGCGATCGCCACGCGCCTGGTGCACGGGTCGTCATGGGTGGAGGCGTTCGAACCCGAGGCCCTCACCGCCCAAGCGCTGGCGCTGGCGGCACGGGTGCACGTGCGCGAACGACCCGAGTTCACGGCGCTGGCGCCGGCCCGGCGGCCGACGCGGGTGACGGTCGTCCTGCGCGACGGCCGTCGGCTGGAGGCGCAGGTGGCGTTGCCGCGCGGCGAGGACCACCTGGCGTATGCCGCCGAGCAGGTGGAGGAGAAGTTCCTCCGCCTGGTGACGCCCGTCCTGGGCGAGCGGGCCGCCGAGGCGCTGGCGCGGTGGCGGCACCCCGACGCGCAGCGGGTCCGCGCCCTG
Organism: uncultured bacterium; assembly: GCA_964526945.1. Lineage (GTDB taxonomy): Bacteria > Sysuimicrobiota > Sysuimicrobiia > Sysuimicrobiales > Humicultoraceae > Fervidifonticultor. The sequence continues at coordinate 20,440 of CAZGNA010000023.1, forward strand.
GTGCAGGACCTGATGCTCGTTGAGGAGGCGGACGTCGACCGTGGCCGGGGCTGACGCGCCCGTCGACGAAGAGCACGTGGTGGCGTTCCTGACCGGAGAGGTGGCGCCGCCGGCCGACGCGGTGGCCCGCAGCCGGCTGGTGATCGAGGACGTGGTGTGCGCGGCGATGGCCGGGAGCGCGCTCCCCGACCTGCGCAGGGTGATCGAGGGGCTCGTCCTGCAGGCCGGGCCCTGTACCGTGGTGGGGTGCGGCCGCGTCGCGCCCGTCGAGCAGGCCGTGATGGCGAACACGGTGCTGGCCATCGCGCAGGAGATCGAGGAAGGGCACAACACCGCCGGCCACGTGGGCGCGGCCACGGTCATGGCGGCGCTGGCCGCGGCCGAGGAACGCGACGCGCCCGGTGCCGCGGTGGTCGATGCGGTCCTGCGCGCCTACGAGGTGTGCGCCAGGGTCGAGCGGGCGGTGATGCCGATGCGCGCGCGGGTGAACGCCGCGACGGGTTGGGTCGTGCGCAACCCGCACAGCACCTGGACCGCGGTGGGACCGGCGTTGGCCGCCGCGCTGGTCTGGGGGCGCGACCCCAAGACGCTGCGCGCCACGTGGCGGCTCGCCGTCAACCTGGCCGTGCTGAGCCTGTGGGACCCGTACGCGGAGGGCGCGCTGGCCCGGAATTTGACGGCCGGGCTCAGCGCCCAGGCGGGCGTGACCGTGGCGCGCTGGGCGCAGGCGGGCCTGCAGGGATCCGCCGACGCGGTAGCGCGGATCTTCCGGCCGCTGCGCGCGGCCATGGGCGCTGCGGACTTCGACGCCTGGTTCGGCTCCCTGGGCGCGACCTACGAGATCACCCGGGGCTACCTGAAGCCCTATCCGTCCTGTCGGTACACCCATCCGGCCCTCGACGCGCTGCGGGCCGCGCTGCCGGCCGCGGGCGCTGTCAGCGCCGACGCCGTGGACCGCATCGACGTCCACACCTTCGGGGTCGCGACGCTGTTCGCCCACCAGCACGCCGCCACGCCGACGAGCGCCAAGTTCAGCATCCCCTTCGTGCTGGCGGCCTACCTGCTCGACGGGCGCATCGGGTTCGAGAGCTTCACCGACCGGTTGCACGATCCGCGCATCGACGCCCTGGCCCGGCGCATCACCGTGCACGCCGACGATGGGCTCGAGGCCGCCTTTCCCCGGCGGTGGGGCGCGCGGGTGTCGGTCGTCCTGCGCGATGGACGCGTCCTGGTCGGCGAGTGTCACGACCCGCTGGGCGGACCTGCCGTCCCGCTGGCCGCAGACGCGGTGCGCGCGCTGCACCTGGCGGCGCTTCGCCAGCGCGTCCCCGCGCCGGAGGCCGCGGCGATCCTCGACGCCCTGACCCACCTGGAGGCGCTGGCGTCGGTGCGCCCGCTGGGCGCGCGGCTGCGTGCGGGAGGCGGTCCGTGACCGTGGCGGCAGGAGCATGGCGGGCGCGCCCGTCGACCCTGCGGGGATGGCCCGGGGGTCGGGACGCGGCCCGAAGCCGTTGGACATCTGCGCGGACAGGAGGGAGGAGTAGGAGATGGCGCGGTGGGATCTGGCGGTGGTGAATGGGACCGTGGTGCTCCCCTACACGGGGGCCGTCCGCTGCGACGTGGCGATCCGCGACGGGCGGATCGCGGCCCTGGTCGAGGGGCTGGATGCGGCGCAGGCCGCCGAGGTGATCGATGCCCGGGACCGGCTGGTGCTGCCCGGCGCCGTCGACGCGCACTTTCACCTCGGCATCTACCGGTCGCTGGCCGACGACACGGCGTCGGAGACCCGCTCGGCGCTGGTCGGAGGCGTGACCACGGTGCTCAGCTACTTCCGAACCGGTCAGCACTACCTGAACAAGAGCGGGCCCTACCGCGAGATCTTCCCCGAGGTGCTGCACCTGACCGACGGTCGCGCGCACACCGACTACGGCTTCCACATCGCCATCATGACGGCCGACCAGCTGGACGAGGTGGACTGGTTGGTCCGCGAGCAGGGTGTCGGATCGTTCAAGTACTACATGTTCTACAAGGGGTTGAACCTCACCGCCGACTCCACGCGGGGCAGCGACTACACCATGGCCGAGACCTACGACCTCGGCCACCTCTTCCTGCTCATGGAGCAGGTGACCGCCGCCGCCCAGCGCTACGGGCGGTTCGGCCGCGTCTCGCTCAGCCTGCACTGCGAGCACGCCGAGCTGATCCGCGTGTTCATCGAGCGGGTGAAGCAGGCGGGGCGGGAGGGGCTTGAAGCCTACCACGAGGCCCGGCCTCCGCTCACCGAGCGGCTGTCCATGGCGGAAGCGGTGCTGCTGGCGGACGTCACCCGGTGCCCGATCAACCTGCTGCACCTCTCCAGCCGCGAGGCCGTGACCGACGGCGCCGCGGCGAAGCGCGCCTACCCGCACCTGGACATTCGCCTGGAGACGACGGTGCACCACCTGGCGCTCACCCACGCGACCGCCGGCGGGATCGCGGGCAAGGTGAACCCGCCGATCCGCACCGAGGACGACCGGGACGCGCTCTGGCAGGCGGTGCTGGACGGCACGATGGACACCGTCGTCAGCGACCACGCCTGCTGCTTCGAGGAGCAGAAGGGGGAGGACCTGTGGAGGGCGCTCCCGGGCTTCGGCGGGACGGCGTTGCTCTACCCCTACCTGCTCTCGGAAGGCGTGCACCGCCGCGGGCTGTCGGTGGTCCGCGTGGCCGAGCTGGTGAGCGCCAACCCGGCGCGGGCGTTCGGGCTGTTCCCGCGCAAGGGGACGCTGGCGCCGGGCAGCGACGCCGACCTCACCGTGGTCGACCCGGCGCGCGAGCAGGTGGTGGCGCCAGAGGTGCTGCTCTCGGCGCAGGACTTCACCCCGTTTGCCGGCCTGCGGTTGCGCGGCTGGCCGACGCACACGATCCTGGGCGGGCGGCTCGTCTACGCCCACGGCACCGTGTGCGCGCCGCCGAGCGGGCGGTACCTGCGGCGTCCGGTGGGGCTGCACGAGCCGGCGCCGGTCTCGAGCCGCTGAGCGGGGCCGCCGCGCCAGGACGCGCGGTCCGCTGCACCGCCCTGCCGGCAGGAATGGTGGCTGCGGGACACCTCGGGTCCGGGCGAGGACGGCGCAGCGCGGTGCCGGGGCGGGGCACGCGCGTCGCGCGCCCGTGGGCGACGGCGATCGTGCGGTGGGGGACCGTCGCGGCCTGCGCGCTGGTGCTGGCGGGCGCCCTGC
>CAZGNA010000024.1:0-23394 GCA_964526945.1 uncultured bacterium
AGGGCGTGGTAGTCGAGCACGTCCGACCGATGCGCCTCGAAGATGCCGTGCACCGGGCCCGACGCGCCTGTCCGGCCTGCGGAGGGACGGCGGGCGGGTGCCGAGTAGTCCCCTTCCATGCAGCGCATGAGGCTGGGCCCCTACGCGGGGCAGGTCGCGCATCGTTTGCGGCAGTGGGACGCGATCGGGTTCGGCCGCCGGCTGTGGGCCCGGGATCCGACGCTGTGGGCCCCAGCCCCGCTGCCCGAGCTGGCCGACCGCCTGGGCTGGCTCGGGCTGCCATGGGCGCCGCCCGCGCTGGTCGACGAGCTCGACGCGCTCGCGCAGCAGGTGCGCGACGAGGGGCTGACGGACGTGCTGCTGCTGGGCATGGGCGGGTCGAGCCTGGCCCCCGAAGTGTTCGCGCGCACGACGCCGCCCGGGCCGGGCCCGCTGGCGCTCACCGTGCTGGACTCGACGCACCCGACCGCCGTCCGGGCGGTGGCGGCCCGCCTGGATCCCGCCCGCACGCTCATCGTCGTGTCGAGCAAGTCCGGCACCACCACCGAGACCCTGGCGCTGTTTCACTATTTCTGGGAGTGGAGCCGTACCGCCGGCGACCCGCCGGGTCGGCGGTGCCTGGCCATTACCGATCCGCAGACGCCGCTGGCGACGCTGGCGTCGGCGCGCGGCTTCCGCCGCATCGTGTACGCCCCGCCCGACGTCGGCGGCCGGTATGCCGCCCTGTCGGTGTTCGGGCTGGTGCCCGCAGCCCTCGTCGGCGCCGACGTCCGCGCCGTGCTGGCCGGTGCCCGTGCCTTCGCCGCGTCGATCGGCCCGGAGGTCCCGTGCGATGACAACCCGGCGCTGGCGCTGGGTGCGGCGCTGGGCGAGCTGGCCCTGGCAGGACGCGACAAGGTGACGTTCCTGGCGTCGCCGGCGATCGCCGCCTTGCCGGTGTGGGTCGAGCAACTGCTGGCCGAGAGTACGGGCAAGGACGGCCGGGGCGTGGTGCCGGTGGTGGACGAGCCGTGGCTGGACGGCGGCTACGGGGCCGATCGGGTCTTCGTGGGCGTGGGCATGGCCGGTGCGACGGACGCGCTGGACGAGCGCATGGCGGCGCTGGCGTCGGCAGGGCATCCCGTGGTGGAGATCACCCTGGATGCCATCACCCAGCTGGGGCAAGAGTTCCTGCGCTGGGAGGTCGCCACCGCAGCCGCCGGCGCGGTGCTCGGCGTCCATCCGTTCAACCAACCCGACGTCCAGCTGGCCAAGGACCTGACAGAGCGGGCCATGGCTGAGGACGCACCGCCCGGCGCCGTGCCGGAGGTTGCGGTGGACGACACGGCGATGCCCCGGGCACTGCGCGCCTGGCTCGCGGGCCTGCAGGAGGGCGCGTACGTGGCGGTGCTGGCGTTCCTGGCGCCGCGGCCCGAAGTGGTCTGTGGCCTGCAGGAGATTCGCGCCCTGCTCGGCCGGCGGCGACACGTGGCGACCACGGTGGGGTTCGGGCCCCGCTACCTGCACTCGACCGGGCAGCTCCACAAGGGCGGACCGCACAGCGGGTGGTTCCTGCAGCTCGTGGACGAGCCGGTCGACGACGCGCCGGTGCCCGGCCGACATCTCACGTTCCACGCGCTGCTCCGGGCGCAGGCCGACGGCGACTACCAGGCCCTCGTGCAACGGGGCCGGCACGTGCTGCGCATCGGGCTCGGGCGGGACGCTCCAGGAGGGCTCGCCCGCCTGCTGGCCGGGCTCCAGCACCTGCTGGGATGACGGTGGGCGACGAACCGCGCGAGACGGCGGGAGGGGCCGGTATGGAGATCGGGATGGTCGGGCTGGGCCGCATGGGCGGGGGGATGGCAGCACGCTTGATACGCGGCGGACACCGCGTGGTCGGCTACGCGCCAGACGACGAGGCCGTCAGGCGCCTGGTGGCCCAGGGAGGCGCTGGGGCCACGTCGCTACGTGATCTGGCCGGTCGGCTGACTCCCCCGCGTGTCGTCTGGCTGATGGTGCCGGTGCGGGCGGTGGACGAGACGATCGAAGGGCTGCTCCCGCACCTCGCGTCCGGGGACGTGCTGATCGACGGTGGCAACTCGTTCTACCGTGACTCGATGCGCCGGGCCGAGGCGCTCGCGCGGCGCGGTGTGCACTTCCTCGACGTCGGAACCAGCGGCGGGCTGGCCGGCCGCGAGCTCGGTTACTGCCTGATGATCGGGGGGGCCGCAGACGTCGTCGCGCGGCTGGCACCGGTGTTTCAGACGCTGGCCCCGGAGCCCGATCGCGGCTGGGCGCGCGTGGGCCCGCCGGGCGCGGGCCACTTCGTCAAGATGGTCCACAACGGCATCGAGTACGGGCTCATGCAGGCGTATGCCGAGGGCTTCGCGTTGATGGCGCGGAAAGCGGAGTTCGCCCTGGACCTGGCGCAGGTCGCGGAGGTGTGGCGGCACGGCAGCGTGGTGCGCTCGTGGTTGCTGGACCTCGCCGCCCGCGCCCTGGCTGCCAACCCCACGCTGGCAGGGATCGCCCCCTACGTGGAGGACAGCGGCGAAGGACGCTGGACCGTCATCGAGGCCGTCGAGCTGGCGTGCGACATCCCCGTGATCACGCTGGCGCTCCAGCGGCGCTTCCGGTCGCGGGACCCCGCGCCTTTCGGTGACCGGCTGCTGGCGGCTCTCCGTCAGCAGTTCGGCGGGCATCCCGTCCGGCCGGGGTGAGGCCTGCGGGTGTTTGCTGCCTTACAGTCAGCAGGTGACGCGCCCGGTAGGGTGGAGCCGGGGAGTCGTGGGACCTGTACCCGTCGGCATCATCCACGCCAGCCCGTTGATCCGGGACGCCGTGGCCGGCCTGCTGGGCCAGCGGCCCGGTGTCCGCGTGGTGGCCACCTTCGGCAGCGGGCGCGAGGTGCTGACGACGCCCATCGCGGAGGAGCACGTGCTGTTGTACGACCTGGCCACGCACAAGGCCGACGGCATGGCGGTGCTGGCGGCCCTCCGCCAGCGGGTGCCCGGCGGCAAGATCCTCATCTGGGGAGTGGCCGACGACGACCAGGCCATCGTCGAGTGCGTGCGCGCCGGCGCCGCCGGGTGCGTGCTGCAGGGCGCGTCCGCCGACGACCTCGTGGCGGCGGTGCGGTCCCTGGCCGAAGGGATCCCGCCCGTCTCCCCCCGGGTCGTCACGACCCTGTTCAGCTACGTGGCACGCCTGCAGGCGGGCGAGCCCGTGCCCCCCGTGGAGACGCTCACGCCGCGCGAGGAGCAGATCCTGCAGCTGCTGGTGGAGGGCCTCTCGAACAAGGAGATCGCCCAGCGCCTGTACCTGCGGCCCCAGACCGTGAAGAACTACGTCCACCTGGTCCTGCAGAAGCTGAACCTTCGCAGCCGTCTGGAAGTCATCCGGATGTTTCGGGCCGGCAGGCACTGAGCGCCGGGACACCGGTGCGGAATACGGTGCCGGGCGGCGCGGTTGTTCGGATCGGACGCAGCGTGCCGGCGGTCCGTGGCGGGCCAGAGGGCGTGCCGGGAGACGGTGCGCTGTGGGTCCCACGCCGTGCCGGAGGGAGACACGCTATGCCCAGGACGGTCGTCGTCTACTCCCAGCCTGGTTGACTGTTCTGCCGCAAGGTGAAGGAGTTCCTTCACGAACGGGGCGTGGCGTACACCGAGAAGGACGTGAGCGCCGACGAGCAGGCGCTGGAAGAACTCCTGCAGATGGGCTACTCGGCGACGCCGGTCACCGTGATCGACGGCGAGGCCGTGGTCGGGTTCAACCGGGCGAAGCTCGACCAGCTGCTGGGGGGATGAGCGTGCCCGACGCGAGGCCACCGGCGCCTGAGGTCCTCGCCGCGATCCTGCGCGCCACGCGGACGATCGCGGTCGTCGGGTTGAGCGACCGTCCGGAGCGGCCCAGCCACGAGGTGGCCCGGTATCTCCAGGAGGCGGGCTACCGCATCGTGCCGGTGAACCCCAGGCTCACTGAGGTGCTGGGCGAGCGCGCCTACCCGAGCCTGCGGGACGTTCCCGAGCCCGTGGACGTGGTGCTGATCTTCCGGCGCAGCGCGTTCGTGCCGCCCCTCGTCGACGACGCCATCGCCATCGGCGCGCGGGTGGTCTGGATGCAGCTGGGGGTCGCCCACGAGGAGGCCGCCGCCCGCGCCCGTGCCGCCGGGCTCGAGGTCGTCATGGACACGTGCATGGCCACGACCCACGACGCGCTGCTGGGGACGCCATGAGCGACGAGGCGCCGACCGCGGCGGTGGGGCCGGCGGTCGGGACGCGTATTCCGCCATTTGCCGCTCCCGACCAGGACGGCCGCCGACAGACGTTCGAGACGATCCGCGGCCCGCGTGGCGCCATCATCGTCTTCATCCGGTCCAGCGACTGGTGACCCTACTGCAAGGGCCAGCTCGTGGAGCTGGAGCGGACCAAAGCCGAGCTGCAGGCCCTGGGCCTCGGGCTGTGCGCCATCAGCTACGACACCGTGGCGATCCACCGCGCCTTCGCCGCGCGGCGCGGCATCACGTTCCCGCTGCTGGCCGATCCCGACTCGGCGATCATCCGCGCCTTCGGCCTGCTGGACGCGACGGTCACGCCCGGGAGCCGCGAAGCCGGCATGGCGCATCCGGCGATCCTGTTGGTGGACGAGGAGGGGGTCGTTCGCGAGCGTTTCGTCGAAGCCCGGTACTACCACCGGATGACGATGCCCGCCGTCCTCTACCGGCTGGGCGCGGGGGCCGTGGTCGCCCACGGGTTCGACCAGCGCCCGCACGTGCGGGTGCGCACGGCCGCAACCCAGGCGATCCTCCATCCCGGGAACCGCTTCACCCTGATCGTCGACGTGCTCCCGCGTCCTGGCGTCCACGTCTACGCGCCCGATGTCGGTGGCGGCTACCAAGGACTGACCGTGGACGTGGCCGGGGAGTCCTTCCTGACACTTTCTTCGCCTGTCTATCCCCCGCCTGAGCGCCTCGCCCTGCCCTGGGTGGCCGAGCCCCTCCACGGGTACCGCGGACCGGTGCGCGTGACCATGGACGTCGCCTGCGGAACCCGTCAGGAGATGGCCGCCCTCGTCGCGGCGGGCCAGGGGCTCGTCATCCGCGGCACGCTGGCGTTCCAGGCGTGCGACGAGCGGACGTGCTGGCCGCCCGAGGTCGTGCCGCTGCGCTGGCAGTTTGCCCTCACGCCGCCCGATCTCGTGCGCGCCCCCGCGGAGATCCAGCACCGGGCGACGACGTAGCAGCGCCCGGGCCGCGGTGCGGTGCGCGCTCCGGCAGCGCAGCCTACCTGCTTGACAGCCGGCGGTCCAGCCCGCAAGATTTAACGCAGACTAATTTAGTTGCTCCTAAAGGAGGCGCGCCGATGGGGGGGAGGCTGTCCCGTCGCGAGCTGTTCAGGCTGGCGGCAGTCGGTGCGGCCGGGGCCGCCGCAGGAGGGGTCAGCGGGGCAGGACTGACGGCGGGCGCGCATGCAGCGCGCGCGTCCGCTGGAGGTGGCGGTGGCCGGACGCTGCTGGCGGCCGCCGGCAGCACAGGCCTGCCCCAGGTGGCCCCGGAGGCGCACGGGGCGCACGAGGGCCTGGGCACGGTCGGCGAGGTGGCGCTGCGCCACGCGGGCGTCGACCCGATGCGGTACCTGACCGCGTTCGACTGGGGGCGGGTCAGCCGGCTCCCTACCGGGCAGACCCTGCGGGAGTACCAGCTGGTGGCCACCGACCGGGAGATCGAGGTGGCGCCCGGCGTGCGGTTCGCGGCGTGGACGTACAACGCCCAGGTGCCCGGCCCCACGCTGCGGGCCCGGGAGGGCGATCGGGTGCGCGTGCGCTTCGTCAACGCGGGCACCCACCCGCACAACATCCACTTCCACGGGTTCCACGACGCGGCCATGGACGGGATCGAGCCGATCCCACAAGGCAGGACGTTCGTCTATGAGTTCGACGCGGCGCCGTTCGGCCTGCACCTCTACCATTGCCACGTGCAGCCCCTCAAGCGCCACATCCACAAGGGGCTCTACGGGGTCTTCATCGTCGATCCGCCCCAGGGGCGTCCGCCGGCCCGCGAGCTGGTCATGATGATGAACGCCTTCGACACCGACTTCGACGGCGAGAACGAGATCTACGCCGTGAACACCGTGCCGTTCTACTACCTGCGGCACCCCATCCGCATCCGGCAGCACGAGCTGGTGCGCATCTACCTGGTCAACATCACGGAGTTCGACCCCATCAACTCGCTGCACCTGCACGCCAACTTCTTCCACGTCTACCCCACGGGCACCAGCCTCACCCCGTCGGAGTACACCGACACCGTGATGCTCTGCCAGGCCCAGCGCGCGATCCTGGAGTTCCGCTACCGGCGTCCCGGCCGGTTCATGTTCCACGCCCACCAGAGCGAGTTCACGGAGCTGGGATGGACCGGCTTCTTCGAGGTGGTCCCCGATGGGGCCGTCTGAGCGCCGGCGCGTGGTGCTCTACGGCCTCGCGCCGCTGGCGCTGCTGGCGGCCGTCGTCGTGCTGTTCCTGCGCTACGGGCCGCTGGGCGTGTTCGAGGCGGCGTTCCCGCCCGTGGAGCGCCTGACCGTGGAGCGGGTGGTGCTGCGCGACGGCGAGGTGGTGGTGCACGTCACCAACGGCGGGCCGGAACCCGTGACGGTGGCCCAGGTGCTGGTGGACGACGCGTACTGGCGGCACACCATCACGCCGGACCGCACCATCCCGCGGTTGGGGCGCGCGGTGATCACGATCCCCTACCCGTGGGTGGAGGGCGAGCCGGTGGCCCTCAAGCTCCTCACCAGCACCGGCCTCGTGATCGCCCACGAGGTGCCGGTGGCCGTGGCCTCGCCGGCGCCCGACGCCCGGCACCTGGCGACGTTCACGCTGCTGGGCCTCTACGTCGGCGTGATCCCCGTCTTCGTGGGCCTGCTCTGGTTTCCGTTCCTGCGGCGCCTGGGGCGGCGGTGGACGCACTTCTTCCTGAGCCTCACCGGTGGCCTGTTGGTGTTCCTGGGCGTGGATACGCTGGAGGAGGCCCTGGAGCTGCGCGCGGGGGTGCCCGAGGCGCTCCAGGGGACCGCGCTGGTGGCCGTGGGCGTACTGGGGACGCTGCTGGGCCTGACCCTGGTGGTGCGGCGGACCGCCCGCGCGGCCGGGAGCGGCGCGGGGGGCCGGCTCGTGCTGGCGTACCTGATCGCGCTGGGCATCGGGCTGCACAACCTGGGCGAAGGGCTGGCCATCGGCGCCGCCTACGCGGTGGGCGAGATCGCGCTGGGGACCTTCCTCGTGCTGGGGTTCATGCTGCACAATACGACCGAGGGGCTGGGGATCGTGGCACCGGTGGCCCGGGACCGGCCGGGGCTGGCGCACTTCCTCTGGATGGGGCTGCTCGCCGGCGCGCCCACCATCCTGGGAGCGTGGCTTGGCGGGTTCGTCTACTCGCCGGTGGCCGCCACGGTGTTCCTGGCCATCGGGGCCGGCGCGATCTTCCAGGTGGTCTACGAGCTCGGCCGCCTGATGGCCCAGCAGGCCGGGGACGAGCTGATGACCGCGACCAACGTCGCCGGGTTCGTGGTGGGGCTGGCGATCATGTACCTGACGGGACTGTTCGTCGCATGAGGAGCCAGGGCGCTCCCGGGAGCAGCGCATGGCGGCGCCGCTGAGTCAGGCTGTCGAAGACTACCTCAAGGCCATCTATCGCCTCGCCGAGCGCGAGCGTCCCGTGACCACGACCCGCCTGGCCCAGGAGCTGGCCGTGGCGCCCGCCTCGGTGACCAACATGCTCAAGCGGCTGGCGCGGCTGCGCCTGGTGCGGCACGTGCCCTACCGCGGGGTCGAGCTCACGGAGGCCGGCGAGAAGGTGGCGCTGGAGGTCATCCGACACCACCGGCTGCTCGAGCTCTACCTCAGCAGGTACCTGGGCGTCGGCCTGGATCAGGTGCACGGGGAAGCCGAGCGCCTGGAGCACGCGCTCTCCGAAGACCTGGAAGACCGCATCGCCGAAGCGCTGGGCGAACCGGCGGTCGACCCGCACGGGCACCCGATCCCCACCCGGGAGGGCGCGGTGGCGCCGGCAACGGGCGTGGTGCTGGCCGATGCCCGGGCCGGGCAACGGGGCACCGTGGCGCGGGTGAACGACCGCGATGCCGGTGCCGTGCGCGAACTGGCGGCCGCCGGCCTGGTGCCTGGTGCGCCGGTGGAGGTGGTGGCCGCGGGACGACGGGGTGTGGAGGTGCGGGTGGAAGGCCACGCCCGTCGGATCGGCCCCGCACTCGCCGGCGAGGTCTACCTTACCCTGGAAGGCGAGCAGCCCGCAGGCGACGGGTAGCCCGGTGTGCCGTTGCCCCGGGTGGCCGCGGCGCGCGCCCGTGGGGCCGCCCGGAACACCCGGGCGGGTCGGGCCGCCCGCGGCAGCGCGGGCGCATGCCGTGCCCCGCGCGGGCCGCTAGTGTACGGTCCGGCGGAAGTCGTCGGGCTTGACGCGCTCGAGGAACTTGCGGAACTCCTGCGGGTCGAGCTCGCCTTCTTCTTCGGCGCGTTCCTCGCCCTCGACGGGCAGCCGGCGCAGCGAGATGGCCTGCGCGGCGACCTTGTCTTCCACGTAGATGGGCGCGTCGGCGCGCAACGCCAGCGCGATGGCGTCGCTGGGGCGGGAGTCGATCACGTAGGCGGTGCCGTTCCGCGACAGGTGGATCTCGGCGTAGTAGGTGGCGTCGCGCACGTCGGACACCACCACTTTCAACACCTTGGTCGCGAGCTGCTCCAGGACGTTGGCCAGCAGATCGTGGGTCATCGGCCGCGGCGGCTGCACGCTCTGGAGGCGCATGGCGATGGCCATGGCCTCGGCCTGGCCGATCCAGATGGGCAGGGCGATCGTCTCGTCTTCGTCGACGAGCAGCACCACCGGATTGTTCTGCTGATCGAGGGCGACACGACGCACTCGCATCAGACGCACGGCGGATACCCCTTTCCTGCACCGACCTTAGACCCATTATACCAGACCCGTCGCGGGGACGTCCGGGGGATGGCGGGACTGCGGCCGGCCGGGCGCGAACTGGCCGGCGAGGGCGGACGCGGGGCCAGCCGCCCCCCCCGGCCGGCCGACCCGCGGGGTCCCGCGGGTGGTGGACGGCCCGAGACCGCAGGACGAGGGAGGTGGCCGATGCTCTACGTCGTCGGGACGCTGGCGCTGGTGGTGCTCTGGGCGATCGTCGTCTACAACCGGTTGGTGACGCTGCGCAACCGGGTGGATAACGCGTGGGCGCAGATCGACGTGCAGCTGCGACGTCGCTACGATCTGATCCCCAACCTGGTGGAGACCGTCAAGGGCTACGCTGCCCACGAGCGGGAGGTGTTCGAACGGGTCACCGAGGCGCGGGCCCGCGCGATCAGTGCCGGCACCGTGCGCGACCAGGGACAGGCCGAGACCATGCTCACCCAGGCCCTGCGCGGCCTGTTCGCCGTGGCCGAGAACTACCCGCAGTTGCGCGCCAGCGAAACCTTCCTGGCGCTCCAGGAGGAGCTGGCCGGAACCGAGAGCAAGATCGCCTTCGCCCGGCAGTTCTACAACGACACCGTGATGCGGTACAACACGTCGCTGCAGAGCTTCCCCACCACCCTCATGGCGCGCCAGTTCGGCTTCGCCCCGCGCGACTACTTCGAGATGGACGAGGCGGCCCGCGAGCCGGTCCCGGTCGCGTTCGGGTAGGGCGCTGCAGTGGCCTGCGCCGCCGCCCCAGCGGGTGCGGCGGCATACCGCCGGCGGGGTGGCCGGGCCGAGCGCTGTGCGGTGCGGCTATAATGCGGAAGGAGATGCGCACCATGGCCGCGTTCCTGGCCGCCCGTGCGGCCGCCGCAGGCAGCCGGGCGCTGCGGGTCGGTGGGGGCACCACGCTGCCCGGCCGCCTGGCGCTGGCGTTGGCTCCGGATCTCGTGCCGACGCTCGCCCGCCAGTTGCGCTGCGGTGTCGTGCTGATCTCGGGCACCAACGGCAAGACGACGACGGCGCGCCTGCTGGGCGGGATCGCGCAGGCGGCCGGCCTGCGGGTCGTCCACAACCGGGCCGGCGCCAACCTGCTCTCGGGGATCGCGGCGGCGTTGCTCGCGCACGCCACCGCGCGCGGGCGGGTGCAGGGCGAGCTTGGCGTCTTCGAGGTCGACGAGGCCACGCTGCCGGCGGCGCTCGCAGCCACCGAGCCGCGGCTGGTGGTGCTGCTCAACCTCTTCCGCGACCAGCTGGACCGGTACGGCGAGATCGACCTGCTGGCCGACCGGTGGCGGCGCGCGCTGGCACGCCTGCCGCGCGAGGCCGCCGTGGTGTACAACGCCGACGACCCGCTGGTGGCCGAGGTGGCACAGGCGCACGCCGGCCGGCGCGTGGCCTTCGGGCTGGACGCGCTCCCCGACACCCTGCCGTCGCGGCAGGCGCCCGAGCACGCCGCGGACTCGCGCTACTGCTACGCCTGTGGTCGCCCCTACGTGTACACGCTGGTCACGTTGGGCCACATGGGCCACTACGCCTGCGCCCAGTGCGGTACCGCGCGGCCTGCGGCCGAGGTGCGCGCCGTGGAGGTGCACCTGGAGGGCGTCGACGGCGCAGCGTTCGTCGTCGCCGCAGGACCGCGTGGCGGGTCGCCGGACGCACCGGACGCCCGCGCACGGCTGGCGGTGCGGACGCGGCTCCCGGGCCTGTACAACGTCTATGACGCCACGGCCGCCGCCGCGGCGGCGTGGGCGCTGGGCATGGACGCCACGGCCGTCGTCCGCGGGCTCGACGAGACCGCACCGGCGTTTGGGCGCGGCGAGCGCGTGGTGCTCGAAGGGCGCGAGGCCGTCATGCTGCTGGCCAAGAATCCCGCGGGGTTCAACGAGGTGCTCCGGACGGTGCTGCTGGCCGATGGCGCCCCGGTGGTGCTCATCGCCATCAACGACCTGATCGCCGACGGGCGCGACGTCTCGTGGCTGTGGGACGTGGACTTCGAGCTGCTGGCCGACCGCGTGCAAGCCGCCATCGTCACCGGGCTGCGCGGCGAGGAGATGGCCCTGCGGCTGAAGTACGCGGGTGTGCCGCCGGCGCGGATCACCCTGGAGCGCGACAGCGCCCTGGCCCTGGCGGCCGCGCTGCGCCAGCTCCCCGCCGGGCGGCGGCTGTACATCCTCCCGACGTACACCGCCATGCTGCAGCTGCGGGCGGTGCTGGCCCGTCAGGGCGTCGTGCCCGGCTTCTGGGCCCAGTGAGCGCGACCATGGAACTGCGCATCTGCCACCTGTACCCCGACCTGCTCAACCTGTACGGCGACCGCGGCAACGTCGCCACGCTGGTGGCGCGGGCACGCTGGCGCGGGATCCAGGTGCGCGTGGTGGAGGCGCGGCTGGGCGATGCCGTCGACCCCGACGCGCACGACCTGTTCTTCATCGGCGGCGGCGAGGATCGGCAGCAGCGCCTGGCCGCCCCCGACCTGCGGCGGGTGAAGGGCGACGCGGTGCGCGCCGCCGCGGCCGACGGCGCGGTCGTGCTGGCGGTCTGCGGCGGGTACCAGTTGCTGGGGCACTTCTACCGACCGGCCGAGGGCCCGGCTCTGGAGGGCCTGGGCCTGCTGGACCTCCACACGGTGCATCCCGGTCCGGGCGCCCGACGGTTGATCGGCAACGTCGTGGTCCGCGAGCGCACCAGCGGCGTGCGGCTCGTGGGGTTCGAGAACCACGGCGGGCGCACGTACCTGGGCCCCCAGGTGCACCCGCTGGGTGAGGTGCTGGTCGGGTTCGGCAACAACGGGACCGACCGCACCGAGGGCGCGGTCTGGCGGCGCGTCTACGGGACCTACCTCCACGGTCCCCTGCTCCCGAAGAACCCCTGGTTGGCCGACCTGCTCATCGCGCAGGCGCTGGAGCGCCGCTACGGGGCCGTGACGCTCGCGCCGTTGTCGGACGAGGAGGAGCACCGGGCCGCCGAGGTGGCGGCTGCCCGGGCACGGACCGGGTGAGGGCGCCACAGGACACGACGCCGGCGCCGGTCGCGGGCGAGGCGCTGGCGCCGACGGTGTGGCGCGTCGGCGTCGTGCTGGGGGTGGCGCAGTTCGGGTTTGGCGCCGTGATCCCGCTCCTGCCCCTCTACCTGACCGAGCACCTGCACGCCTCGGTGAAGTTGGTCGGCGCCATCGTGGCGACCTTCGCCCTGGTCGAGACGGTGTTCAAGACCGCATGGGGCGGGCTGACCGACCGGCTGGGCCGCAAGCCGGTGATGATCGGCGGACTGGTGCTGAGCAGCCTGGCGCCGGCGGTGATGGTCGTGCTGCGCGTCCCCGTGCTGTTCCTGCCGTTGCGCCTTGTGGACGGACTGGGCTCGGCAGCCCTGTGGCCCGCGGCGGCGGCTGCCATCGCCGATGCGACGCCGCCCCACCGGCGCGCCACCGGCATGGCCGCGCTGAACGTGTGCTTCCTCACCGGGCTGGCGCTCGGCCCGGCGGCGGGACTGTTCGTGGCCGGGCTGGCCGGCGACGTACGCGCGGGCTTCGTGCTGGCGAGCCTGCTGCTGCTGGCCGGCGCGCTCCTGGCCGCATGGCTGTTCCCATCCACGCGGTCGGAGGCCCCGGCGCGCTGGAACGACTACCACTCGCCGGTACGGCCCCGCGATCTGCAGCGTCTGGTGGCGGGCAACCGCATAGACCCGTTGCTGGCGGCACTGTACCTGGTGGCGTTCGTGCAGATGCTGGGTGCCGGCCTGCTGGTG
Organism: uncultured bacterium; assembly: GCA_964526945.1. GTDB lineage: Bacteria > Sysuimicrobiota > Sysuimicrobiia > Sysuimicrobiales > Humicultoraceae > Fervidifonticultor. The sequence goes on from CAZGNA010000024.1 coordinate 12,695, forward strand.
CCGATCGCGGCCATCTACGCCAGGCAGGTGGTCGGGCTCAGCGAGCACGCCATCGGCGTGGTCTTCCTGGTGCTGGTCCTGGCGGTGGCGGCTGCCACGGTCCCCGCGGGCCGGGTGGCCGACCGCGTGGGCAAGGCGCGCATGGTGCTGCTGGGGATGGCGCTCGGCGCCGCGGGCATGTGGGCGATTCCGTTCGCGACGCGCCTGTGGGAACTGGCGGGTGCCGCGGTGCTGCTGGGCGCGAGCTATGCGGCCTCGGCGCCGGCGTGGCTGGCGCTCGTCAGCGAGCTGGCGCCGCCCGACCGCCTGGGGCTGGCCGTGGGCGCATCCGAGACGGCGCAGGCCCTGGGCCTGGTGGTCGGGCCGCTGGTGGGCGGGCTGCTGTGGGATGCCGCCGGGCCCCAAGCGCCGTTCGTGGCGAGCGCGGCGGTGCTCACTGCGGGCGCGGGGATCGCCATGGCGGCGGTCCGGCGGCACGAGGCGCTGGTGCGGGAGACGTCGGGCCGCTGAGGCCCGCTACCAGATCCGGGCGAACGTACCACCTGCCATCGCCGGCCCCAGGGCCATCAGGCCGGGATCGGGCAGGCCGGGTACCTGGCTGCGGAACACCACGCCGTCTTTGAGGACCAGCCGCACGTTGCGCAGGTCGCGGATGTCGTGGTCCGGTCGTCCGGCCACGGCGATCAGATCGGCTGCCTTCCCTGGTTCCAGCGACCCGGTCACGTGGTCCAACTGGCAGAGACGGGCGGCGTCCAGCGTCGCGGCGCGCACCGCCGCCAGCGGCGTCAGCCCTGCCTCCACCAGGAGTTCGACCTCCCGGATCGTCGCCACGGTGCCGTCCACCGGATCGCTGGGGAGGAGATCGGTGCCGCAGCAGATGGTGACGCCGCGCGCCACGGCGCGCCGGATGGACGCCAGGTGCTCCGCGGCGATCAGGCGGGCTTTCGCAAGCATCCATTCCTGGACGCCATGGCGGCGCAGGTACCCGAGTTCCTGGGTCACGCACAGGGTCGGGACGAGGAACGTCCCCGCGTCGGCCATCCGCGCCGCGGTGTCGTCCGTGAAGCTGTAGCCGTGCTCGATGGAGTCGACCCCCAGGCGCACGGCGTCTTGCAGAGCGCGGTCGCCGCCCACGTGGGCGGCCACCCGCTTGGCCGCGCTGTGCGCCACGTCCACCACGGCGCGCACCTCGTCGTCGGTCATCTGCTTGTCGGCCGGTGCCTCGCCCGGGGTGCCGATGCCGCCCGTGAGGCAGATCTTGAGCAGGTCGGCGCCCGCACGCAGCTGCTCGCGCGCCGCTCGGCGAAAGGCATCCGGTCCATCGGCCTCCACGCAGCCGACCGAGTTGTGCCCGTGCCCGCCGGTGGCGATGAGGGCGTGTCCAGCACAGACGAGACGCGGTCCCGGGAGCAGGTTGCGGCGGATCGCCTCACGGACGTCGATGTCGGTGAAGTACGGCTCGCCGACGACCCGCAGGCTGGTCGTCCCGGTCAGGATGGCCTCCAGCGCCCGGCGGTAGTTGAGCAGCACACGGTACCCGGGCGTGAACGGATCGCTCCGGCGCTCCGGGAAGGGCAACCGCAGGCCCAGGTGGACGTGCACGTTGAACAGGCCGGGCAGCACCGTGAGGCCGTCGAGGTCCACGGTCCGGTCCGCACCCGGTCCCGGGGCGCCGGGTGCGGGCGAGCCCGGCGCGTGGTCTGCCGGCCCGCACCAGGCGATGCGCCCGTCGGCGATGACGAGTGCTGCACGCTCCACGGCAGGGGCCCCCGTGCCGTCCACCAGCCGGCAGTGTTGCAGGCGCAGGGTGGTCATGTGGTCCTCCTCTGTAAGCCGTCGCCCAGCAGGTTCGCGCCGGCGACGAGCACCGCGATGGCAAGGCCCGGGAACACCGTGGTCCACCACGCCAGGGCCTGCACGGCGCGTCCTTCGCTCACCATGCTGCCCCAGGCCGGCGTGGGCGGCTGGACCCCAAGGCCCAGGTAGCTGAGCGCGGCCTCGGCCAGGATCACGCTGGAGATGTTGACCGCTCCCACGACGAGGAGCGGCGGTGCGATGGAGGGCAGCACGTGCCGGCGCACGATCCGGAACTCGTCGGCGCCCAGGGCCCGTGCGGCCTGCACGAACTCGCGCTCGCGCACCGCCAGGGCGTTCCCGCGGGCGATACGGGCGTACTGGACCCACGACACGAATGCGAGGACCGCCACGAGCTTGGTCAGGCTCTGGCCCAGCGCCGCCATGATGGCGATGGCCAGGAACACCGGCGGGAAGGACAGCTGGATGTCGATCAGCCGGCTCACCACGCGGTCCACGCGCCCCCGGAAGTACCCGGCGGCAAGCCCCAGCACCGTGCCGAGCCCCCCGCCGAGCAACACCGAGAGGGCCGCCACGGCCATCGACACCCGCGCGCCCACCACGAGGCGTGCCAGCAGGTCGCGGCCCAGGCGGTCTGTGCCGAGCGGCCGGGACCAGTCGCCGCTGACCCAGGCCGGTGGCTGCAGCGACCGCAGCAGGTCCTGCTCGGCATACCCGTGGGGTGTCACGTACGGTCCCACGGCGGCCGCCACGGCCATGCACGCGAGGATCGTGATCCCCACGTAGAACTGGACGGGGCGGCGATGGCGTCGTGGCGGTGCGGGCACGGGGAGCCTGGCGGACCGGCGCCGCGGCGCGACAGCCACCGGCCCCGCGCGGCCGCCCTGGTGCGGACGGTCAACCCCCATGGTCGTAGCGAATGCGCGGGTCGAGGGCGACGTACAGCAAGTCCACGACCAGGTTGATGAGGACGAACGCCGTGCCCACGACCAGCACGACGGCGCGCACCAGCGGGAGGTCCCGCGTCTGAATCGCCTGGAGCATGAGCCATCCGACGCCCGGCCAGGCGAACACGGCCTCGACCACCACCGACCCACCGAGCAGGGAACCGAGCTGCAGGCCGAGTACGGTGACCGTCGACAGCAGGGCGTTGCGCACCACGTGCCGGCCCAGGACCGCGCCCTCGGGCAGCCCTTTGGCCCGTGCGGTGCGGACGAACTCCTGACCGAGCACGGCGATGACGTCGGCGCGGACCATGCGGACGATGAGGCCGGTGGTGTACACCGACAGCGTGGCCACCGGCAGGACGAGGTGCGCAGGGCCATCGAACCCCGAGGCCGGCAGCAGCCGCAGGCGGTCGGCGAAGAGCAGGATCAGCAGCACGCCCAGCCAGAACGAGGGCAGGCTGATCCCCGCGAAGGTGCCCACCGACACGGCCCAGTCGGCGGTGCTGCCCGCCCGGGCGCCACTCCAGGCGCCGAGAGGGATCCCCACGGCGATGGTGACAGCCACGGTGCTGGCCGCCAGCAGCGCGGTGGCCGGCAGGCGCTGGAGCACCAGGGGCATCGCCGGCTGTCCGAACCGGAACGACTCCCCCAGGTCCCCGCGGACCGCGCGGCCGAGGAAGTCCACGTACTGGAGCACGAGGGGTCTGTCGAGCCCGTACAGCCGCCGCACGCGCTCGATGTCTTCGGGGCGGGCGTCGAGCGGCGTGAGCAGCCGAATGGGGTCGCCGCTCAGGTGGATCAGCACGAACACGAGGATGCTGATGGCCAGCACGACCCAGGCGAGGTGGACCAGTCGCTGCAGCAGGAACCGGGTCATCGCGGACGTGCGCGCAGGTCTCGAGGGCCGGACGGGTCGTGTGCGGCTGCACGGCCGTGGCGCCCCGGTGGGTGGGGCCTCACACGAGGCTGATGTTCCCCAGCCGGATGATGCCGTCCACGTGCGGCTCCCATCCCTTCACCCGCTTCTGCAGCGCGTAGACCCCCTGCTGGTTCCACAGGTAGACCCACGGGCAGTCGCGGTGCAGGATCTGGTTGAGGCGTCGGTACATCTCGTTGCGCCGCGTCGGGTCCATCGTCCTGGGCGCCTCCTGGATCAGCCGGTTGGCCTCCTCGTTGTGATAGCCTTGCCAGGCCGCGCCCTTGCGGTCGGAGTCGAAGTTGATGCTCGTGGTGGCGTCCAGCAGCACGCCCACCTGCTGGAAGAAGAACGCGTCGTGCGTCTTGCCGAGCACGCCCTGCACGAACGGGCTCCAGTCCATGACCTGGACGCGCGTGCGCACGCCCACCCGGGTCCACATGCCGGCAATGGCCTCGCTGGCCAGCCGATCGTTCAGGTAGCGGCCTTCGGGGGTGACCAGCGTCACGTCGAACCCGCCGCCGTAGCCGGCCTCGACCAGGAGCTGCCGCGCGCGCTCGGGGTCGTAGGGGTACGGCCGCAGGGTCTCGTCGTACCCGGGGATGCCCGGCCCGAAGGCGCTGGCCAGGCGGTAGGCGGCACCGCGCATGACGGTGCGGATCAGGGTGTCCACGTCGGTGGCGTAGTTCAGCGCCTGACGGACCCGGACGTCCTGGAACGCCCGGACCTTCAGCATGTTCAACACGACGATCTGCGACGCCAGCTGACGGAACCGCACGATCTCGACGTTCTTGGTCGCCTCCAGCTCGGGGATCTGGATCGGATCCACGGGCGTGATGAGGTGGGCGGCTCCGGTCTTGAGCTCTACGAGCCGGGTTGCTGCTTCCGGCACCGGTCGCCACACCACGCGGCGCAGCCTGGGCTGGCCGCTGAAGTGGGGCCGGGGCGCGAAGTCCATCACCATGCGCTGGTTGGGGATCCATTCGGTGAACCGATAGGGGCCGGTGCCGATCGCCTGTCGGGTGGGATCCACCTGCCCGCTGGTGATCGCCCTGGGGAGCATCTCGCAGTACAGCGACAGCACCTCGGCCAGCAGGGCGAAGGGGCCGTCGGTATGGATACGTACCGTGAGGGGATTGACGACCTCGACCTCGCGCACCGGCCGCAGTTGTCCCGCGTAGACGTTGCGCAGCTGCGGGTTCTTGAACCGTGCGATCGTCTCGCGGACGTGCTCGGCACCGAACTTCTCGCCGTTGTGGAAGTAGACGTTGTCGCGCAGGCGGAACTCCCAGGTGGTGTCGTTCACCACGCGGTAGGACGTCGCCAGCCAGGGCACGATCTTCATGTCGGGCGATCGCTCGAGCAGCTTGTCGTACATCGCCCACATCATGCCCTTGGACGCCCCGGACGTCGTCACGTGCGGGTCGAGCGACTCGGCGTCGACGCCCTGGACGATGAGGAGGTTCCCGACGGGGGTGACGGGCGCCGGCGCGGCCAGCGCGGACCGCGCGTCGGCCAGCTCCCGCCACGTGGCGCGCAGCAGGGCCATCCCCGCCCCCGCGGATGCCGCGCGGTGGAGCAGGGTCCGGCGTGTCAGCCTGACGTCGTGCGGTGGGCTATCGGTCATTCCGCGTCCCCCCTTGGCGGTGACGTGCTGCCGCCCGCTCGCGGCACGAACTGGAAGTCGCAGTACGGGTCGCCAAGGCCGATGGCCGTGGGGCGGTCGAGACGGTGCGTCGGATGCCGGTCCATGAACCGCTCGTCGGTCTCGCAGAAGAACGGGATCAACTCCGGCACGCCGGCCTGCTCCATGGCGCGCACCCAGTTGCACTGGGTGACGTGGAAGCGCACGTACTCGGGCGTGTACGCCAGCAGGCGTCCCTCGCACGAGAAGTAGCGCATGGCCACGTCGAACTGCTCGCGCAGCGTCTCGGGCGTCGCCTGGAATCCCGGCGGCGGAGGGCTCGTGAGCGAGAGCCCAGGATCGGAGGGGTCTGCGGCCGGGGCGGCCCGTGGCGCTTGCGCCGCGGACGGTCCTCCCGGTGGGGCCTGCGCGAGGTGGGCGTGACCGATGAGCCCTGAGTCGACGATGGCGCGACGGACGATGCCCAGGGCGGTCTGCCGATCGCACCGGTGCAGCAGCGCCCGGTAGAGCGCCACGAAGGGTGCCAGCTCCGCGGCCAGCGCGGCGAGGTCCCGGGGTGCCGCCGGGAGCGTCTCGGGCAGGTCCGCGATGCCGGTTTCCCGGAGGACGACCTCGGCGACGGCCGCGCCCAGGACGTCGGCCACGGCAGCCCGGCACACCTGCTTCTGCACGCGGTGGGGACGCAGCGTACCCACGGTGGTCTGACATGGTTCCATGGCCCGGAGGACCTTTCCTGCGGGAGCCGAAGGTGACCTCGGTGTCCTCTGTGCGCTTCGGGGTACGATTCAACAGCGCGTCGGGATCCGTTGCCGACGTGGTGCGATGGGCGCGCCTGGCCGAGGACCTCGGCTTCGACGATATCTGGTACTGCCACGACCTCATGCTGCGGGACGCCTGGGTAGTGTTGACGGCGGTGGCCGCGGCCACCCGGCGCATTCGGATCGGGACCTGCATCGTCAACCCGTTCTCGGCCAGCCCGGCGGAACTGGCCATGCGCGCGGCGACCCTGCAGGAGGTCAGCGGCGGGCGGTTCGTGCTCGGCATCGGGCCGGGCGACCCACCGGCGCTGGGCTGGATCGGGCTGCGCCAGCGCCGGCCGGTAGGCGGGCTGCGCGAGGCGGTCGGACTGTTGCGGACCCTGCTGCGCGGCGAGGCGACGCCGTGGGACGGCGAGGTGTTCCGGGGGTGGACCGCCGGGGCGCGGCTGCGGTTTCCGCTGCACCCCACGCCGATCCCGATCTACGTCGGGGGGCAGGGCCCGCGGGTCCTGGAGCTCATGGGCGAGGTGGCCGACGGCGGGCTGCCCATCGTGTTTCCACCCGAGACGCTGCCAGCGGCGGTGGCGCATATTCGCACGGGCGCCGCGCGAAGCGGACGGTCGCTCCAGGGCTTCGACGTGGCTGCATGCGTCTGGTGGGCGGTCGACGAGACCGTGGAACAGGCGCAGGCGGCGCTGCGCCCGCTCATCGCCTACTACGGACCCTCGCTGCGCGCGGAGACCCTGGCGCCCATCGGGCTGACGCCCAGCGACTTCGACGGGATCCGGGAGGCGGTCGCGGTGGGCGACCTCCGGCGCGCCGAGGCACTGGTGACGGCCCCCATGTACCGGCTGGCGATTACGGGCGATCCCGACCAGGTGCTCGATCGCATTGCGTGGCTCCGCACCCAGGGAGCCACGCAGATCAACGTCGGGCCGCCGCTGGGCCTGGACAAGGAGCGGGCGCTGCGCCTGACGGCGCGGCACATCCTCGCGCGCGCGCGGTAACCTCAGGACCGGGTCCTGTCAGTCAGGCTCCCGCCCTGGACCACGAGCACGCCGATCAGGACCAAGGCCGCGCCCAGCCACTGTGCGGGTCCGAAGGGCTGGCGGAGGAGCAGGGCGCCGCCCGCGGCCGCCACCACCGGCTCGATCGTCGCCACGACGCTGGCCCGGCCCGCCTCGATGCGCCGCAGACCCGTCGTGTAGAGCAGGTAGGCCAGGGCGGTGGGTCCGACGACGGTGTACGCCAGCGCCGCCGCCGCGCCCGCGGGCACGGGCGGGAGGCCGCCCGCCGCCACGAGCAGCACGAGGCCACCGCTGCCGAGCGCGTAGGTGACCACTGTGAGGGGCGGGTAGCGGCGCAGCGCCGTCTTGCCGAAGATGCTGTACAGGCCGTAGGTGAGCCCGGCGCCGAGTCCGGCCAGCACGCCGACGCCGCTGGGACGCAGCGATCCGCCGCCCCCGGCGGTGAGCGCACATCCGGCGACGACGGCGCCCACGGCCGCCACCTTGGCGCGCGAGAGCGGTTCGCCGAGCCATGCCCGCGCCAGCACCACGACCCAGGCCGGTGCCGTGTACAGCAGCACGGCGGCGGTGGCCACCGTGGTCAGGGCGATGGCGGTGTAGTAGATCGTCATGAACCCGGCGACGCCCACCAGGCCGTACGCCAGGAACAGGGGGAGGTCACGCGCGGCGATGCGCGGCACGGAACGGGTGGCGACGAGGCTGTAGACCAGCAGCAGCACGCACCCGCCCACAGCGCGCCACGTGGCCGCACCCAGTGGCGTCATGCCGCGCGCGAACAGGCTGTGGGAGGCGAGCCCGATGGTGCCCCACAGCACCGCTGCGCCCGCCACCGCCGCGTACCCGACGAGGGTCGCCGTGGCGCCCGGGCCCGTACGCCCGGGCGCAGCCATAGCGATTGCGCCGGCTGGAGCCTGGCGATCGGTCCCGGCTGGAGCCTGGCGATCGGTCCCGTCGTGGGGGGCTGCAGGCCCCCGCGGGGTGCGCGGCAAGGGCGACGCGACGTTAGGGCTCGGCGACGGCGAAGAGCTCGTTCTGGCGGATGAAGCTCGACAGCAGCAGGCGCAAGTAGGGGCTCTCCATCTGGGTCTTGTAGTCACGGATGGCCGCCTGCTTGGCGGCCAGCTCGTCGGGCCGCAGGTCGAAGCGCAGCCAGCGGTGCTGGTCGCGCAGCGACTTCGGCGGCAGCAGGTCGGCGTCCGGCGCGTAGCGCAGCGGCCGCGGGAAGTCCCACGCGTGCACCAGGTAGGTGTACAGTCGCGGCCACGGGTCCAGCCCGTCGCGCTCCCGCGCGCGCAGGGCGAAGCGGACGAACTGGAACAGCGCCTGGTGGTCGGGATGGCGGTCCGCGGGATGGTGGACCAGGATCGCCGTGGGGCGCACCATGAGCAGGATCGTCTCCAGGTCGTGCTGGAGGTCGTCGCCGGTGTAGAGCGCGTTGGGGCGAAACGCCAGCGGGTAGGGCGACCGCGACGACTTGGTGAAGGGAGAGACGAACGGGCGGGAGCGCGCCCGACGCTGCTGGGCCAGCGCCATCAAACCTCGATCGGGGTACCCGAGGAAGAAGATGTGCGTCTGGGGCACGCCCAGCCGGCCGAGCGCCCGCTGGGCCTCGCGCTGGCGCTCCATGCCTTCGGCGATGAAGTCGGCGGGGCGCGGGATCAGTCGGCGGCCGCCGATGGCGGCGGCCAGCCGGTTGCCGTCGCCGTTGGTGGCCAGGACCACGTAGACATCGCCGCCGGCGGCCAGGACCCGTTGCATCAATCCGCCCGCCGCCAGCATCTCGTCGTCCGCGTGGGCGGCGACGACGAGGAACCGGTCACCCGGTACGGGGTCCGGGAACGGTTCCAGCTGGCTGCCAATGGCCCGTGACGTCGTGAACAGCCCCATGGTCAGATACCCCAGCACCACGGCCAACCCGGTGGCTACCAGGACGCCACGCCGCACGGCGTGGGCCCCATGCCGGCGCCGCCGGTGCGGCGCCAGGATCTCCAGCGTCATGCGGACCTTGCCCCGGTAGCCGTGGAGCAGCCCGTATTTCTGTTCCTTGGTGGGATGGACGACGCCGGTGAGCGGCACGCGGGCCACCGTCCACCGCTCGCGCCGTGCCACCGCGGTGAGCGCGCGCTCGAACCCGAAGCGCGTCAGGGCCAGGTGGGGGTGCGCCAGCAGCGCATCGCGGCGCACGACGCGGATCCCCGACAGCTGCGGCAGCACTGCCTGCAGCACGTCGCGGGCGAGCACGCCGACGGCCATGTCCCGACCGTCGTGCAACACGGGCGCGACGAGCGCGGAGATCTCCGCGGGGTTGAGATTGGCCAGGTCGGCATCCAGCAGCAACACCACCGCCTCGCTGGCGCGTCGCGCGCCGGCCATGACGGCACCGCCCTTGCCCAGGTTCTTGGGGAGCGTGACCACCAGGTCGGCGCCGGCTGCCGCGGCGGCCTCCGCCGTGCGGTCGGTCGACCCGTCGGAGACCACGATGATCTCGGTGACCTCGCGCACGCGGCGCACGGCATCCAGCACGCCCGCAATGCGGCACTCCTCGTTGTACGCGGCGACGATACAGGAGACGCCCACGGGTTAGCGCGCCTCCCCGCGTCGGGCCAGGAAGTAGCGCCCCGGACCCGCAGGCTGCGTCTCCGCCACCGTGCAGCCCAGCTGCCGCAGGCGCCGCAGGAGGGCGCGCGCCACCCACGGAACCGCCGGGCCGCCCGTCGAGTAGCTCAAGACGATCCACCCACCGGGCCGCGTCACCCGCACGAGCTCCCGCGGCACGGGGAAGGCGTTCTGCACGGTGACCAGGTCGAACGTCCCGTCGGCGAACGGCAGGCGCGCCGCGTCCGCCACCGCGAACGCCACCGGCCAGCGCTCGCGCCGCCCCCGCTGCACGGCGTGCTGGAGCATGGCGGGTGAGAGGTCGACCGCGACGCCGCGGCAGCCGGGGAAACGGCGCACCAGCAGCCCCATGGCGGCGCCCGTACCCGTGCTGACGTCGAGGGCCAGGCCAGGCGCTGCCGGGAGGCGGTCGAGGGCGGCTGCCAGCGCGTCGAAGTAGCCGGCCTGCGGCACGACGTCCGCGTCGTAGCGCGGCGCCAGGCGGCGGTAGCGGCCGCGGGCCATGGCCCGCTGTAGCGGCGAGCCGACGAAGCGCGACGTCAGCGCGCCCGCGGTGAGGTAGACCGTGTCGGTGAGGAACGACCCGAGCCAGATCGCCCGCATCACGTGCTCCGTCGTGAGGCCTGTGTGCCTACGTGGCGGAAGCCGGCGCCGGTGTCCGGCCGGACGCTACATACGGACAGGCGTTCGATGTGCCGCGAACACCATGGTATGTTCTTCACCGGGGCCCGAGTTCCTGTCGGCACGGAGAGGCCCCGTGCGCTGCTGGAGCGGCCCGCCCACACGCACGGCCGCGATGTCACCTGCACACGGGTGCTGCCCGGCGTGGAGGAGCGGCTGCTGTGCCCGAAACCGCCTGCGCGGCCTGTTCCCGGCGCTGCTCCGCGTGGAGTAGCTCGTGCGCTGCGCCCGCGCTGCGTGCGGTAGTGTCAAGAGTTTTGTGTACTTTTCCGGCATAGGGGGCGCTCCTGCCAC
>CAZGNA010000025.1:0-23302 GCA_964526945.1 uncultured bacterium
GTAGACGGTGACGCCATGGTGAGGGGCGAGCAGCCAGGCGGCGGCCATGCCGGTCAGTACCGTGGTGATCAACACGCCGACGCGCGGCTACCGGCCCGACCGCGCGGGCTTCGCCCTGCGCCGGGCGGCGGTGGAGCTGCAGGTGCCGCTGGTCACCTCGCTGGACACCGCCCGCGCGCTGCTCGAGGCGTTCGCGCCGGGGGTCGAGGCGGCGGTGGCCCCGGCAGGGTAGGCGCGCGGGCGCGCGGCCATCGCCGCCGGCGGATCGAGCAGCACCTCGATGCGGCGTGTGACCCGGACCTGCGCGGAACGGCTGCTCAGTGGAGAGCGCCGGCGGGCTCGCGCGGTGGCTCGAAAGACCCGGTGGGGATGGCATGGAGCGCGCGCCAGACCCGCACCACCGCCGGATCGAACTTTCGGCCAGCCGCCTGCACGATGTAGACGTGCGCCTGCTCCGGCCGCCAGGCACCGCGGTACGACCGGTCGGAGGTCAGCGCGTTGCGGGAACCGCGAGTAGGTGTAGGAGTACCAGTAGCGCGCGGCCGCCACCAGCAGCATCACGATGATCGCTGCCGCCATGGGCCAGACCAGGGGCGGGAGGTTCAGCGGCACGTGGCCCCACGCGTGGGGGAAGACGAGGCTCGCAGCGCCGATCGCCAGCAAGCAGGCTCCCCAGAACGGGATCAGGAGCCTCTGGCAGCGACAGAGCCAGGCCACCGGCCGCAGGTCGGAGGGGCTGCTGGAGAGCAACAGCCAGGCCGCCGCGGGGAGGATACTGAGTTGTGCCATCACCCCGGGCAGCGGCGACGGTGGCAGCAAGAACCCCGGCGTGGCCAGCCCGTGGATCGAGAAGAGGAAACCCAGGGACATGAACGCCATGGCCAGGAAACTCGCCTCGATGTTCCGCTGGCGACGGGCCGCCAGGCCCACCGCGCCGGCGATCAGACCGGCGAGGAGAGAGGCCACGCTGACGATGACGAAGTGCTGGCGCGGCACCCGCAGGATGGGGTCGGTGCCCGCGAAGCCCCGCAGGTACTCGAAGAGCGCCAGGGGGACGAGCGCGGCCACGATCGGGCCCCAGCCGATGATCTTGAGGTTCCGCTTGCGCACGCCGACGCCCCCCGCGCGGCTTCTGCTGAGCGACGGCTCTCCTGACCGACCGTGCCGGTCCCTTGCGCTCCCTGAAGTTCCCAGACTGCGGGTTGGCTAGACCCTACGTACCATGGTCATGGTGGCGCGCGTGACGCGTGTCGCCTTTGACGGCTTGTGCCGGTGCGTCGTCCGGCGACCTCTAGGCGGGCCGGTCGCCGGCGCGCTGCGCGATGACGATGCCGCATGGGCACCCGCGGGCGCCCCTACTCCTGCACGTACACCTAGCCGCGCAGCACCCGCGACGGATCGAGCAGGCGGGGATAGGCCGTCGTCCCGGTGGTGATCAACTCCGCCAGCATGCGGCCTGCCAGGAAGGCGAAGGCCAGCCCCTGCCCCGAGTAGCCCCCGGCCACGAACAGGCCCGGGCGGCCGGGCACGGGGCCGATGAGCGGCAGCCGGTCGGGGCTCAGGCCAAGGATGCCGCTCCACCGGTGGGTGACCGGGACCGGCGGTGCTCCCAGGTCGCGCAGGTAGCGGTCGAGCGCCTGTTGGATCGACGGGTGCAGCCGGTCGTCGGTGCCGACCTCCTGGTCGGCCGCCAGGCGGCGCAGGCCGCCCAGTACCACGCGGCCATCGGCCAGCTGCCGCCAGTAGTCGACGCCGCCGTGGGCGTACCACAGGTGGGTGAACAGACGCTCCGGCACCGGCGCCGTGGCCAGCATCTGGCCGCGGATGGGCCGGACGAGCTCTTGCCACGCGGCATCGACCAGGACCGTGTACGCGTTGAGCGCCAGCACCACGGCCTCGGCCCGCACGGTGCCGGCGGGCGTGGTGATCGTCCACGCAGCCCCGTCGGCGGCGAGGGCCTGAGCGGGCGTGCCCTCGTAGATGCGGGCGCCGCGGCGCTCGGCCACGGCGGCCAGCCCGCGCGTCAACCGCACCGGGTGGATGCCGAGGTCGCGGGGGTTCAGCAGTCCTCCCACGAACGCATCGGCCGCCCGCGCGCCGTTGAGCAGCGTGCGCACGGCGGCGCGGTCGAGCCACCGGGACGGGTACCCGTCCTCTGCCAGGAGCTGCGCGTTGTGCTCGAGGGCGGCCACCTCTGCCGGTGAGGCGGCCAGGGCGACGCTGCCCCCACGCTCGAGCCCGCACGCAAGCCCCTCGCGCGCGCAGACCTCCAGGAGGCGTTCCCGGTTCTCGACGGTGAACGCCCACAGGTCGCGGGCCGCCTGGCGCCCGTAGCGTGCCGCGAGGTCGGCGAAGTCGGGCGAAGTGCCCTCCAGCAGAAAGCCGCCGTTGCGGCCGGTCGCGCCGGCGGCAACGACCGCCGCCTCGAGGACCACCGGGGCCACGCCCCGCGCGGTCAGCCAGTAGGCGGTGGCGACGCCGGTCAGCCCCGCGCCGAGGATCGCCACGGGCGCGCGGACGTCGCCACGCAGCGCCGGACGCGCCGGGGACGGCTCGTCGAGCCACAGTGACAGTGTCACGCCATGCCGGAGGGCACGCGTTGTCAGCCCAACCGCCCCCGCAGCCGCGGGTCGGCCAGGTCGCGCAGGCCGTCGCCCAGCAGGTTCAGCCCGAGCACCGTCACCAGGATCGCCAGGCCGGGGAAGATCGTGATCCACGCCGCGGTCTGCATGAACATGCGCCCGGTGGTGATGATGGTGCCCCACGACGGGATGTAGGGCGGCAGCCCCACCCCCAGGAACGACAGCGCGGCCTCGGCCAGCACCGACTCGGCGAAGATGAACGTGCTCTGCACGATTACCGGCGCCAGGCAGTTGGGGAGGATGTGGCGGGCCAGGATGCGGGCGTCGGTGGCGCCCAGGGCCTGGGCGGCCTGCACGTAGTCGAGCTCGCGCACCACCAGGGTCACGCCGCGCACCACGCGCGCCACCCGCGGGGTGAAGACCACGGCCAGGGCGATGATGACGTTGGACAGGCGGGCCCCCAGCGCCGCCATCAGCGCGATGGCCAGCAGGGTGGTGGGGAAGGCCATCAGCCCGTCGAGGATGCGCATCAGCACCCGGTCGACGCGGTTGGAGTACCCCGCGGTCAGGCCCAGGACGATGCCCGCGCCGGCGGCGCACGCCACCACCAGGCTGCCGACCAGCAGGGAGACGCGCGCTCCGTAGATCACCCGGCTGAGGATGTCGCGCCCGACGTTGTCGGTGCCCATGGGGTGGGCCCGGCTGGGGCCCAGCAGCCGCTGCGGCACGTTGATCTCCAGCGGATCGTAGGGCGCGAGCACGGGCGCCAGCAGAGCCACCAGCACCATGGCCAGGACAATCGCGCCGCCCACCAGCGTCGACCGGCTCCGCCGCAGGCCGCGGACCACGAGGGTGGCCAGCGATGCCGGGCGGGGCAGGGCCGGGAGCGCCCGGGCACCCGGGGCGACCGCCGGCTCCGACGACGTCACGCCTTCACGCATACTTCACCCGCGGGTCGAGGTAGACGTAGAGCACGTCGATCAGGAGGTTGACCAGCACGTAGATCGCCGCGATGAACATCAACACGCCCTGGATCACGGGGTAGTCGCGCCGCAGCACCGACGAGATCACCAGCCGGCCCACGCCCGGCAGGGCGAACACGGTCTCGGTGACGATGGCGCCGGCCAGCAGCCCGCCCATGGCCAGCCCGATCACCGTGACGGTGGGGATCATGGCGTTGCGCAGCGCGTGGCGGAAGACCACGCGCCGCTCGGCGTTGCCCTTGGCTCGTGCGGTGCGGATGAAGTCCTGGCCCAGGACCTCGAGCATGCTCGAGCGCGTCATGCGGGCGATCAGCGCCGACCCCGAGAAGCCCAGGGTGACCGCCGGGAGCACCAGCGAGCGCAACGCCCCTGCCAGGGACTGCTCGACGGGCACGTAGCCGGCCACCGGCAGCAGGCCCAGCCAGACCGAGAAGATCAGGATGAGGTTCAGGCCCAGCCAGAAGTTCGGCATCGAGACCCCAAACAGCGCCACGCCCATCGACGCCTGGTCGATCCACGAGTTGCGCCGCACCGCCGCCACCACACCCGCCGGAATGCCGATGGCGGTGGCGATGGCCAGCGAGAGGACCGTCAGCAGCAGCGTCGGCTCCAGGCGCTCGACGATGGCCTGCAGCACGGGACGTTGCAGGAAGATGGAGTAGCCCAGGTCGCCGCGCAACGTGCGGCTGTACCAGCGCGCCAGCTGGACCAGCAGCGGGCGGTCCAGGCCCATCAGCCGTCGCAGGTTCGCCAGGTCCTCCTGGGTGGCGTCGGGGCCCAGCATCACCGCTGCCGGATCGCCCGGGGTCAGGTAGATCAGGAAGAAGCCAACCGTGGCCACGATGAGCAGCACGGGCACCAGGGCCAGCAGCCGGCGGACGACGTACCCGAGCATGTGCTCAGCGCGCCCGACCCGCGGCGGCCCCCCCGGCGGGGACGGCGGCGGTCAGGTGCCGGCGCGTCGTCCGGGTATGCGCCCCTGGGGTCCTCGGCTGGTGGCGCCCGCGCCCCTCCCGGTCCAGGGAGGCGGTGCCCCGGTCGACGATCCTCCCCACGGCCCGCACGACGACCACGGCGACAGGCTACCGTTCCAGGTAGGCGGTGCCCAGGTCGATGATCGGGGCCCCCACCACGCCCTTGAGCTCACGGCGGTGCAGGTGCAGCACGAAGAAGTCGCCGAACTTGATGGCCGCCGCGTCCTCGTAGAACTGCTTCTGCGCGCGCTTCCAGAAGTCGTAGCGCACCTTGGGGTCGGCGTGGCGGGCCAGCAGCCGCAGCAGACCCGCCACCTCGCGGCTCTCGTACCACCCCGGCCAGGTGGGCAGGATGGCCAGGATGAGCGTGGGGTCCGTCAGCGGCGCCAGCATGCCGGTGGTGAAGATGTCCCACAGCTCGGGCCGTGTCCGGCGGGTCAGCAGCGTGGCCCAGTCGGTGGTCACGAGCTCGACGCGCAGGCCCACGGCCTCCAGCTGCGCCCTGGCGATCTGGGTCGCGTCGAAGTAGGTCGGCCGTTCGGGCGACGTCAGCCAGCGGATCGGCTCGCCGCGGTAGCCTGCCTCAGCGATGAGCTGGCGCGCCCGCTGGGGGTTCTTCTGGTTGTAGTACTCCTTGCCGACATCGGTCCAGAACGCCGTTTCCTTGGGCATCAGGCTGGGGTCGAGCCGCCACAGCGCCCGCGGGCCGAAGGCGCCGGCCATGACCTTCTCGAGGTCCAGCGCGGCCAGCACGGCGTGCCGGAGCGTCTTGTTGGTCATGATGCCCTGGCGCTTGTTGAACTGGCCGAGCAGCCACGAGGCCGACGGTTCCACGAAGGGCACCACGCGCGGATCCTGCCGCAGGCGCTCGTACTCGTCGGGCGGGATGGCATGGGCGAAGTCGTACTCGCCCCGCTGCACGCCGGCGATGCGCACCGCCGGGTCGGGGACGGGCATGATCAGCACCGCGTCGAAGTTGGCCGGGCGGGCACCGCCCAGCCCGTCGGCGGGCTCGGCCCGGGGCTGGTAGCGGTCCCAGCGCTCCAGGCGGATGTGGCGGTCGGGGACGTGCTCGGCCAGCCGGTAGGGCCCCGTGCCGATGAACTTGCGCACCACGTTGGTCCCGTACTCGTCCACGACCTCCTTGGGGTAGATCGCCGCCCACTGGCCCGGGAACGCCAGCGTGGGGAGCACCAGGGCGTTGGGCTCGGCGAGCCGCATCTGCACCGTGTACCGGTCGGTCGCGGTCAGGGCCGTCACCTGGCGGAACAGCTCACGGCCCCGGGACGCGACGCGGCCCCAGCGCTGGAGCGAGGCCACCACGTCGTCGGCGGTCAGCTCGCGGCCATGGTGGAACTGGATGCCGCGGCGTAACTCGAAGGTGTACTGCTGCCGGTCGGGCGAGACCCGCCAGGTCTGCACCAGCATCGGGACCGGCTCGCTCTTGCTGTTCAGGGTGAAGAGGCCCTCGTAGATGAACCGGGTGATGTCGCCCACGATGGCGGCGGTGGTCCAGTGGATGTCCAGGGTGGGCGGTTCGGCGTAGTGGGCGTAGCGCAGGATACCACCGCGGCGCACCTGGGCGGGGGCGGGCAGTGCGGCGGCCAGCAGCGCCGCAGCCAGCGCGATGCACGTTACGGCGACGGTGGGCTTTCCACGCATCGTCGCACCTCCTGCGGAGTGCTCCTGTATCACCATACTACCGGGTGGGGACCGGGGTCGGGGAGCACCGCCCGATCCCCACGGTCCGTGCGGCGACGACCGCGGCCGGGGGCCCGACTCCGACGCGGCCCGCCGGGCGGCCCCGCCGGCGCCCGCCGGGTGCGGGGCCCGGCGCTACCGCTCCAGGCAGACGTTCCACCAGACGTGGGTCGGCAGGTTCACATGGCCCTTGAGCTCCCGGCGGTGCAGGTGGAGCAGGCAGTAGTACGGATCGGCCGCGGTCACCGAGACGACGTTGGCGACCAGCGCCCTGCCCCGGGTGGCGACGCGGCCCCAGCGCTGGAGCGACGCCACCACGTCGTCGGCGGTCAGGTCCTTCCCGTTGTGGAACTTGATCCCGCGCCGCAGGGTGAAGGTGTAGGTCAGGCGTCGCCGCTCGTGGTCCACCTCTCCACCAGCAGATTTCAGCAGGCGCTCCAGTGCGCCGTCCAGCGCGGCGAGGAGTCGGTGTCGCCGCTCGTGGTCCACTTCTCCACCAGCAGATTTCAGCATGTGGGATGCGTCTCCTGGCGTGCACGTCGCCCGCAACCGTGCGGTCTCGGTCGTGCCCGCGCCCCCCGAGTCCGAGGCGACCCGCGCTCACCCTCGCCAGGCCCGGATCGTGGCGCCGCCGTCGACGATGAGGGTCTGTCCCGTGATGAACCCCGCGGCCGGGCTCGCCAGGAACGCTACCGCAGCGGCCACCTCGGCCGCGGTGCCCATGCGGCCCAGCGGGATGACCTCGATCAGGCGCCGGCGCTGCTTTTCCGGCAGGGTGGCGACGATCCCGGCGTCGATGGCGCCCGGCGCCACCGTGTTGACCGTGATGCCGAAGGGGGCGAGCTCCAGCGCCAGCGCCTCGGTCAGGCCGATCAGCCCGGCTTTGGCCGCGGAGTAGTTGGCCTGCCCCGGGCTGCCCACGACGCCCGCGATGGACGCCACGTTGATGATGCGACCGCCGCCTGCGGCGCGCAGGTGCGGCACCGCGTGGCGGCAGACCCGCACGGCGCCCGAGAGGTTGACGTCCAGCACGGCCTGCCAGTCGTCCGGGCTCATGCGCAGGGCCAGGGCGTCGCGGATGATGCCGGCGTTGTTGACGACGATGGTGAGGCGACCCAACCGCTCCACGGTGGTGCTGACCACCCGGGCGACGTCGGCGTCGACGGCGACGTCGCCCTGCAGGGCCACCACCGGCGCCACACCCGCCAGCTCCGCGACGACCGCGTCGGCGCCCGCCGCGTTGCTGCGGTAGGTGAAGGCCACGGCGGCCCCGGCGCGCGCCAGCGCGCCGACGATCGCCCGGCCGATCCCAGACGAGCCGCCCGTGACCAGGGCGACGTGCGAGGCAAGATCCATAGCGATCGACTCCGGAGGTCGTGTCACCGGCCGCGGTGGCTGTCCGTCGGTCCGCCGTTGGCCACCTCGCCGCGCCCCGCACCGGGATGGGGGCCGCGTACCCCGCCGACGGACGACGACCGCGGGCACCGCCAGGGAGCCCGCGGGGCGACGCCTCCCGCTGCCCGGTACCGCCGCTACGGCCCGGGCGGCGCTTCCCGGCGAGCCCGGGCGAAGATCCTAGACGCGCCGGGCGATCGCCTGCAGCCAGATGCGCGGGACGGACTGCAGGCCCAGCTCGCGGAACGCCTGGCGAACGCCGACCTTCAGCGCCTCGGCCCCGAGGTCCAGTGGGACGCCCGGCAGCGCCCCCTCGATGAACAGGGAGAACTCGCTGATGTCTTCCCAGGCCTGGCAGGTGAGCCGCTTCTCCTGGAAGGCGATCTCGGTCGCGCCGAACCCGTGGGCGGCCAGCAGCGCGCGGTACTCGTCGGGCGACAGCCACTGCATCGCCGTCGCCTTCACGCCCCGAGCCACCGTGTGCCCCTGCTCCTTCAGCCACCGCACCGCGCGCAGGACCCACAGCTTGTAGAAGCGGTAGGTCTCCGCCGGGTAGGCGCCCTCGAAGAACGAGGTGTTGAAGGCGAACACCCCGCCGGGGCGGACGATCTTGCTCACGGCCCCCACGACCTGCGCCTTGTCGGGCACCAGGTGAATGGCGTTGCAGAAGACCACCGTGTCCACCTGTGGCACCAGGCTGGCGATGCGCTCGGCCGTCCCCTGGATGAACCTGACGATCGCCGACTGGATGCGTTGGGCGGCCAGCCGCAACGCGGAGGCCGAGGGGTCGACGGCGTACACGCGTCCTGTCGGCGGGGTGCCCATGTGACGCAGGATGATCTCGGTGACCGCCCCGGGCCCGCAGCCCAGGTCGACGACATCGCTGCCGGGGCGGATGCTCGCGCGGGCCACCAGCCACTCGTTCACTTCGCGGAAGAACGGATGCGCCGCGAACTTGGCGAACGAGAAGCGGTCGCCCTCGTCGCCGTTGGGCGCGGCGCGGGAGATCTCGGGGCCGGTCTGGGTCTCCATGTGCTCACGAGTATACACCACCGGGGCGCATCGCACCTGCCCGAACCAGGGCGTCCCGCGCCGCCGGGTCGACGCCGGCAGCGGCCCGTATCGCCGAACGGCGAAAAGCTATCGATACTCGACGGCGACCCCAGTAAACTCTCGTCCGGCTCCTGCGCTCGGGGCGGGCGTCGCCTAAACGAAAGGCTATCGGTACTTGACTGACACCACCTTGGGCTGCAGGAAGAACCCCAGGTAGTCGGGGCCGCCCGCCTTGGCGTCGGTGCCGCTCATGTTGAACCCGCCGAACGGATGCACGCCCACCAGCGCACCGGTGCACTTGCGGTTCAGGTAGAGGTTGCCGCAGTGGAACTCGCGCCGGGCGCGTGCCAGGTGCGTCGGATCGCGCGAGAAGACGGCGCCGGTGAGCCCGTACTCGGTGCCGTTGGCGATCTCCAGCGCATGGGCGAAGTCGCGGGCGCGGATCACCGCCACCACCGGGCCGAAGATCTCCTCCTGGGCGATGCGCGCGTCGGGTGCCACGTCGGCGAAGACCGTGGGCTGGATGAAGAACCCGTCGCCGTCGGCGGGCTCGCCCCCGGCCGCCAGCCGACCTTCGCGCCGGCCGATCGCGATGTAGTCCATGATGGTGCGCATCGCGCGCGCGTTGATGACCGGGCCCACCGGGAAGTTGTCGCGCGCCGGGCCCACGCGCAGGTCGCGGACCCTGGCCACGAAGGCGTCGAGCACGTCGCGGTAGCGGCCGTCGACCACCACCAGGCGGGAGCCGGCCGAGCACTTCTGGCCCTGGAAGCCGTACCCCGAGACGACCGCCGCCGCCACGGCCTCGTCCAGGTCGGCGCTCTCGTCGACGATCAGGGCGTTCTTCCCGCCCATCTCGGCGATGACCCGCTTGAGCCAGATCTGCCCGGGGACCACCCGTGCGGCCTGCTCGTAGAGCCGGATGCCGACCTCCTTGGAGCCGGTGAACGCGACCATGCGCACCCGGGGGTGCGCCACCAGCGGGTCGCCCACCGTGCTACCGGGGCCGGTCACGATGTTGAGCACGCCGGGGGGCAGACCGGCGGCGTCCAGCACCTCGTGGAGGACGTAGGCGTTGGCGGGCGAGTCGCTGCTGGGTTTGAGCACCACGGTGTTGCCGGCCGCGATGGCAGCGACGGCCATGCCCGCCGGGATCGCCAGGGGGAAGTTCCACGGCGGGATGACCGCCACGACCCCGAGCGGCAGGTAGACGTACTCGCTGAACTCCTGCGGGTGTGTCGCCAGCGGCTGGCCGCGGGCGTAGCGCAGTGCTTCGCGCGCGTAGTACTCCATGAAGTCGATGGCCTCGGCGACGTCGGCGTCGGCCTCCGCCCAGTTCTTCCCCACCTCGAAGACCTGCCAGGCGGCCGCCCAGAACTTGCGCCGCCGCAGGATCTCCGCGGCCCGCAGCAGGATCGCGGCGCGCTCTTCGGCCGGCACCCGGCCCCACGTCTGGAAGGCCTGCTCGGCGACCTCCACGGCCGCACGGGCCTCGCGGGCGGTGGCCTGCTGGCAGAGGGCCACCGCCTGGGTCTTGTGCGACGGGTTCCACGACGTGAACTTGTCGTCGGTGCGCACGCGGCGCTCGCCGATGATCAGCGGGAACTCGCGGCCCAGCTCGCGCTCGACCGCGGCCAGCGCGTCCTCCATCGCTTGCCGGGCTGCCTCCAGGGTGAAGTCGGTGGGGGGCTCGTTGCGGAACTCGGACAGCGCCATGGTCCACCTCGCACGGGGAGTCCACGGCCATTATAGCGGGCGCCACGGCACCGGGGCAGCGCAGCGGTGGTGGGGGAGGGACACACGCCGTGCGCTGCCCCGGCGACCAGCGTGCGCCGTGCTTCCCGTCGCCCGCGCACCTGGACACCGCAGACGGAGCCCGGCCTGCTGCTGGCGGCGCACGCTGCGGGATGGCCCGGCGCAGGCTCAGCGGCGGGTCAGGCGTGGGTCCAGGGCGTCGCGCAGCCAGTCGCCCACCAGGTTGATGCCGACGACCAGCAGCATGAGCGCCAGGCCGGGGAGGATCGACGGCCACCAGGCCCCGGAGAAGAGGTACTTGTAGCCGCCGTCGATCAGCAGGCCCAGCGACGGCGTCGTCAGCGGCACGCCGAGGCCGAGGAACGACAGCGTGGCCTCCGTGACGATCACCCGCGGGAGGGCGACCGAGACCAGGACGATGACGGGAGTCAGCACGTTGGGCAGGATGTGGCGGACCATGATGCGGTGATCGAGGGCGCCCAGCGCCCGGGCCGCCTCGACGAACTCCTTCTCGCGGACGGCCAGCGTGCTCCCCCGCACGGTGCGGGCGAACTCCGCCCACCCGATGACGCCCACCACGACGATGAGCTTGACCAACCCGCGGCCCCAGATCGCGGCCGCGGCCAGGGCCACCAGCAGGAAGGGCAGCGACAGCTGCATGTCGGCGGCACGCATCAGGACAGCATCGAGACGTCCCCGGTAGTAGCCGGCGATCACCCCCGCCGCGACCCCCAGGGCCACCGAGATGGCGATGGAGCCCAGGCCGAAGGTCACCGACACGCGCAGGCCGTAGAGGATGTTGCTGAGCAGATCGCGGCCCACCGCGTCCGTGCCCAGCGGGTGCGGCCCGGCCCACCACGACGGCGGCTGCAGACGCCGGCTGAGGTCCTGCGCCTGGGGATCCCACGGCGCCAGCAACGGTGCCAGCGCCGCCAGCGCCGTCATCGCCAAAAGGAGCGCGACGCCGGCCAGGGCCGTGGGGCTGGTGCGCAGCGCCCGCCACGCCCAGTGGGCCCGCCCCGCGCCCCGCGGTCCCGCACCCGTCTGTACCGCCTGCTGGCTCAACAGACGCGCCATGGTCACTCGTACCTGATGCGCGGGTCGATGAGGGCGTAGAGCAGGTCCACGGTCAGGTTGATGACGACGAAGAGGGCGGCGGTGACGATAGCGTAGGCGACCACCACCGGGTAGTCGAGGCGCTCGATGGAGATCAGCAGCAGGCGCCCCATGCCGGGCCAGGCGAAGATACGCTCGGTGACCACCGCGAACGCCACCAGCCCGCCCATCTGGATGCCGCCGATGGTGACGAAGGGGATCAAGGTGTTCTTCAGCGCGTGGCGGTAGATCACCAGCCGCTCGAAGAGCCCCTTGGCCCGCGCGGTCCGGATGTAGTCCTGGCCCAGCACGTCCAGCATGCCCGCCCGGATCAGGCGCACGAACAGGGCGACGCGGTAGAACGCCAGGGTCGCCACCGGCAGGACCAGGTGTTCCCAGCCGCCGCGGCCCGACGACGGCAGCCAGCCCAGCGAGACCACGAAGAGCGCGATGAGCACGATGCCGATCCAGAAGGTCGGCGCCGAGATGCCCACCAGCGAGCCCACCAGGATCACCCGGTCGACCCACGTGCCGGGACGGGTGGCGGCCAGCACGCCCAGCGGGATGGCCACGACCGTGGAGACGGCCATGGTCCAGACCACCAGCTCCAGCGAGGCCGGCAACCGCTCCAGGACCAGCCGGATGGCCGGCTCCCGGAAGTAGAAGGACTCGCCCAGATCGCCGCGCACCGCGCTGGTCAGGAACTTCACGTACTGGACGTACCACGGCCGGTCGAGGCCGAGCTGCCGGCGCATCGCCTCGACCTGGGCCAGATCGGAGGCCGGCGGCAGCAGCAGCTCGATGGGATCGCCGGTGAGGACCAGGAGCAGGAAGACCACCAGGGAGATGATGAGGAAGACCCCGAGCATCTGCAGGAAGCGATGCGCGAGGTACCGGGTCATCGGCTGGCTGTGCGGGGCCACCGGGCGGGGGCGGTCTGCCGCCCCCGCCCGGTGTACGGGACTACCGGAACGTGATCTCGTGGGCCAGGATCGACTCGTCCACGCGGACGGGCATCGTGATGTTCTCCTTCACGGCGCGGATCAGCTCCTCGAAGTAGAGCGGGATCTTCCCCACGTCCTGTCGGTTCAGCTCGGCCGCCTTGTGGAACGCCTCCAGGCGCTTCTTCTCGTCCATCTCGGTGCGCATGATGTCGATCAAGCGGTTCAGCTCGGGGTTGCAGTAGCGGCCGTAGTTGGCGCGGCCGTAGCCCGTCTTGGGGTCCACGCACCCCAGCAGCGCCGCCCAGTTGGTGCTGGAGATCAACGTCAGCCACCCGCTCATCTGGAACGAGGTCTCGAAGGCGCGCATCTTGGGGAAGTAGATGGCCCGGGGCATCCCGTTCAGCTGGGCGTCGATGCCCACGCGCTTGAGCATGCCCACCACCGCCAGTCCCACCTCCCGGTCGTTCACGTAGCGGTCGGTGGTGACGTCCAGGCGCACCGTGAAGCCGTTGGGGTACCCGGCCTCGGCCAGCAGGCGCTTGGCCCGCGACGGGTCGTAGATGGGACGGCGCACCCTGGGGTTGTACCCGTACATGAAGGGCGGCAGGATCTGCTCGGCCGGCGCCGCGGCGCCCTGCATCACCTGCTCGACGATCTCCTTGCTGTTGATGGCGTGGTAGATCGCCTGCCGCACCCGCACGTCCTTGAACGGGTTGGGCTGGCCTGCCGGCAGGCCGGGGCTGAACTGCGGGTGCGGGCCGCCGCGGTCCCGGTGGGTGTCCATGGCGATGAAGATCAACCGCGGCCCCTGCTTGCGCAGCACCTTGAACCCGCGGGTCCGGGCGATGCGCGGGATGTCGGGGATCGGCGGGCTCTCGATGACGTCCACTTCGCCCGCCAGGAGGGCTGCCACGCGGGTGGCGCCCTCGGGGATGGGGCGGATGGTGACCCGGGTCGCCTGCGGCTTGGGGCCCCAGTACGTGGGGTTGGCCTCGAGCACGATGCGGTCGTCCCGGATCCACTCGACGAACCGGTAGGGGCCCGTGCCCACGGGGCGCTTGGCCACGCCGTCGTCGCCCACCTCGCGCGTGTACCGCGGCGGGTACATGAAGACGTTGTTGGCCAGGTTCGCCACCAGGTCGGGCGACGGTTCCGTGGTGACCAGGCGCAGGGTCAGATCGTCGACGACCCGCACCTCTTTGATCAGGCTCACGTAGGCCTTGAGCAGCGACTTGGGATGGTCACGCGCGCGCTCGATGCTGAACTTGGCGGCCTCGGCGTTGAACGGCTCCCCGTTGTGGAAGCGGACGTTGGGGCGCAGCTTGAACTCCCAGGTCAGCGTGTCCAGCGCGCGCCACTGGGTGGCCAGCACCGGCACCAGTTTGGCGTCGGGGTCGTTGTCCACCAGCGGCTCCAGCACGTGGCGCTGGATGCTGAACGTGGTGCTGATGGCGCTCATGACCGCATCCATCGTCTCCGCATCGCCCGAGGTGGCGATGACCACCGGGCGCCCCTGGGCGTAGTTGACGGGGGTGATGGCGGCCACCAGGGCCAGCGTCACCGCGACGGCGATCGTGGTTGGAGCGGTCGGTGCCCTCATCCCGGATCCCTCCTTTGGATCACCTCGCGTACTACGTCGGCAGTCCGCACCGCCGGCACACCCGGCGGCGGCACCAACAGCATACCTCCCCGGCTCGACCCTTGACCATCGGCTGGCTCCGGGCCAGGGGCCCGGCGGCGCGCCCGGTGCCACGGAGCCCACCGCGGCGGCCCATGCGTGCGATCCGCCCGGGCCGTGTGTCCTGGAGATTGGCCGGCCGCCCCGGGAATCCTCCGGCGCCGTCTTGTTATAATGGGCGCCGGAGAGGTGGCTGAGCCCGGTTGAAGGCGGCGGACTTGAAATCCGTTAGGGCCACAAGCCCTCGTGGGTTCGAATCCCACCCTCTCCGCCAGTCGCATGATTGGAGGTCGAAGGTCGTGGAGCCCGTCCGTGCAGGGGTCGACGCCATCGACCGGGCGCTGACCTCCTGGATGGCCCGCTACGGCATCCTGGCCCTCCGCCTCAGCCTGGGGGCCGTTTTCCTCTGGTTTGGCGTCCTCAAGTTCTTCCCCGGGCTGAGCCCGGCCCAAGAGTTGGCCGGTAAGACCATCCACGCGCTGACGTTCGGCCTGCTGCCGCCGCACCTGGCCGTGCCGATCCTGGCGATCTGGGAGTCCTGGATCGGCGTGGGCCTGCTGCTGGGGGTCTGGCTGCGGGCGACGCTGCTGCTGCTCTGGCTCCAGATGCTGGGGACGATCACGCCCCTGGTGCTGTTCCCAGGGGAAACCTTTGTGCGTATTCCCTACGCGCCCACGCTCGAGGGGCAGTACATCTTGAAGAACCTGGTGCTGATCGCCGCCGGGCTCGTCATCGGCGCGACCGTGCGCGGCGGACGGCTGTCAGCGTCGACCCCCGCGGGCGACGCCCGGCGGCCCGGGGTAGGCTTCCACACTACGCCTTGAACCCGCTTCGAGCGGGCAGAGAAGACTGCAGGGAACCGCCGTGGAGACCCTCACCGTCACCTGCCCGCACTGCGGTGCGGCCAACCCGGCCGACCTGAAGTTCTGCCGGGAGTGCTGGGCGCTGCTGCACGGTCGCCTCTGTCCCGGTTGCGGCCGGCCAGCCACGCGCGTGGGCGCGCTAACGTGCGAGTACTGTGGCGAGAGCCTCTACGCGTTCGGGGCGTCTGGTACCGGCGGGGAACCGCAAGCCGAATCTCCAGCAAAAGCCCCCAGCACCCGTCCGGACGCCGGCTGGGAGCCAGCGCACGACAGCGGTACCGGCGTCACGGGAGCGCCCTACGATCCCGGCCAATCGGCGGCGGTCGCACGCGATTACCAACCAGCGGACGACATCCCGGGACCGGCCCAAGACGTCGGGGAGCCCGCGCAGGCTGCAGGTCCTACCGGAGCGTTGGGCGGGGGCGCAGTTTTCGCTGAACCCGCCGGAGGCTCAGACCGTTCCGACGTGCACGGTAGCTCTCGCGCACTGGAGGACGCTGGGTTCGAGGACACGGCGGGGGAGTCGGAGCTGGCTGCGCACCCGGCCGGGCGAGCGGTGCTCGGCCGGGACGCTGGGTTCGAGGAGGCGGTCGAAACATCAGAGGCCCCCGCGGCCACGCCCGCGGACAAACATCGTGACAGGGGCCACGCCGACACGCCCCGGCGACGCGCGTGGGCCTCCGACGTGGTCGTCGCCACCCTGGTCATCGCCACCGTCGCCGGACTCTTCATCGCGCGCGGGGCCCTGCGCGACGGCGCCGCCGACCGGGTGCTGCCCGCCGCGTCCCCACCGGCAGCGCGCACGCCTGCCCCGGCGCCCGTCCCCGCCACGCCGCCCGCGTCTGCGGCACCGGCTACAACGAGGCTTGCGCCGAGCGCACCGCCTCCTGCCACGCTCAGCATCCACACCGTCCCAAGCGGCGCGTGGATCGAGCTTGACGGCAGGCGGGTCGGCGCCAGCAGCCTGACGCTCGACGGCGTGCCGCCCGGCGTCTACGCGCTCAGGATTACGAAAACGGGCTTCCGGCCCGTGATCCGGCGGATCCGCCTCGGCCCGGGAGAGCGCGTGGCCCTGCGCGTGGCCCTGGCGCCAGTGGCACAGCCACGCCGCCCGCCGCCTCCGCCGCAGTGGATCGTCCGGCTGCAGGCCGCACAGCGACCGCGGAGCATCCCCACGCCCGTCGCGCGCCCCGGCGCGGTCTACCTGGTGACGTTGCCCGCGCTGGCAGGCGTCACGCAGTACAACCAGCTCGACCAGGTGGTGCTGGCGGGTGTCGTCTACCGGCGCGCCCTGGTCGAGTACCGCAACTGGTGGCAGGGACGCAGCCGGCGCGATCGCGAGTGGCGGGTGGTCTACCGGCTGGGAGGCCGGTACGCGCGCTTCCGCGCGCGGGCGGGCCTGGAGGACGGTGCGCCCCCGGAGGTCACCGCGTCGTTCGAGGTGCGGGGCGACGGGGTCACGCTGTTTGCGGGCACACCCAAGCGCGCCGGCGACGCGCCCGACGTGATCGACGTCGACGTCGCTGGCGTCGTCGAGCTGGAGCTGGTCGCCAGGGCGACGGATCCGTTCTACACCCGGGGCGTGGGCGTCATCTGGGCCGATCCACACCTGGTGCCGGCACCCGCCGGCGCCCCGACACCGTCCCCGTCGCCACCGGCGGCCGGCGGCGGCCCCGCGCGCCAGGAGCGTCCCTGAGCTCGCAGCGGTGCGGGAGGCGCCCCACGGCCCGTGCATGCTCGGGGGCCATCGGAGCGGCCGCTGGCCGTCACAGCTGTTGCGCGACGCAATCGGCCCGGCAGCCGTGGGGCCAACCGCGCGGGGCGGAGTCCGAGGCCGCGCCGCCTGCAGGCGGGGGTGGACAGGACGCCCGGCCGCTGTCGCTACGTCGCGTACTTCTTCGCCCAGTCGCTGACCAGGGGGATCGTGAACCCTTTGCCCTGATACGTCTGCACGGCGTAGTACACCGACAGGATCAGCCAGGCTAGCCACAGCACGGGGAACGTGAGCACGCCCATCAAGAACCCCAGGAACGGGATCCCGGAGAGGATCGTGGCGATGACCCAGAGGGCGAACCAGGCGATCCCCCAGAAGAGGGCCGTCCAGCCGTGGTGGCGCATGAACGGGTCCTTCTTGAGGTCGCTGACGACGATGACGAGGGCCACCAGCCAGATGGGGTAGGCGAGCGCGGCGAGCAGGCGGTTCGACTGGTCCGATGGCGGTGTGCTCATGGACGCCTCCTGCAGGCGAAGTGCGCACGTGCCCTGCGAGCACGCGCGCCCGGTGGGCTTGGCACCACCTGACGTGCAGCATTCCCTCGCGCGGAAACGCGCGCGCGGCGCACCTGCGCCCAGCGTGTTTCGCATCGCGGCCCCGACTTCCTGCCGCCTCACGTCGCTCGAACCGGGCGGTCACGGGATCCAGCTCGCCAGCGCCGGCTGGTCCGACGTGCGCGCGGAAGAGCTCGAAAGGCGCCAATGGAGACGCCGTCCCTGGAGGCGCTGGTCGCGCATGGAGACGCTGACGGCGACGCCCATGGAGGCGCATTTGGAGGCGCATGGGCAGAAACGCACGCAGAGACGCACATGGGGACGCTCGTGGAGACGTCTGTGCGCCTGTGTCTATAATGGAAGCGCGATGACTACTGCTCTGACCGCCCGCTCACCGCTTGCCGCCGGGCTGATCGACGAGATCCGCGAGGTGACCGGCGGCCGCCCCGTGGTCGTCGCGTTCAGCGGCGGGCTCGACTCGTCGACCGTGGCAGCGCTGGCGAAGGAGGCGCTGGGGGCGCCGTCGGTGCTGCTGGTCACGGTCAACATGGGCGCCTACAACTACCGCCGCGGCAACGAGATCGTCCTGGAGATGGCCGAGCAGCTGGGGCTGGCGCAGCGCTGCCTGCTGGGCCAGCGGCTCCAGCACGTGGTGCAGCGCGCCGGCCCGGCGTGCAACCGCTGCACCCGGGAGATCAAGTTGGGGCTGGTGCGGGCTGCCGCCCGGGGACGGCTGGTGCTGACGGGCTCCAACCGCAGCGACACCTGGGGGCAGCGCGGCCTGAAGGTGCACGACGGCTTCTACGCGCCCCTGCTGGACCTCGACAAGCCGCAGATCCGCGCGCTGGCCGCCGAACTCGGCCTGCGGATCCCGCGCATCGGGGAGGCGCCCGGCCGCGAGGGGTGCAAGCTGAAGCACCTGCTGAAGCCGCTGGTGAACCCCGACTACCACGGCCGCGCGGTGGCCGAGGCCAACGAGGTGTTGCTGCAGATCCTGGCGGCGGTGGGCTGGCCTGCCGAGCTGGCCAACGTGAAGATCATCGGGCCGCTGCGCCGGAACGTGGCCCTGGTGAACATCCGGCCGACGCCGCCCGGCCCGGTGCGGGTGGCGGTGGAGGCCGCCCTGCGGGCGCTCCCGGTGCTGGACGAGGTGCGCGTCGTCGACGGGCCCCTGCGCCTGGTCGTGCGCGCCGGCCCCGCGCTCGCCGGCGACGCCCGCGGCCGCTACTGGGTCGAGCACGGCCGCCTGGCTCCGGAGTTCGCGCATCCCATCACAATCGAGTGGCAGCCCGCAGCCGACGGGCGCCTGGCCACCTTCCACGTCCTGGACGCCACGCCCGCCTGACGGGCTGCCGCGCGCTGTGCGGGGCGGCCTGCAGGACTGGCCGCGCGGGCGCCCGAACCAGCGTGACGATGAGCCGGGGCCCGGGCATGCCGTTGTCAGGCGCGGTGCGGGCCACCGCGCGGCGGGGCCGCATCCGCGTGCCGGCGGGCAGCGTGCTGCTGCTCGCGCTGGTCCTCGCCGTGGCCGGACCGGCGGCCGCGACATCCGAGGCCACGCTGGAGTTCTGGACGATCGCGCTCCAGCCGTTCTTCACCGACTACGTCCGCGCAATGATCGCGGCCTACGAACGGGCCACCCCGGGCGTCCGTGTGCGCTGGGTCGACGTGCAGTTCCAGGCCATCGAGCAGAAGCTGCTCGCCGCCCTGGCCGGTGGCGTGCCCCCGGACGTGGTGAACCTCAACACCGAGATGACGGTCCGTCTGGCGCAGCGGGGCGCCCTGGTCGACATGGACGCGGCGACGCCGCCCGAGGTCCGCGCGCGGTACTTCGAGGGGCTGTGGCGCTCGGCGCGGCTGGATGGGCGCACCTACGGTGTGCCCTGGTACGTGGTGCCCAACGTCGTCGCCTACAACGCCGCCCTCTACCGCAGGGCGGGCCTGGACCCCCAGCGCCCGCCCGCGACCGAGGACGCCATGATCGCGCACGCCCGCCAGATCAAGGACCGCACCGGCATCTACGGGTTCATGCCCAACGTCGAGGGGGTGCGGATGCTGCACCGCTTCCAGGAAGCGGGCCTCCCGATCCTCAGCGCCGACGGGCGGCGCGCCGTGTTCAACTCCGCGGCCCACGTGGCCTACCTGGCGCGCTACGTGGCGTTGTTCCGCCAGGACTACTTCCCCGAGGACACGCTGCGCCGCGGGTACCTGGGCGCCACCGAACGCTACAGCGCCGGGCGGCTCGGGATGCTCATCACCGGCCCGCAGTTCCTGCTGCGGGTGAAGACCGACAACCCCGAGGTCTACGCCCAGACGCGCGTGGCGCCCTACCCGAAGGGCAGGGGGCAGACGCTGCACCTGGCGACGATGACGCTGGCGGTCCCCCGCGCCAGCCGGCACGTGCGCGAGGCGGTGGCGTTCGCGCTGTACGTCGCCAACGACGAGAACCAGCTGGCGTTCAGCCGGCGGGTCGTGGTCTTCCCCTCGACGCGGCGTGCGGCGGCCGACCCGTTCTTCCGGCAGGGCGGCGCGGATCCCGAAGCCGTGGCGCGTCGGGTCGCCGCCGCCGACCTGCCCCTGGCGCGCGACCTCAGCGTGGTCGTGCCGCACCAGGGCGACCTGTTCCGCATCTTCCGCGAGGCGATCGAGAGCGCGTTCTACGGCCGGCGCACGCCCCAGGCGGCCCTCGACTGGGCGGTGGCCGAGTGGAACGCGCGGCTGTGAGGCGGCCGTGACCTCCTCCGGGCAGGTCCTGGGCATCTACCTCCTGCGGGCGCACCGCCAGCCACCCGACCCCGTGCCGCAGGCCCGGGCGCTGGTCGGGCACGGCCTCGAGGGCGACGTGCACGGCAAGGGGCGGCCCGACACCGCGCGGCAGGTCCTGCTCGTCGACCGGAGCACGCTGGCCGCGCTGCACCTGCCGCCTGGGGGGCTGCGCGAGCAGCTCACCGTGGACCTGCCCGGGCTCGACCGCTTGCCGCCGGGCACGCGGCTGCGGGTGGGCGAGGCCACACTGGAGGTCACGATGCCCTGCGAGCCGTGCGAGGTGGTGGGGCGGTACCTGGGCGTCCCCGACCCGTATGCCCTGCGCGACGCCCTCCGCGGCCGGCGGGGCGTCCTGGCGCGGGTCGTGGCCACGACGGGCGAGGGGTGGATCCGGCGCGGGGACGCCATCGTCGTGGAGCCCCCGGCCGCCCCCGGTCCGGCGTCCCGGTGACCGTCGCCGCGCGCCGCTGGCGCCGTGCCGCGACGGCCTACCTGTTCCTCGCGCCCGCGCTGGCGCTGCTGGGGCTGTTCACGTTCTACCCGGTGGCCGTCGGTACCCTGCTGGCGCTGTTCGACTACGACGCGATCTCGCCGCCGCGGTTCGTGGGGCTGGCGCACTTTCGGGCGCTGGCGGCCGACCGGTTCTTCTGGATCGCGCTGGGGAACTCGCTGAAGTACCTGCTGGTGGTGCCGGTGCTCCAGGCGCTGTCCATCGGGCTCGCGGTGGCGGTGAATGTGCCGCTGCGGGGGATCGCCTGGCTGCGCGCGGCGTACTACCTGCCCGTGGTGACGTCGATGGTCGTGGCCGGGCTGCTGTGGCGGTGGCTGTACGAGCAGGACGGCCTCGTGAACTTCGTCCTGGTGCGCCTGGGCGTGCTCGCGCGGCCGGTGGCGTGGCTGGGCCACCCGGACCTGGCGCTGTTTGCCGTCATGTTCGTCACGCTGTGGAAGGGCCTGGGGTACTACATGGTGATCTACCTGGCGGGGCTGCAGGCGATCTCCCCGGAGTACGAGGAAGCGGCGACCGTGGACGGCGCCACGCGGTGGCAGGTCTTCCGGTGGGTCACGCTGCCCCTGCTGCGGCCGTCGATCCTGCTGGCGTCGACGATCAGCGCCATTGCGGCGTTGAAGGTCTTCGAAGAGATCTACGTGATGACCGGCGGGGGGCCGATGTTCCGGACGTACACCATGTTCTACTACATGTTCGACAAGGGGTTTCAGCAGCTCGACCTGGGCTACGCCGCCGCCCTGGGCGTGGTGCTGGCGGCCGCCGTGCTCGTGTTCTCGGCGGTGACCTTCCGGCTGTTCCGGTACGGGGGGTGGACCTATTACTGACGCGCTGTCCCGCCGTGCCCGGTACCCGAGCCTGGTGGTGCGCTACGCCGGGCTGGTGGCGCTCGCGGTGTTCACCACGTTCCCGCTGGTGTGGCTGGCGGCGGTGGCGCTGCGGGCCCGCGGCCCGGTCTTTGGCTTCCCGCCGGCGCTGTGGCCGTGGCCGCCGTCACTGGTCCACGTCGCCACCGTCTGGCAGACGATGCCGCTTCCGCGGTTCTTCGCCAACACGCTGGTGCTGGTCGGGGCCGGGGTGGCCCTGCAGGTGACGCTGTGCGCCATGGCGGCCTACCCGCTGGCCCGCATGGAGTTCCCGGGGCGCCGCCTGATCACGGGGTTGCTGCTGGCGACGCTGATGCTGCCCGGGCACATCGGCCTGATCGTCAACTTCGTGACGCTGCTGCGGCTGCGCCTGGTGGACACCTACGCGGGGGTGGTCCTGCCGGGTGCGGTGAGCGTCTTTGGCATCCTCCTGCTGCGCCAGGCGTTCCTGGCGGTGCCGGCGGACCTGGAAGACGCCGCGCGGCTCGATGGGGCCTCGGAGTGGACCATCTGGCGACGGGTCATGCTGCCCATGGTGCGACCGGCGCTGGCGACGCTCGCGCTGTTCGAGTTCGTCGCCCACTGGAACGCCTTCCTCTGGCCGCTGGTGGTGCTGAAATCGCCCGAGAAGTACCCGCTGGCCGTGGGGCTGCTGTACCTGTCGGGGCTGTTCGCCCACAGCACGCGCGCGGTGGCCGCCGGCGCGGTGCTGATGACGCTGCCGGTGGTGGTGGTGTTCCTGTTCACACAGCGGTACTTCGTGCGCGGGCTCCTGGCGGGAGCGCTGCGGTGAACGGTCCGCGCGGCGTGCCGGACCGCGGCCCTCGCTTCGGACGCCTGGCCGGCGGTGGCGCCTGACGTGAACCGCCTGCTCTTCGTGCCGCTCGACGACCGGCCCGCCACGCGCGAGGGCGTGCTGGACCTGCTGCCGCTGCTGGGCGTCCCGTGGGCCACGCCGCCGCGGGAGCTGCTGGGACATCGCCGGCAGCCCGCCGACCTGGACGCGCTGTGGCGGTGGGTGGAGCGCGAGGCGGCCTCGGCCGATGCCCTGGTGGCGTCCGCCGAAGTGCTCCTGCACGGCGGGCTGGTGGCCTCGCGCCTGTCGGTCGACCCGCTGGAGGCCCTGTGGGCGCGGCTGGACCGCCTGGTGCGGCTGGCCGGACGGGTGCCGACCTACCTGAGCGCCGTCAACCCGCGCATTCCCACCGGCGGCGCCGACGAAGAACCCGCGTACTGGGGGCCACACGGCGACGCGCTGCGGCTGTACTCCAGCCGGCTGGACGCCGGGGAGCAGACGGGCGACGAGGCGAGGGTCCGCGACGCGCTGCGCGCGCTGGAGACGGTGCCCGCGCCGGTGGTCGACGACCTGCTGCGCCGCCGTCGCCGCCAGCTGCTCCTCAACGTCGAGCTGATGCTGCTGGCCGCGCAGGGCACGCTGCGCGCGCTGCTCATCGGCCAGGACGACGCGGAGCCCTACGGGCTCCCCCGCGCCGACCTGGCGGTGCTGCGGCGCCTGCGGGCGCGGCTGGGCAGCCCGCGGGTGCACATCTCCGCAGGTGCCGACGAGCTCAACGCGCGGTTGCTGGCGCGGCTGGCCAACGACACGGCCGGCCGCGCGCCCCGGGTGGCCGTGCGCTACACCTACCCTGAAGCCCGGCGCAGCATCCCGCGCTACGAGCCCGCACCGCTGGAGGAGACGGTGATGGCACACCTGGACGCCGCCGGCTGCCCGGTAGCCGAGGAGGGTGCCGAAGCGCTGCTGTGGGTGCACAACTTCGCCGGCGCGCAGCAGCGCGAGGCGGTCGACCAGCGCGGCGCGCCGCCGGCGCCGGTGCGGACCGTGGCCACCGCGCTGGCCGAGGCCAGCGGGC
>CAZGNA010000026.1:0-2976 GCA_964526945.1 uncultured bacterium
CGACGTGTCGGCATTCTTATCAGCGCTACCTCAATGCCGCCGGATTTGGGTTCATCCCACGCTCGCCGCCGTTGTGGTGTTCGGCGCCGCTGCGCTCCAGGTCTTTCCGTTGCTGTGGATGGTGACGACGGCGTTCAAGACGGAACGAGATCTCTACGGCTCCCTGACCTTGTGGCCCGCGGCGCCCACGCTCGAGAACTTCCGATACGTGTGGACCCGCGTCCCCATGCTGCGCTACTTCGCCAACAGCCTGCTTGTCGCCGCGCTGACCGTGGCGGGCCAGCTGCTGTCCAGTATCCTGGCGGCCTACGCCTTCGCCCGCCTGCGGTTTCCCGGGCGTGACGGCCTGTTTCTGCTCACCGTCGGGACGATGCTCGTGCCATTCCAGATCACCATGATCCCCAACTTTCTGCTGATCTCCCAGCTGGGGTTGCTCGACACTACCGTCGGGGTCGCCGCGCCCCACCTGGCCAGCGCCTTCGGGATCTTTCTCTTGCGGCAGCACTTCCTGGCGTTTCCCGCCTCCCTGGAGGAAGCGGCGGCGATCGAGGGGGCCTCCCGGTGGCAGATCCTGTGGCGGGTGGTGG
The DNA here is from genome assembly GCA_964526945.1 of uncultured bacterium. Lineage (GTDB taxonomy): Bacteria > Sysuimicrobiota > Sysuimicrobiia > Sysuimicrobiales > Humicultoraceae > Fervidifonticultor. The sequence goes on from CAZGNA010000026.1 coordinate 588, forward strand.
TGCCGGTCAACCGGGCGGCGCTGGGCGCCCTGGCGATCCTGTTCTTCATCCAGAGCTGGAACGAGTACTTCTGGCCGTTGCTCGTTACCCGGGACGCTGCCACGACGCTGCCGGTCGGGCTGGCCCGCTTCACCAGCGCCGAAGGCGGCACGCTCTTCGGGCCGTTGATGGCCGCCGCGACCCTGGCCACGGTGCCTGCCGTGGCGCTGTTCCTGGGCGCCCAGCGCGAGATCGTGAACACCCTGAGCACATCGGGGCTGAAGGGGTAGCCAGCCATGGCCACGTCGCCTGCAAGGTTGTCCGCGTCCATCGAGTTCCTGTTCACGGAGCTGCCGCTACCCCAACGCGTCGAGGCGGCGGCCCGGGCGGGGTTCGACGGGGTGGAGTTCTGGGACTGGCGGAACAAGGACATGGACGCGCTGGGGGAAGCCGCCGCGCGGGCCGGGGTGGCCATCACCGGGTTCTTCGGCAACCGCCGCTTCTCGCTGACAGACCGCGCCCAGCATGACCGCAACCTCGACGGCCTGGCGGAGTCGGTGGCCTGCGCCCGGCGGGTGGGGTGCCGGGCACTCCACGCCTTCGTACAGGAGATTCGGGCCGACGGGTCGCTGGCGCCCCTCACGCAACCGGTGAGTTTGGAGGAGGCGTTTGCGAACGCGGTGGACGGCCTCCGGCGGGCGGCGGACCTGTGCCAGCGCGAGGGCATCGTCCTCCTCCTGGAGGCGATCAACCCGGTGGCCGTCCCGGGCTACCTCCTCGATACCGCCGATCGGTGCCTGCGGATGGTGGAAGCGGTCGATCACCCCAACCTGCTGATGGCTTATGACTACTACCACCAGCAGCTGGCCGCGGGCAACCTGATGGCCACGCTGGAGCGGTGCCTGCACCGTGTCGCGGCCGTCCACGTGGCCGACGTGCCGGGCCGCCACGAGCCGGGGACCGGCGAGATCAACTTCACCAACCTCAACCGCCACCTCCACCAGCTGGGGTTCGCCGGCACTCTCGTCTTCGAGGTGAAGCCTTTGCGCAGCTCTGCCGAGGCGGTGGAGGCGATCCGCGCGCACTTCGCCGACCGCTTCGTGCGGACGGGAGCGTGAGGCGATGGACCCGCTCATCGTCTATGCGCCAGCTTTCCTGGAGCGGCTCTACACGCAGATGCGGCTCATCCGGCGCTTCGAGGAACGGGCTGCCCAGCTGCGCGTCGCCGGTCACATCCCTGGTTTCCTCCACCCCTACATCGGGCAGGAGGCGGTGGCGGTCGGCGTCTGCGCGGCCCTGGGGCCGCAGGATTGCCTGACCAGCACGCACCGGGGCCACGGGCACATCCTGGCCCGAGGGGCAGACCCGGGGAAGATGTTCGCGGAGCTCTTCGCCCGTCGCCAGGGCTACAACCGCGGAAAAGGGGGATCTCTGCACATCGCCAGCCTGGAGCTCGGCATCATGGGTGCGAACGGCATCGTCGGGGGCGGTATCCCCATCGCGGTTGGGCTGGCACTGGCCCTGCGGCGCCGGGCGCAGCTGGCCGGCGCCCCGCCCGGTGTCGCCGTGGCCTTCTTCGGGGACGGGGCGTCGAACCAGGGTGCGTTCCACGAGTCGCTGAACCTGGCCATGCTGTGGCGGCTTCCCGTCGTCTTCGTGTGCGAGAACAACCTCTACGGCGAGTTCACCCCGCAGCACAAACATCAGCCTATCCGCGATGTCGCCGCGCGGGCGGCAGCGTACGCCATGCCGGGGCTGATCGCCGACGGCAACGATGTGCTGGACGTCTTGCGCGCGGCGACCACGGCGGTAGCGAGGGCCCGTGGCGGGAAGGGCCCGACGCTGCTGGAGTGCAAGACCTACCGACTGCGCGGCCACTACGAGGGGGACATGGGCCGCTACCGCTCGCCCGAGGAGGTGGCGGCCTGGCAGGCCCGCGATCCTCTCGTGACGTTCCGCGCGCGTCTGCTTGCGGCAGGCGTCTTCGGAGCGGCCGACCTGGAACGGATGGACCGCGGCGTAGAGGAGCGGCTCGACGCGGCCGTAGCCTTCGCCATGCGGGCCGAGCCGCCCGCCCCCGCAGACGCCCTGGAGGACGTCTACGCCGAGGCCCACGGGGGCTCGCCCTCCAATGATCCGGACACGCCACGGGTGCACCCAGCCGTGCGTCAGCTGACCTACGCGCAGGCGATCCGGGAGGCCCTCGAAGAGGAGATGGCCCGTGATCCCGCACTGCTTCTCCTGGGCGAGGACATTGGCGAGTCCGGTGGGGTGTTCGCGGTGACGCAGGGCCTGTGGGCGCGGTTTGGGGCGGAGCGGGTCCTCGACACTCCCATCTCCGAAGAGGCCATCGTCGGCGCGGCGCTGGGCGCGGCGCTGGGCGGGGTGCCGGCGGTGGTGGAGATCATGT
>CAZGNA010000026.1:3076-23233 GCA_964526945.1 uncultured bacterium
GGCGCGGCGCTGGGCGCGGCGCTGGGCGGGGTGCCGGCGGTGGTGGAGATCATGTTCGGCGACTTCGTCACCCTGGCGATGGACCAGATCGTCAACCAGGCGGCCAAGCTGCGCTACATGACCGGCGGGCAGGCGCGCATCCCCCTGGTCATCCGCATGGTGACCGGCACCGCCGGAGCGACGGCAGCGCAACATTCCCAGAGCCTGGAGGCGTGGTTTGTGCATACCCCCGGCCTCAAGGTGGTGACCGCGTCCACACCGGAGGACGCCAAAGGCCTGCTCAAGACAGCGATCCGCGACCCAGATCCGGTGCTGTTCTTCGAACACAAGCTCCTCTACAACACCCGAGGGCCGGTTCCCGACGGGGAGTACACCGTTCCGCTGGGGGAAGGACGCGTCGTGCGCGCAGGAACCGATGTCACCGTCGTCGCTTACCTGGCCATGGTTCCGCGCGCCCTGACCGCTGCGGCCGCCCTGGAAGCGGAGGGCGTCTCGGTCGAGGTCTGGGATCCGCGCTCCCTGGTTCCCTTCGATATGGCCGGGCTGCAGCGATCGCTGGCGAAGACCGGGCGACTCGTCATCGTTCACGAAGCGCCGCGCCGCGCGGGGGTGGGTGCCGAGATCGCCGCGCGCGTGGCGGAGGACGCCTTCTCCCTCCTCCGCGCCCCAATCGTCCGTGTAGCCGGTCTGAACGCGCCGGTGCCCTACGCCCCGGTGCTGGAAGAGACCGTGCTCCCCTCCGTGGCGCGCATCGCGGAGGCCATCCGGGCGGTCGTGCGCACCGCGCGGGGGTAGCAGTGGCAACCATGGCGGAGGTCGTCCTGATGCCGAAGTGGGGTCTGACCATGGAGGAGGGCCGCATCGTGGAGTGGATGGTGGAGGAAGACGACGCCATCCGCGAGGGCGAGGTGCTCTGCATCGTCGAGACCGAGAAGACCAACGTGGAGTTGCCGTCGCCGGTGACCGGCATCGTCGCACGCATCCTGGTGCCTGAGGATCGTGCCGTTCCGGTGGGCACCCCCATCGCCGTGATCGCCCGGACACCCGAAGACCTCGGGCGCGTCCGCAGCCAGGGCTTGTGAGCGCCCTTGCCGGCCCCGGCACGCCCTTTGCCGTCCTGTTCGACCGGGGCGGCGGAGCCGGGGTGTCGTTACCGGCCTCCTTTCGCGCCGTCTACGGGGGCGACTGGCGGTTGCCGCAGGCCGGCGATCGTCCCTACGTCTTCGTGAACTTCGCCGTCTCCCACGACGGGCGGATCTCGTTCAACCTGCCTGGCCACACCGGCGCGGCGGACATCACCCAGCGGAACAGGCATGATCGCTGGCTCATGGGACTGCTTCGGGCGCGAGCGGATGCCGTCATGGTGGGCGAGACCACCTTCCGCCTCTCCCCCACGCACCTGTGGACGGCGGAAGCCATCTTCCCGAAGGATGCGGCAGCGTTTGCGGCCCTCCGTCGTGCGGAGGGACGTCCACGGATGCCGCTCTGTGTGGTCCTCTCCGAGCGGGGTGACCTCCCTGCCGATCCGGCTGTCGTGCGCAGAGGCCTCCCGGTCCTCGTGGCCACGACGTCGCGGGGACTAGGTTCTGCTCGCGCCCTGGCGCGCCGCGGCCAGGTCGAAGTCGTGCGCCTGGGCGCTGAGCGGGTCGACGTCCGTCGGCTCCTGGCACTCCTCCGCCAGCGCCACGGGGTCCGCACCCTCCTTTGCGAAGGCGGGGCCAGGACGTATGGCTCGCTCCTCGACGCCGACTGTGTCGACGAGGAGTTTCTCACCATCTGTCCCCTCCTGGTGGGCAGCGGCACCGCCGATCGCCAGCGCCCGTGCCTGGTGGAAGGAGTCGGCTTTGCTCCCGGAGGAGCCCCCCGCCTTGTCCTGATCAGCGTCCGGCAGGCCGGTAACTACCTCTTCCTCAGAGCCCGGGTGCGCCATGGGCCCCGGCGGCCACGCCGCGGGAGGCCACCGATGCGGCGCACTGGCGGGCCCTGAGCGCGAGCCTGTCCTCCCGCCCGGGAGCGTAAGGGTCGGCGCCTGCCGGTCCGGTTCGTGCAGGAACGGTTCCTGCCCGTGAAGAATCAGCATGATACAGATCAGGTCATCTGATGAGTTTGAGGACACAGCGAGGCCGGCCGGGCGTGGCACTGGGCCAGCAGCTAGTGACGCGGCGATTCCACCCGATCCATCCGGGCAAGGGTGCCGTGCAGGTCGCCGAGCAGATCAAGAAGATGATTCAGGACGGGCGCCTGGCCCCGGGCCAGCGCCTGCCCTCCGTGGCGCAGCTCGCCGCCGCATTTGGCTTGAGCCGTCCCACCGTCCGCGAGGGCTTGCAAGCGCTCGCCGCCCTGGGATTTCTCCGCGTTCGCCAGGGCGTCGGTACCTTCGTTGCCGACCACGCGAGCACACGGGACGATCCGGCGTACTGGCTGCCCTGGCTCCATGCCCACCGAGAGGACGTGCTGGCGGTGCTGGAGGTGCGGGAGGCCCTCGAGGTCAAATCGGCGGCGCTGGCGGCAGCGGCGGTGCGGCGGAAGGCGCCGGGGGCGCGGGAGCGGCTGCAGGCGCTGGAGCAAACCCTCACCCGCATGACCGCTGCCCTCGTCGGACCGGACCTGTCTGGGCTGGAGCAAGCCGACCTCGAGTTTCACGCCCTGGTGGCGGAGCTGGCGGGCAATCCGTACCTGCTCCGCCTTTCTCGGTCCATCAATCAGGTCTTCGGGGACCGGCGTGCGGTGTTGGCGCTCCCCGGGCGGGCGCAGCGCTCGGTGGCCCAACATCGTGAAATCCTACGGGCCATCCACGAGGGGGACAGCGAGCGGGCCGGTGCGGCCATGGGCCGCCATCTCCAGTCGACGATGGGCTCGGTGCGCGCCCTACGGGTGAGGGAGGCTCGGGGGAGGACCCTTCGCGGCCCCGTGAGCCCGGTGGCCGTTGCACGAACCAGGATGACCACATCGGGAGAGAGGAGGCGAGTGACGCGATGGGCATGAGGATACGAGCACGCCGTGCCGTTCTCGTCGGGGCCCTGACGTTGGTGCTTCTCCTCGGGATGCAGGGGGGCCTTGGCCACGCGGCGCCGACCCGCGGCAAGATCACCGTGATCACCACGGTGAACCGGCCGATCAACTTGCCGATGCTGGTGGGGTTCGAGCTGCTCAAGCGGCAGGACGGGATCGACGTGGAGGTACGCGAGTTGCGCGAAAGCGAAGCTGCCGTCCTAGCGGTGGCCCAGGGCCATGGGCAGTTTGGGACGGGGTTCCACGCCTTCTTCCCGGCAGTGGAGCGGGGCGCGCCGGTCGTCGCGGTGATGGAGCTGGCCCTGCCGGAGTTTGTCCTTATTGCACGACGCGACATTCCCAGCGTCGCGGCGCTGCACGGACAACAGGTCGCCTCCCATTCCGCCCGCTCGACCCAGAAAGTGCTGCTCGACTTCTTCCTGGCGCGCGACTTCCCCACCGTCGAGCCGCAGTTCCTGTACATGCCTGCCGGGTCCGCTGCACGGGCGGAGGCGCTGCTGGCCGGGTCCGTGCGGGCTGCCACCATGGACCTCTCCTTTGCGGGCGTGGTGATGCGTCGCGCCCCAGGGCAGTTCCACATCCTGCTCGACATGACCCGGTTGCCCGTCTCCAGCTTCTACCTCATCGTCCGCCGGGACACGCTGGAACGCCAACCGGAGCTGGTCCGGCTGGTGGTCAAGCGCGTGCTAGAATCCTACCGCCGCGGCTTGCAGGACCCGAGCTACTGGATCCGGGAGCGGGGTGACCACCTCAAGGCGGTACCGCCCGCGGAGCTCGAAACGCAGATCCGCGACGTCCTGCGCGTCTTCGACCCCAATGGGGGGATCGACCGGCTGACGGGGAGGGGCGCGATCGACAACATCCAGTTCCAGGTGACCGCCGGAAACCTGAGCGGTCCCGCCATGAAGTGGAGACCCGGCGTCTTCTTCGTCCGGGAACCGCTCGAAGCGGTGCTCCAGGAGCTGGGCCGGCGGTAGCGGTCCATCCGCGGTGGGGTGGTCGGCATCGGCAGGGCGGCGCGTGACGAGATCACGGTATGGACGCTCCGGGCCGGCGTGCTGGCGGCCTTCCTGGTGGTGTGGGAGTGGGCCGGCCGGGCGCCGATTGCCTTTGGCTTCCCCACCGCCACGGGAACGCTCGGGGCAGCCGTCGATCTCGTCCGCCGGGGCCTGCTGCCCCGGGCGCTGGCGGTGAGCGCGCAGTCGCTCGTGCTGGGGTACGGGGCAGCCGTGGCCGTGGGAGTCCCCCTGGGCCTGATCATGGGCCTGGTCCGGCCCTTGGGACGCCTGGCCCGGGTGTATCTGGACCTTGCCATTGCCATGCCCATGACGGCACTCGTACCGTTGGTGATCCTCACGGCCGGCGTCAACGTCGTCTCCTCAGCCCTGATCGTGTTCATCTTCAGCATGCCGTTCGTCGCCAGCAATGCCTACGGAGGGGTGCGCGACGTGAACCCCCGGCTGGAGGAGATGGCGCGTGCGTTCAGCGCGCGATGGGGGCAGATCGTGCGCACCGTGGTCGTGCCAAGCGCCCTGCCCATGGTTCTCACCGGGATTCGCTACGGTCTGGCTCGAGCGTTCATCGGGCTGGTGGTCGCAGAACTGCTGCTGGCGCCCTTCGGCGTGGGGCGTCTGATCGTGGATTTCCGCGCCGCCTTCGACTTCGAGCACATGTTCGCCGTGGTGCTCAGCATTCTCGTGGTGGCCCTGGCTGTCCTGGCGGGTGTCCAGCGGGTGGAGGCCCGCTGGTTGCACTGGCGGCGGTGAGGACCGGGAGGCCCATGGCGCGGGTGTTGCCGGCGGAGCGCACGCGGACGCAGCCTCTGGGGATCGAGATCCGTCGGGTCTCCAAGTCCTTCGGCCCCGTCCGGGCCCTGGCCGAGGTCAGCGTCTCCGTTGCCGCCGGTGAGTTCGTCTCGATCATCGGGCCGAGCGGCTGTGGCAAGACCACCCTGCTGAAGATCGTGGCCGGGCTGGTGCCTCCGGATGGCGGTTCGGTCGAGATCGGCGGGGTCACCGTGACCGGCCCGGGGCCTGATCGCGCCGTGGTCTTCCAGGACTTTGCCCTGCTCCCCTGGGCGACGGTACTGCGCAATGTGGCGTTCGGGCTGGAACTGCGTGGCGTGCCGGCGCGCGAACGGGAAGCGGTGGCCCGCCGGGTGATCGCCAAAGTGGGGCTGGAGGGCTTCGAGCATCACTACCCCCACCAGCTCTCGGGCGGGATGCAGCAGCGGGTGGGTCTGGCCCGCGCCCTGGCGGTGAACCCCCAGATCCTGCTGATGGATGAACCGTTCGCATCCGTGGACGAGCAGACCCGACGTCTGCTGCAGGACGATCTGCTCTCCCTGTGGGCTGAGGAGAACAAGACCGTGCTCCTGGTGACCCACAGCATGGACGAGGCCATCTACCTCTCCGACCGGGTCGTCGTCCTCACGCCCCGGCCGGGCCGTGTGTTTCGCGTCATCGACGTGGACCTCCCACGCCCGCGCTCGTCACGGGGCACGCGGGCGAGCCCCGTCTTTGGCCGACTGGTGGAGGACCTGTGGGGGATTCTGCGGGAGATGCAATGAAACCATCCCTGGCACCCCGCGAGGGCGTCTCTGGCGGTCTGCCGACGGTGCTGGCGCTGGCCGGGCTTGTGCTGGCCGTGGAGACGATTGGCCGTTTCGACATCTCCTTGTTCCTCCCGACGTTCTCCGCCGTAGCCCGGGTCTGGCTGCGGCTCGTGCGCGAGGGTGTCCTCCCACGCGCGGTGGAGACCAGCTTGACCTCCCTGGCCGTGGGCTTTGGGTCCGCCGCGCTTGCAGGGATCGTCCTGGGTCTGGCCCTCGGCCGGTATCGTCTCGCCGGCCGGGTTCTCGATCCGTACATCAACTTCATGATGTCGGCGCCGCTCGCCGCGTTCGTGCCTGTGTTGATCGCGATCTTCGGCGTCAGCGGGAGGGTCGTCACCATCACGGTGTTCCTCTTCTCGTTTTTCATCGTCCTGGTGAACACGCGCACGGGCCTGGAAGGTACACCGCGGTCGCTGGTGGAGATGGCGCGCAGCTACGGGGCCGGCGACCTGGCGCTCTTCCGGTACATCTACTTGCCAGCGGCGTTGCCGGCAATCATGGTCGGCCTGCAGCTGGGAGCGGTGAACGCTGTGAAAGGCCTGGTGGTGGGGGAGATGATGCTGGCCCTGCTGGGCTTGGGACAGTTGCTGGTCCAGTATGCCAACGTCTTCTTGATCACGCACCTCTACGCCTCATCCTGACCATCATGGTGATGGCTGTGGGCGCGTCGTCCCTGGTGCAGATATGTGATCGTGCGGTGATCCGCTGGAAGTGACCCGATGGTGTCGAGGGGAGGAGAGGAACGGTGCCCGTGGTGGTCGTCGAGATGTGGGAAGGACGCAGTCTGGAGCAGAAGCGGGCGTTGGTCCGCGCGATCACGGAGGCCATGATCCAGCATGCGGGGGCCAAGCCCGACCACCTGCACGTGATCATTCACGAGACACCGCGCGCGAGCTGGGGGCGCGCCGGCCTCCTGGCGGTGGATCGCGACGAGGACCCGAGGGCGGGCGATGGTTGAACGCCTGAGCCACCTCCTGCTGCACGTCCGCGATCTGCCCGCGGCGGAGCGGTTCTACGTCGACCTCCTGGAGTGCACGGTGCGGGAGCGCACCACGCTGCGCGACGGCCGGCCGCTGGTGGCCCTACGCCAGGGGTTGGGGTTGACCCTGTTCCCCGATCGGCCCGCGGGCGCGCGGACCATCGACCACTTTGCCTTCCGCGTCCACGACCTGCGCACGCTGCAGGAGCGGCTCCAGGGTGCCGGCTACGCGGTCGAGGGGCCGGTCCAGACTGCGACCTACGGGACCTCCATCTACGTGTACGACCCGGATGGCAACCGGGTCGAGCTGCACGACGGCGGGCCCTGAGGGCCGGGGTGCGGGCGCGCGCCCCAAGAGCGTGGCGAGCCCTGGCGCGTGGTGGAGCGGAGCGAGGTGCTATGAGCCGTCTGTTGATCCGCAATGCCGAGGTGGTCCTCACCGTCGACGCCGATGACCGGGTCCTGACCCGTCACTCGATCGTCGTGGAGCACGATCGGATCGCCGCCATCGGGCCGACTGACGAGATCGCCCGCGACGTCCACGGCCGGGCCTTCGACGACGTGATCGACGCGACCCACTGTCTGGTGATGCCCGGGCTGGTCGACGCGCACCTCCATCTCTCGGAGCAGCTGGCCCGGGGCGTCTTCCCCGATACCCTCTCGACGCGTCCGTGGGTCTTCTACTGGGCCAAGCCCCTCTACGCCGCCATGCGTGCTGAGGACGAGTACGTGGCGACGCTCCTCGCTGGCGTCGAGATGATCCGCACCGGGACCACGTGCTGCCTGGACATGGGGGCACAGACCGACCTGGGGCGGGTCGTTGCGGCGCTCGACCGCGTGGGGGTGCGCGCGATCACGGGGCGGCATGCCGCCGACCGTGTTCCGGCCCACCCGCCGCCACACTGGACGCCGGAGATGATCGAGCACCATTTCTTCCCCAACGCCGAGGCGGCGCTCCGGGAGCTGGAGCGGTGCGTGCGTCTCTACCATGGCGCCGCGGGAGGACGGATCCGGGTCTGGGTGAACATCGAGGGGAAGGAACCGTGCTCGCCGGAACTCCATGCGGGGGCGCGGGCGTTGGCCGAACGCTTGGGGGTGGGCACCACCTACCATATCGCTTCCTCCCTCGAAGAGGCACAGCTCAGCGAACGCACGTACGGCCGCTGGCCGGTCAGCCAGCTCCACGCCTGGGGGGCGCTGGGGCCCAACCTGGTGCTGGCCCATGTCGTCGCCGTGCAGGACCACGAGATTGGCTACCTGGCCGAGGCGGGGACCAAGGTCGCGTTCTGCCCCGGAACCTCGCTTAAGCTGGCGAAGGGCGCCACCCGCATCGGCCGATACGTGGAGATGCAAGACGCCGGCATCACCGTGGCGCTGGGCTGTGACGGGCCGTCGGCTGCGGGTTCGCTGGACATGATGCGGCAGATGTACCTGGCGGCGGGGCTGTTCAAGGACGCCCGGATGGATCCGGCCCTGGGTGGGGCGGCGCGGGCGCTGCGGATGGCCACCATCGAGGGGGCGCGGGCGTTGCTGTGGGACGATGAGATCGGCTCGATCGAGGTGGGCAAGAAGGCCGACCTCCTCCTCTTCAACCTGAACGACGCGGACTGGGTACCGTACGGGGATCCTGTGCAGACGCTGGTGTACTCTGCCAGTCCCGCCTCGCTGCAGACGGTGATCGTCGACGGACGGGTGGTGATGCGCGACCGTCGAATCCTCACCGTCGACGAGCAGGAAGTCTACGCGCTGGCCCGCGAGCACGCGCGGCGCGTGCTGGAGCGGGCCGGCCTGCCGCGGGCGCCACTGCCCGTCGATCTTGGCCTCTACGGGTGAGCCGTGCGCGCAGAGATCGTCGACCGACAGCGAAGGGCGATGCGCCAGCATGGGCTGGACGCGCTGGCGATCATGTCGCCGGAAAACGTCTGCTGGACGAGCGGGGTGATGATCCCGTCGCAGCAGGTAGTGCGGCATCGCCACGCGATCGTCCTGGTGCCCGCCGAGGGCGACCTGGAGTTGATCGTCGTCAACGTCGAGGAGACGTTTGCGCGTGCTCACACCAGCATTCCTCACATCGTGGCCTACAACGAGTTCACCGAGCACCCCATGGTCGTGCTCGCCGAGCGCATCCGGGCCCGGGGCATCCGGGGTCGCGTCGGCGTGGAAGCGCGGTATCTGAACCACCACGACTTCCTGCGGTTGCAGGCGGCGCTCGCCGACGGGGTGGGCCTGGAGCCCGTCGATGAAGTCCTGGAGCAGTTACGAATGTGCAAGACCCCTGACGAGATCGCCCGGCTGACGCGGGCGGGCCGGATCGCCGAGCAGGTGGCCTACGAAGCGCTGCACACCTGGTGGGACGGGATGACCGAGGCCGATCTGGCCCGCATCATCACCGAGGCCTTCAGAGCTGCCGGCGGAGGCACACTGACGATGCTCAGCGTGACGGCCGGTGAGCGTTCGCCCATGTTGAACGCGGGACCGACGACGCGTCCGATCCGCCGCGGCGAGGTGGTGCGCATCGACGTGATCGGCACCGTCGACCACTACTACTGTGACGTCGCCCGGACAGCCGTGGTTGGTGTGCCCAGCCCTGAGATTGAGACCTACTGGGCGCGCCTCGTGACCTGTCGCGACTTAGCGCTGGAGATGGTCCGCCCGGGCGTGAGCACGCAGGCGATCTACCGCGCCTACATCGAGCGGATGGACGCCTGGGGCATGCCGACCTTGCATTTCCTTGGGCACGGGCTCGGCCTGACCCTGCACGAGGAGCCCTACATCAGCCGCTACAAGGACACCACCCTGGAGGAGGGTATGGTCCTGGCGATCGAGCCGCTCGTGGTGTTGCCGGACCTCGGCCTGCAGCTCGAAGAGGCGGTGGTGGTGGGATCGGAGGGCGCCCAGGTGATCACGAACCAGCACGACGTGCGGCGAATCTGGCGCATGGAGGAGGGCTCGCCGTGAAGATCACGGGCGGCCGCGGCTACATCGTCCGCCTGCCGGCGCGCCGCGCCCACGACTGGGCCAGCAAGATCGGCACCCCCATCGGCCGGCACTACGTGCTCCGGCTGGAGACCGACGCGGGGATCGTGGGCTGGGGCGAGGCGCCGGCCCTGGCCACCTGGGGCGGCGCCCACGGCATGTACTTCGGCGAGACCCCGGAGACCGTCGCCCACGTCGTGGATGCCTACTGCCTGCCCGTGCTGCGCGGCCAGGATCCCCGCGCCATCGGGCTATGCCACCAGCTGATGGATCGGGCGATCAAGGGCCACCCGTACGCCAAGGCCGCGGTGGACCTGGCCCTGCACGACATCGCCGGGAAAGCGGCCGGTGTGCCCGTCTACCAGCTCCTGGGCGGCAAACTCCGGGACGCGATCCCGATCTGCCACTCGCTGGGCCTCATGGAGACCGAGCCGGCGCTCCGCGAAGCGGAGGCCGCCTGCCGGGAAGGCGTGACCACGATCAAGTGCAAGACCGGCGTGGATGGGCGGCGCGACGTCGCCCTCGTGCGTGCGCTCCGCGCCCGCCTGGGGCCCGACGTGCGCATCCGCGTCGATGCCAACGAAGGGTACGCGACGCCCGCGGAGGCGATCCGGATCACCCGGCAGATGGAGGCTGAGGATATTCTCCTGCACGAGCAGCCGGTCATGGGGATGGAGGCCCTGGCGCAGGTCGCGGCTGCCGTATCGGTGCCGATCATGGCGGACGAGAGCGTCTGGTTCCCGCAGGACGTGCTCCGCCTCTGGGAGCTGCGTGCCGCGGAGATGATCAGCCTCTACTACGCCAAGCCCGGCGGGCTGTACCGCGCGCGACAGGTCGCGGCGATCGCCCGGGCCTGCGGGATAGTGTGCGACATCGGCGGGTCGATCGAGATGGGCATCGGCGTGGCTGCCAACCTCCACCTTGGCGTGACGACGGAGGCCCTGGCGCTGGCCTCGGTGTGTCCCGTCCCCAACCCGAACGGCGACGGGCCCACGGACATTGCGGGTGTCTACTACCTCGACGATATCATCACGGCCCCGTTGCGCTACGAGGGTGGCCAGCTCTTCGTCCCCGACGGGCCAGGGCTGGGAGTCGAGGTGGACGAGCGGAAGCTCGAGAAGTATGCGGCCTAGGTACCCGTACAGGCCACAGCGAGGCGGCCGCGAGGGCCCGTCGTGATTCGTGTCTTAGTGGTCGGCGGCGGGAACGGCGGCTTTGCCACGGCTGCCGACCTCGCCATCCGCGGCTGTGAGGTCAGGGTGTACAACCGCACGCCCCAGACGCTGGAGGCCGTCGCTGGGCAGGGCGGTATCCGGTACAGCGGCGTTCTGGGCGAAGGTCTGGCGCAGGTGCGGGTGGGTGCGGACCTTGGCGCGCTCGTGGATGACGTCGACCTGATCGTGGTGTGTCTTCCCGCAACGGCCCATGCCTTCGCCGCGCGCGCGCTGGCGCCGCACCTGCATCCCGAGCAGGCGGTCCTCCTGAACCCCGGCGGCCTGCTCGGCAGCCTGGCATTTTGCCGTGACCTGCGGGATGCCGGGTACCGGGACCCGCTGCTGCTGGGCGAAACCGGCACCCTCACCTACATCTGCCGCAAGACCGACCCTGGCGGCGTGCGGGTCACCAGCATCCTGCGCGACGTCCCGACGGCCGCCTTCCCGGGACGCAGCACCGCCGAGCTCCTCCGGCGCGCGCAGCCCGTGCTGGCAGGCCTGATGCCCCAGCCGACGATCCTGCACAGCGGGCTCGCCAACGTGAACGCGGTGTTGCACCCGCCGGGCATGCTGCTTGGGGCTGCGTGGATCGAACACACGGGGGGAGACTTCTCCTTCTACTACGATGGCGCCACCCCGGCGGTCGGGCGCCTGCTGGCGGCGCTGGACCGGGAGCGGCTGGCGGTGGCACGCGCCTGGGGCGTGGAGGTCCCGCCCTTCCCGGTGCTCTTCGCCCGCATCGGCTCCACGACCGCAGAGGCCGCGGCGTCGGGCGACTACGTGCGGATACTGCGGGAGAGCGCGCCCAACCGCGAGATCAAGGCCCCACCGTCGCTGGAGCATCGGTACATGCACGAGGACATCCCCATGGGCGTGGTCCCGCTTGCGGACCTGGGTCGAGCTGCAGGCGTGGCCACCGAGGTCCTCGACGCCGTCATTACGCTGGCGAGCACCATCACTGGTCGAAACTACCGTCGCGAAGGGCGAACGCTGGCCGGGGTCGGCATGGGCGGGTGGACAGTCGATCGCGTCCGCCGTGTGCTGGAGGATGGTGAGGGATGGGCCTGGAGCTGACCGGACGGATCGTCGCCGTGCTGGGGGGGGCGATGGGCGCGAGATCGAGATTGCACGCCAGGCCGTCCGGGCGGGGGCGACGGTCCGCACCTGTGGTCTCCCCGACGAGCCGCCAGAAGGGTGGACGGTGTGCGAGACCATCGAGGAGGCTGTGGCGGGCGCCGAGGTCGTCATCTGCCCCGTGCCGCTCCCCGCCCCCGACGGCACGCTTTTTGCGCCGGCTGCGTCGCAGAAGCTGTTGGTGGATCGCCATACGCTGCGGCCCATGCGGCCCGGCGGGATCCTGATCACTGGGCGTGCGAGCCACTTGATGCGAGAGGCCGCCAATGCCCTGGGTCTGCGCCTCCACGAGTACGAACACGAGGAAGACCTCATGCTGCTGCGGGCCCCGGCGATCGCGGAGGGGGCGATCCGGGTGGCCATCGAGCACACCGACGTCACCCTGCACCACAGCCCCTGCCTCGTGGTGGGGTTCGGCAAGATCGGCCCGACCCTGGCGCAGACCCTCCAGGGGTTGAAGGCCCACGTCACCGTGGCGGCCCGCAACCCCGTACAGCGTGCCCGGGCGTGGGCGATGGGCTGCGAGGCCATCCCGCTGGAGCAGCTGCCCGACGTCCTGGGCAGGATGGCGGTCGTCTTCAACACCGCCCCGGTGCGGCTGTTCACCCATGAGCTGCTGGCGTGCGTGGGCCCCCAGACGGTGCTCATCGATCTGAGCGCCCCACCCGGCGGTGTGGACTTCGAGGCGGCGGCGGCCCGCGGCGTGAAGGCGATCTGGGCCCGCGGCCTCGGCGGCCGGGCACCGCGCACGGTGGGACAGAGCCAGTGGCAAGGCATCGCGCGCATTCTGGCGGCCGAGCTGCAACGCCCGGCGACGCCACTACAAGGGGGGTACGATGACGTTCCAGCTTGACCGCACGAAGACGGCTTTGCTGGTGATCGACGCTCAGAACGCGTTCCTGCACCCGCAGGGCACCCTGGGGCTGAGCGGGGTCGACATCGCCCCGCTCCGGACGGCGATCGAGCCGATTCGCCGGCTGGTGCTGGCGTGTAAAGCCGCAGGCATCCCGGACATCTGGACCCTGCAGATCCACTTCGCGGAGGACGCTACGCGAGCGCGACACCGCATCCAGCCCCATACTGCCAAGCGGGCCCGTGTGGCCTGTCTGCCGGGAAGCTGGGACGCCCAGATCGTCGACGAGCTGCGACCGTTGCTCGATGAACGCAGCCACGTGATCGAGAAGCACAAGTTCAGCGCCTTCTATGGCACGCGGCTCGAGGTGCTCCTGCGGATCCTCGGCCGGGACACGCTGCTGATCACCGGCACCACCACCAACGCCTGCGTGGATACGTCGATCCGCGAGGCCTACATGCGAGACTACGACCTCGTGATCGTGCGGGAGGCCATCGCCGGGGTGCGGCGCGAGTGGCACGAGGTGGCGTTGGCGGTCTGGGCGCAGTACTGCGGCCTGGTGGTGTCGCTGGAGGAGGCCCTGGCGATGATCGGAGCGCCGGCGGAGGTCTCGGGGCGATGACCAGGCCGCTCGATCTGCTGGTCGCCAACTGCCACGTCGTCAGCCCGACAGGGATCTTCGCAGGGTGGGTGGGGGTGCGGGACGGACGCATCGCCGCCATGGGCGATGGCGACCCGCCACGTGCCGAAGAGGTCATCGACGGTGGGGGCCGCCACCTGTTGCCGGGCCGCGTGGAGCCCCATATCCACCTGGGCGTCCACTACCCTTTCGAGCTCGACGTCGAGCAGACGAGCGCCGCTGCCGTCGCCGGCGGCACGACGGTGATGATGCCCCACAACCGCGCGAAGACCTCCTACCACGAGGTCTACCCGCGGTGGGAACAGGTGGTCGCCGAGCGTTCCTACTGCGACGTGGTGGTCCACCTGCAGATCCAGAACCGTCGTCATATTGAGGAGATCCCCCAGTACCGGGAGCGGTTCGGGGTCTTGTGCTACAAGCTCCACCTCGACTACCGGGTGCGGGAGGTGGCGGAACTCGACATCGAACCGCTCGACGACGGCGATCTCTACCTGACCATGCAGCAGGTAGCGCCGTTCGATGGGCTGGTCGCGGTCCACTGCGAGGACGTGGAAATCATCCGGTACACGCTGCCGGCCGTGCGCGCCACAGGGCGTACCGACCTGCAGGCCTGGAGCGATGGGCGTCCGGCGTTCTGCGAGGTGGCGGACATCCACACCACTGCCTACCTCAGCGAGCTCACCGGGTGCCGGATGGTGGTGCTCCACCTGAGTACCGCCGACGGGGTCGACGCGGCGCAGAAGTGGCGGACCCGACCGCCCATCATCGAGACGCTGGTGCAGTTTCTCACGGTCTTCCCCGAGGAGGCGGGAGCCCGCATCGGGGCCATCGGCAAGATGAATCCTCCCTTGCGCGATCGGGCCAACGGCGAGCGGCTGTGGGCCGCCCTACGCGCAGGGGCGATCGCCACCGTGGGCACCGACCACATCTCCTGTGACAAGCACGAGACCGACGACCTGTGGAGCGTTACCGCAGGGATGCCCGGGATCGAGGTGGCGCTGCCCCTGCTGTTGTCCGAGGGCGTGCACAAGGGACGGATCAGCCTCGAGCGGCTCGTCGAGGTCGCGTGTCTCAATCCCGCCCGGCTCTACCACATCGACGATCGGAAAGGCTCCATTGCGGTGGGGAAGGACGCGGATCTGGTGCTGGTCGACATGGACGAGGAGCGTGTGGTGAGTCCGGACACCACGTACTCCAAGCTGAAGACGCCCGCCAATGGCATGCGGGTGCGCGGCTGGCCCAAGGTGACCATCAAGGGGGGCGTTGTCGTCTTCCGGGACGGGGAGATCGTCGCACGGCCGGGCGGTCGGATCCTGCGCTCGTATTGACGCCGTTGTCCTCGCCGCCTGCGCTGCTGCTCCGCCGGGCTCGCCTGCTCGGGCGCCCCGACCCCGTCGATGTCTTGGTCGCCGCAGGACGGGTCGCCAGGCTCGGGCCCGACCTCGAGACGGACCTGGGACCTGGGGAGCGTGGCGTCCCTGCCGTGGACCTGGATGGCGGTCTGCTCCTCCCCGCCTTCGTCGATGCGCACCTGCACGTCAACCGAGCGTACACCTGGCGTCCAGACCTGCAGCCGGCCTCGCTGCGGGACGCCGCCGCGCAGTGGCGCGCGATCAAACCGCACCACACAGGCCTGGATATCCTCCGGCGAGGCCGCCGCCTGCTGGATCAGCTCCTGCAGTTCGGCACCGTGGCCGTGCGCGCCCACACCGATGTCGACCGGACCGTGGGGCTGACCGCGCTCGAGCCGCTCCTGGCCCTGCGGGACGAGTACGCTGGGCGCGTGACGGTGCAGGTCGTGGCCTTTCCGCCCGCGGGCGCCAGTCCGTACGACCCCGAGGAGCGTCGCCTCCTCGAGGCAGCGGTCGCGGCAGGAGCCGACCTGATCGGCGGCGTCCCCAACCTCGATCCCAACCCCCGCCGGGCCATCGATGCGCTGGTCGACCTCGCGGCCGCCACAGGGTGTCGTCTCGACGTGCACATCGACGAAGGGCCGCCCGCGCAAGGTGTGTGGACGGGATACCTCGCCGAGCGTGCGGCGGCCGCGGGGCTGGCCGGTCGGGTGACGGCCAGCCACTGTTGCGCGCTGGGCGCGATGCCCGACGAGGATGCCGCGCGGGTGATCGCGGCACTGCGCGGTGCGGGCATCGCGGTGGTCGCGTGTCCCGCCACGAACCTCTACCTGCAGGACGATCGGGCGGGAGCGGCCGATCCGCCCTGGCGGGGAACGACCCGGATACGCTCCCTGCGCGCGGCCGGAGTGCCGGTGGCCCTCGGATCGGACAACGTGCAGGACCTCTTCTTCCCCTACGGACAGGGGAACATGGTCGAGGTTGCGTTTCTGGCCGCGCTGGCAGGCCGGTATGGCGGCCATGAGTTGGCAGAAGTGCTCTCGATGGCCACCACCGAAGGCGCGCAGGTCCTCGGCCTGCCCGGATGGGGGGTCGAAGTGGGGGCTGCGGCCCATCTCGTCGCTTTTCCCCCGGTCGACAACTTCCTCGCGATGCGCCCGACGCCGCGCCTCGTGCTCTCGCACGGGGTGGTCGTCTGGCAGGACGCCTGAGCGCGCGCGGGCCTGTCGGGAGGGCGAGCCCAGCGAGGCGCAAACGTGCTGGTCACCTCTTGAAGCGGGCTCTCCGCCAGGGCAAGGTGGTCGGGAGTGCGCCACTGCCCCAGACGGACCCGCCGCACCGCGCCCCTCCCGGGCGAGCCGGTACCCGATCCTCGGCGCGTGGACCGTCAGCGACCTGTACCGGGCAGGAGTCCAGCGAATCCCAATGGAACTCCGGCTCACGCCCGCGGGCGACCTCTGTGGTCCTGGGGGCTCCCATGGCCACGACGAGCGGCACCGTGACCTTCCTGTTCACGGACATCGAGGGATCCACGTTGGCGTCGCAGGATCTGGGAGACGCCGGGGACGTCGGCGTGCGGGCAGACTACCGCCGCCTGCTGCGCGAGGCGTGCGCCGCGCGGTGGGCAGATCCTGGCCTCGCAGAGGTGAATCGGGCCGCCGGCATCCCCTTCGTCCGGGTCGTCGAAGCGCTCGACCTCACGCCCCGGTAACGCCCCCCACCCGCCGGCTCCAGGAGACGGGACGCGATCCCCGTCCCGTCTCCTGTCCTGTCGGAGGTGGCGATCCCCGGGAGAGCCCTACGGCAGCAGCCGCGCGCGATGCGGCGGCCAGTAGATGAGGATCGCCGGGCCGACGATCTGCTCCCGCCGGAGGAACCCGAAGACCCGGGAGTCCTCGCTGTTGTTCCGGTTGTCCCCCAGCACGAAGTAGCTGTCGGGCGGCACCACCTCCGGGCCCCAATCGCCGGTCGGCGGGTCCTGGAGGCCGTTGAGGTAGGCCTCCGCCACCGGCCGATCGTCGACCACCAGCCGCCCGGCCCGAATCTCGACGCGCGCACCCGGGCCTGCCACCAACCGCTTGATGTAGTTGCGGGTCGGGTCGCGCGGATAGCGCAGCACCACCACGTCGCCGGGGCGCGGGGCCCGGAGCCGGTAGACCAGCTTGTTGACCAGCACGCGGTCGTGCGGGAGCAGCGTGGGTTCCATGGAGGACTGCTCGACCTGGTAGGCCTGCGCCACCGAGGTCATCACCAGCTGCGCGAGGACGACCGCCACGAGCACGATCGCCAGCACGTCGCGCGCCCCGCGCACGGTGCGACGGAGCGCCTCCCATGCCCGCGCGGCCTGCAGGTGCGTGATGGTCCTCATGCGTCCTCCGCGCCCGTCGGTCCGCGTCGTGGGGCCCGGCCCGCGCTCATCGGCGCCGCCCGGGCGGCCTGCCACTGCGCCGGGCCTTCCCCGGCGTTGTCGCCTGTGCCCGGGGGCCGGGCCTCCCCCGACGTCGTCGCGTGCCCCTGGGGCCGGACCGACGCGCGGTGGCGGAGGGGGTGGGATTCGAACCCACGAGGCAGGCTCGACGCCCACCTACACGCTCTCCAGGCGTGCCGATTCAACCGCTCTCGCACCCCTCCGCGGTCGTCTTTCAGTATAGCGTGCGCACATGCGCGCCGGCCAGGTGGGCCGGCGGCGCACCCGGTTGTGGATGCCCAGACGCAGGCGGCCGCCGCGCCCCGGGGGATCACGGCGCCGACGGGCCACTGAGCTCGCCGGGCGCGGCGGGCTCCGGGGGCACGAACCGGTAGCCGAACCCGCGCACGGTGACGATCACCTTCGGCTGGCCGGGGTGCTCCTCGATCTTGGCCCGCAGCATGTGCACGTACTTCTTCACGTCCTCGGCGGCCGCGGCGTCGCGGTCGGGCCAGACCGCCGCCACGATCTCGTCGGTCGAGAACACCTTCCCGGGGCGCGCCGCCAGCAACCGGAGCAGCTCGTACTCCTTGGGCGACAGCACCACCGGCCGGCCCCGCACCACCACCTCCTTGCGCTCGTCGTCCAGCGTCAGCGCGCCGGCGCGGATCAGCCGGGGCGCGGTGGGGTAGGCCCGCCGGGCGACGGCGGTGATGCGGGCGTCCAGCTCGCGCAGGTCGAACGGCTTGGTGATGTAGTCGTCCGCGCCCAGGTCCAGGCCGGCCACCTTGTCCTGCGGCGTGTCGTGGACCGTGACCATGATGACCGGCACCCGGCTGACCTTGCGCACCGCCTCCAGCACGCGCCAGCCGTCCATGACCGGCAGGTTCACGTCGAGCAGCACGAGCTCGGGATCGTGGGCCGCCACCGCCGCCAGGGCGCGGCCGCCGTCGTCCGCGGTGATCACCTGGTGTCCCTTGGCGGTGAGGTAGCGCACCAGGAGGTCGCGCGAGCGCGCGTCGTCCTCGACGACCAGGATCCTCATGCCGTCCTCCCCCGGGGCAGGGCCACGTAGAACGTCGTCCCACCCTGCGGACCGCTCTCGAACCAGATGCGGCCGTCCAGCAGCTCCACGTACCGGCGGACCACGGCCAGGCCCAGCCCGATGCCGTCCACCTCGCGGCGGGCCGCGTCGCCCGCCCGCCGAAACGGTTCGAACACCGTGGCGGCGTCCTCGGGGGCGATGCCGGGGCCGGTGTCGGCGACGCTGAAGACCACCTGGCCGTCGTCGGGCGCCACGGCCACCGTGATGCTCCCCCGGGCGGTGTACTTGATGGCGTTGTGCAGCAGGTTGATCAGGATCTGCCGCAGCATCGTCTCGTCGGCGCGCGCCGTCGCCGTGCCGTCGATGCGGGTCTCGATGCCGAGGCCCTTGGCGCGGGCCAGGTGGGCCACGTTCTGGCACGCCTGCTCGACGACCCCGGTCGCGGGCACGTCGGCGAGCTGCGGGGTGATGCCGCCCGCCTCCAGCGCCGAGTAGCGGAGGATCGCCTCGATGAGGTGGAGCAGGTGGTCTCCGGCCGCGTGGATCGCCTCC
The DNA here is from genome assembly GCA_964526945.1 of uncultured bacterium. Classification (GTDB taxonomy): domain Bacteria; phylum Sysuimicrobiota; class Sysuimicrobiia; order Sysuimicrobiales; family Humicultoraceae; genus Fervidifonticultor. Next base: position 21,855 of record CAZGNA010000026.1, read on the forward strand.
AGGTCGCGGCGCTGGGCGTCGGTGAGCGGGCCGTCGATGCCCTCCAGCATGAGCTGGGCATAGGCGCGGATGGCGTGCAGGGGCGTCTTGAGCTCGTGGCTCATGGCCGCCGAGAACTCGTCCTTGATGCGGTTGGCCCGGCGTAGGGCCTCGTTGACCCGGGCCAGCTCCCGGTCGCGCGCCTCGATGGCGGCGGCCATGGCGTTGAACTCCTCGGCCAGCAGCTGCAGCTCGTCGCCGGTCGTCGCCTGCACGCGGGCGGCGTAGTTGCCGCGGCGCACGTCGCGAATGCCCGCGGCCAGCCGCTCCACCGGGCCCAGGATCGCCCGCGACAGCCCCACGGCGGCCAGCGTGCCCGCGGCCAGCAGCAGCGCTCCGGCCAGCGCGATCATGCGTGTCTCCCGCCGGATGGTGCGGGCGACGTCCGAGAGCGGAAACCCCACGCGGACGAAGACCTGCCGCTCCAGCGGGAACTCGGGGACGGCCCGCAGGAGGTCGAGGTAGGGCGTGCCCGAGGGCGAGCGGCGCGTGTAGATCGCCATCGGGCGGTCGAGCGGCGGGACGGCGACGGCCAGATCGGCGCGCCCGTCGGTGAACTGCAGGCGGCCGTCCCGGTAGATCTGCGCGTACAGCACGGTACCGGCCACCAGCCGGCGCGTCAGGCGGCTGCTGGTGGGCCCGGGCGTCAGGCCTTCCGGGGTGCGCAGGAACGACGATGCTTCGCGCGCCAGCTCTTCGGCCACCACCTTGGCCCGCAGCCGCACCTGCTCGCCAAGCGCGGCGCGCAGACGGGAGGCCGCCAGGACCCCGAAGACCGCCGCGAACAGCGCGGCCAGCCCGACGAAGGCCAGCAGGAACTTGCGCCGCAGGCCAAGCCCGCTCACGTCAAGATCTATAGTACCCCAATCGCTGCACGGTACGCCGTCGCCGCGGGGTGCGTCAACGCCCCGGCTCGTCTCCAAGGGACGGCCCGAGCGCGTGAGCAGGGTACGCCGTCGCCGCAGGATGCGTCAGCGCCCCGGCGGTGCCCCGTGGGAGCGAACCGCCCCGGAATGCGCCGACGGCGTCGTGCTCCATACACCGGTGGGGCCGCCGTGGGCCGACGCCCGGGCGCCAGCGCGCGTATCCCGCGCTGTCACGAGTGCGGGCGGCGCGCCGGCTGACGCGCCGCCCGGGGGCATATGGTGCACGTGGTGCACGGGCACAGGCGGTCTGTCCGCAGCGGCGCAGGATGTTCCTCGCGCCGCGTGCCTGCTCCGTCTCCTTACGCCGTGCCCGCTCCGTCTCCTTACGCTATCCTCCGCTCCGTACCGGTCTCCCTAGCGTGTCCTATTTGGACGTAGTGTTTGCACTTGGGAGCCTCCTTCAAGGAAAGGGAG
>CAZGNA010000027.1:0-21596 GCA_964526945.1 uncultured bacterium
GGTCGCCGCGGTCGTGGCCGCGGCGACGCGCGGTCTCGTGGGATGGCCGGCCACGATGGGCGCCGTGGCCGGCCTGCTGGTGGCGGGCGCCGGCGTGGTCGGCGACCTGTGGGAGTCGGCGCTGAAGCGCACCGCGGGCGTGAAGGACTCGGGTGTCTGGTTGCCGGGCCACGGCGGCATCCTGGACCGCTTCGACGCGGTGCTGTTCGGGGTCCCTGTCGGGTACTATCTCGTGGGGTGGCTGCGGTGAAGCGACTCGTGGTGCTCGGCTCCACCGGCAGCGTCGGCCGTGCCGCGCTGGACGTGGCCGCGGCGCTCGGGGACGTGGAGGTCGTCGGGCTGGGGGCGCAGCGTCACCACGCGCTGCTGGCCGAGCAGGTGCGCCGGTTCCGCGTGCGGGCGGTCGCGGTCGAGGATCCTGCGGCGGGAGCGATCCTGCGCGACGCCGTCCCGGCCGGCACGCGCGTGCTGTGTGGCCCGGAGGCCGCCACCGCGCTGGCGCTGCTGGACGGCGTCGACCTGGTGCTGGTGGCGGTGGTGGGCATCGCCGGCCTGGCACCCACACTGGCCGCGCTGGGTGCCGGGCGCGACGTGGCGCTGGCCACGAAGGAAGCGCTGGTGGCCGGCGGGCACCTGGTGGCTGCCGCCGCGGCGCGCTCCGGTGCCCGGCTGCTCCCCCTGGACAGCGAGCACGCGGCCATCGCCCAGTGCCTGCTGGGCCAGGATCGCGCCGGGCTGCGACGCCTGATCCTGACCGCCTCGGGGGGCCCGTTCCTGCGGCGGCCCGCGCACGACCTGTGGCGCGTCACGGTGGAGGAGGCGCTGGCGCACCCTACGTGGAAGATGGGGAAGAAGGTGACGATCGATTCGGCCACCTTGATGAACAAAGGGCTGGAGATCATCGAGGCCCGGTGGCTGTTCGACGTCGCCCCGGAGCAGATCGACGTCCTCATCCACCCGCAGAGCATCGTGCACGCCCTGGTGGAGTTCGCCGACGGCATGGTCCTGGCCCACGTGAGCCGGCCGGACATGCGCGGTCCGATCCAGTTCGCCCTGACCGGGCCACGGCGCCGCCCTGGCCTGGTCGCGCCGCTGGACTGGCACCGCCTGGCGTTGACCTTCGAGGCGCCGGACCCCGCGCGGTTCCCCGCCCTCGACCTCGCCCGGGAGGCGCTGCGCGCGGGCGGGACCGCGCCTGCGGTGCTGAACGCGGCCAACGAGGTGGCCGTGGCGCAGTTCCTGGCCGGGGCCATTCGGTTCCCCGAGATCGTGGAGACGGTGCGCGCGGTGCTCGCGCGGCACACCCCGCGCCCTGCGCCGACCCTGGACGCCGTGGTCGCCGCGGACGCCTGGGCGCGGGAGGAGGCCGCCCGGACCGCCCGCGTGACGAGGTGACGGCGGTGCCCGACGTGCTGGCCGCGGTGGCGGCCTTTGGCGCCATGATCTTCTTCCACGAGCTGGGGCACTTCCTGGTGGCCAAGCGTGCCGGCGTGCGCGTCCACGCCTTCGCCATCGGGTTCGGGCCGGCGCTGGCGAGCTGGACGCGCGGCGAGACGCGCTATGCGATCAACCTGCTGCCCTTCGGCGGGTACGTGCGCATGGAGGGTGAGGAGGGCGGCGCCGGGGCGGGCAGCTTCCAGGCCCGGCCGGTGGGCGCCCGCATGGCCATCATCGCCGCGGGCCCGCTGATGAACCTCGCCATGGCGGTCCTGATCCTGGCGCTGGCGGCGCTCACTGGCGGCGTCGCCACCAGCACCCGGGTGCGCAGCCTCGAGGCGGGCTGGCCGGCAGAGGCCGCCGGGCTCCGGCCGGGCGACCGCATCGTCGGCATCGACGGCCAGCCCATGGGCACCGACCAGCTGATCGAGACGATCAACCGCAGCGTGGGCCGGACGCTGGCGCTGGACGTGCGTCGGGGCGACCAGGCCCTGACCGTGACGGTGACGCCCCGCCTGGACCCGGCGCGCGGCGTGGGCCGCATCGGGTTCGCGCCGGACCCCGTCTTCACCCGCCTCCACCCCGCGGCCGCGCTGGTGTGGGGCGTGCGCCAGACGGGGCACTACATCGTGGTGCTGGCCGGGATCGTCGAGCGCCTGATCCGCGAGGGCCGGTTCCTCGAGCACCTCGGCGGGCCGTTGGCCGCCGGCGACCAGCTCCGGCAGGCCGCGGCGCTGGGGTTCCAGGTCTTCCTGCACATCACCGCCCAGTTCAGCATCCTGATCGGGTTCTTCAACCTGCTGCCGATTCCCGCGCTGGACGGCGGCCGGCTGGCGTTCCTGGTCGCCGAGGCCGTGCGCCGGCGGCCGCTGCTGGACGCCCGGCGCGAGGGGCTGGTGCACACCGTGGGCCTCGCCCTGTTGTTGCTGCTGCTGGCCACCGTGACCCTGCGCGACCTCCGGCGGCTCTTCGAGTAGGGAGCGGACCGATGCACCGGACGCAGACGCGCACCGTCAGGGTCGGGAAGGTCGAGATCGGGGGCCAGGCACCGGTGTCGGTGCAGTCCATGACCATCACCGACACGCGCGACGTGGACGCCACGCTCGCGCAGATCTACCAGCTGGCCGCCGAGGGGTGCGAGATCGTGCGGCTGGCCGTTCCCGACCGGGAGGCGGCGGCGGCCCTGGCAGCCATCACGCCGCGCAGCCCCCTGCCCGTGGTGGCCGACATCCACTTCGACCACCGTCTGGCCCTGGCAGCGCTGGAGGCCGGCGTCCACAAGCTGCGCCTCAACCCCGGCAACATCGGCAGCCGCGAGCGCGTGCGCATCGTCGCCCGCGAGGCGGCCGCGCGCGGCGTGCCCATCCGCATCGGGGCCAACATCGGGTCGCTCGCCAAGGCCACGCTGCGCAAGTGGGGACGGCCGTGCCCCGAGGCGCTGGTGGACTCGGCGATGGAGGACGTCAAGGTCCTGGAGGACCTGGGCTTCCACGACATCGTCATCTCGGTCAAGGCCTCGGACGTGCCCATGATGATCGAGGCCTACACGATGATCAGCGAGCTGGTGCCCTACCCGCTGCACGTGGGCGTCACCGAGGCGGGCACCGCCTGGGCGGGCAGCATCAAGTCGGCGGTGGGCATCGGCGCCGTGCTGGCCCGTGGCATCGGGAACACCATCCGGGTCTCGCTGGCCGCCGATCCCGTCGAGGAGGTGCGCGCCGGGTACGAGATCCTCAAGAGCCTCGGCCTGCGGACCCGCGGGGTGCAGTTCGTGGCGTGTCCCTCGTGCGGGCGCGCCGAGGTCGACATCATCCAGATCGCGCGAGAGGTGGAACGGCGGCTGCGGGACGTGCCGGCGCCCGTGAAGGTCGCCGTGATGGGGTGCGCGGTGAACGGGCCAGGAGAGGCCCGCATGGCCGACCTCGGCATCGCCTGCGGCCGCGGCATGGGCCTGATCTTCCAGGACGGCAAGATCGTGGCGAGCCTGCCCGAGGACCGGCTCGTCGACGGGCTGATGGCCCACGTCTGGCGGGTGGCGCGGGAGCGGTACGGCGTCGCCGCACCGACGCCCGCCGCAGCCGGGAGCGGTACCGGCACCACCGCGGCAGGCTCGGGGCCGGCATGATCCCGTGGTGGGAAGCGCTGGCGCGCCTGGTCCTGGCGGTGGCGCTGGGCGGGGTCATCGGGTTCGAGCGGGAGAGCGTCGACAAGCCCGCCGGGTTCCGCACCAACATCCTGGTCTGCGTCGGCGCCGCGCTGTTCGCCCTGCTGTCGACCGCCGGCTTCTTCGGCACGGGCGCCGATCCGGCCCGGGTGGCCAGCAACATCGTGGTCGGTATCGGCTTCCTGGGGGCCGGGACCATCTTCCGCACCGGCGGGGGCGTGCAGGGCCTGACCACGGCCGCGACGCTGTGGACCGTGGCCGCCATCGGCACGGCGTGCGGGATCGGCTACTACGCCGGCGCGCTGGGCGCCACCACCATCGTCATCGTGGTGCTCACGCTGATGAAGAGCGTCGAGCGCTTCCTGCCCCGGCGCGGGATCGGCCACTGCGTCGTCCAGATGGCCGACGTCCCCGGGCAACTGGGTAAGATCGGCACGGCCCTGGGCCTGCTGGGCGTCAACATCGACCGCGTGGAGTTCACCGGCAAGCGCGACGACCGCGTGACGCTGGACATGACGCTGCGCCTGCCGGCCAGGGTCACCCGGGGCGACGTCCTGGTGGCGCTGGGGGAGATCGAGGGCGTGGACGAAGCCCGCTGGGAAGCCTAGGCGATGCTCCCCCTGCGGGACCTCAACCCGTCCCGGTCCACGCCGATCGTCGTCTATGCCCTCATCGCCACGTGCGTCGTCGTCTTCCTCTATGCGGCGGGGCTGGAGAGCGAGACGGTGCAAACGGCCTTCTTCCTCCGCTACGGCGCGGTGCCGGCGGAGGTCACGGCGGGACTGGCCGGCGCCCGCGGGCTGGTCACCTCGATGTTCCTGCACGGCTCGTGGATGCACCTGGGCGGCAACATGCTCTACCTGTGGGTCTTCGGGGACAACGTCGAGGACGCCATGGGGCACGGGCGGTTCCTGGTGTTCTACCTGGCCAGTGGCGTGCTCGCCGGGCTCGCCCACGTCGCGACGCAGCCCACCTCGCCGGTCCCGCTGGTGGGCGCCAGCGGTGCCATCGCCGCCGTGCTGGGCGCCTACCTGGTGCTCTACCCGCGGGCGTCGATCCTGTCGCTGGTGGTCGTCGGCGTCTTCATCCGGTTCGTGGAGCTCCCGGCCCTGCTGGTGCTCTCGCTGTGGTTCCTGCTGCAGCTGGTGCAGGGCATGGCCGCGCTGGGCGCACCGGGGGTGACCACGGTGGCGTGGTGGGCGCACATCGGCGGCTTCGTCGCCGGCATGGCGCTGGTGCGCGTCTTCGCCCGGCGCCGGCGCACGCCCCGCTGGTGGTGACCGCAGGGTCGCCCGCGGGCGGTGCTTGGACGCCCCGGCGGGGTCTGCTATAGTGTGGCGCGTGGTGGACGGTGCACAGGAGGGGCCCATGCGGAACATCGTGGTGGACATCCTGACCAGGACGCCGGTGCCCGAGCAGCAGGTGGAGATCGTCGAGCGCAAGGGCATCGGCCACCCCGACTCCATCTGCGATGCGATCATGGAGCAGGTCTCGGTCGAGCTGAGCCGCGAGTACCTGCGGGCGTGCGGGCGGATCCTCCACCACAACATCGACAAGGCGTTCCTGGTGGCGGGCAGCGCCGAAGTGCGGCTGGGCGGGGGCGTCGTCACCGAGCCGATGCGGTTGATCTTCGGCGATCGCGCCACGGCCGTGTGCGACGGGCGCCGGGTGCCGGTGGAGGAGATCGCGGTACGCACGGCCAGGGCCTGGATCCGTGACAACCTCCGCTTCGTGGACCCCGAGCGGCACGTGGTCTACGACGTGCAGATCAAGCCGGGCTCGCCCGAGCTGGTGGACATCTTCCAGCGGGACCGCCCCGTGGCCAACGACACGTCCGCCGCCGTGGGGTTCGCCCCCCTCTCGCCCACCGAGCGCGTGGTGCTGGACGTCGAGCGCCTGCTGAACGGCCGCGAGTTCAAGCGGGAGTTCCCGGAGGTGGGCGAGGACGTGAAGGTGATGGGCTACCGGCGGGGCGACGCGCTGCACCTGACGGCCGCGGTGGCCTTCGTGGACCGGTTCATCGACAGCGAGCAGACGTACTTCCGGCGCAAGAGCATGCTGCGCGACGCCATCATGAGCTTCCTCAACGGCCGCACCGAGTTCAAGACGGTGCAGCTCGACCTCAACACGCTGGATGCGCCCGGCCGCGGCCTGGGCGGCATGTACCTGTCGGTGACGGGCACCTCCGCCGAGAGCGGGGACTCGGGCCAGGTGGGCCGCGGCAACCGGGTGAACGGCCTGATCTCCCTGAACCGGCCCATGGGGACGGAGGCCGCGGCGGGCAAGAACCCCGTCTCGCACGTGGGCAAGATCTACACGATCCTCACCAAGAAGGCGGCCGAGCGCATCCACCGCGAGGTGCCGGGCATCCGCGAGGTGTACGTCTGGATGCTCAGCCAGATCGGCGCGCCCATCGACGAGCCGAAGGTCGCTGCCGCCCAGGTGGTGCTGGCCCGGCACGCGCGCCGCCGGATCGTCGAGCGCAGGGTGCGCGAGGTGCTGGACGACGAGTTCGCCAACATCACCGCCCTCACCCAGGAACTCGCCAGCGGCCTGCACCCGGTCTGGTGACCGGCCCGCAGTGCGCTGGGCCCTGGCGGCGCTGGCGGCGGTGGCACTGCTGGCCACCGGGTGTGAGGTGCGCCGGCAGCGCCCGCCCGTGGGGCTGGCGTTCCTGCGGGTCGAGGGGATCGCCCGCGCCACCCACCAGTCTGCGCTGAGCCCCGTCGCGTGGGCGCCCGATGGCCGGCGGTTTGCGTTCGGCGCGCGCGACGGCGTGTGGGTGCAGCGCGTTGACGGGGACGCCGCCATGCGGCTGGCGCCCGGCCAGGTGGTGACCGCGGTGGCGTGGGCGCCGGTGGCGCAGGCGCTGGCCTACGTCGACCGCGGGGAGCTGTGGGTCGTCCGTCCCGACGGCAGCGGCCGCCGCCGGGTGACGCTCCCCGGTCCCGTGACCGCGGTGGCGTGGGCGCCGGTCGGCGACCGGCTGGCGGCCGTGGTGCGCGTGCCGGGACCCCCACCCCGCTTCGAGCTGTGGTGGACCGGGGCGGCCGGCAACGTCCTGCGGCACGTGCTGTGGACCCCGCCGCGTCCGATCGCCGGCCTGGGATGGTTCCCGGACGCGCTGTACCTGTTCGTGCCGCTCGAGGGCACCGGGGGGAGCGCCGAATGGTGGAAGGTGCGCATCGCCTACCCCGACGTGCGGCTGCTGCAGCGGCGCGACCCGCCGGCGCGCGAGGTGGCGCTCGCGCCGGGCGGTGACTGGGTGGCGTTCGTGGCCGCGGCCGGCCGTGGGGACCAGGTGTTCGTCGTGCGGCCGGACGGATCGGCCCTGCACGCCCTCTCGGCGCCCGCGCCGCGGATCGCCGGGCTGGCGTGGGCACGCGCCGGCGACAAGCTGGCCTACGCGGTACTGGCAGACGACGGCCACGCGGAGATCTTCGTCACCACGCCCGGAGGGCCCGCGCGCCGCCTGCTCACCTACCGGCTCGAGTTCCCGGATCCCGGGGCGGCGCTGGCGCTGGCGTGGGCGCCCGACGACGGCTACCTGGCCTACGGCACGAACACGGGCGCGCTGGCCGGGCCGGTCTGGCTGGCGCGCATCGCGCGGGATTGACACTGCCCGTGCGGGCGCGCGCATAATAAGTACCGTTGACCCGCCGCTACCGGCGGGGGCAGGTGCACTGCTGGAGGATCCGCCATGCCCGTGTACGAGTACCGCTGCAGCCAGTGCCGCCACCAGTTCGAGCAGTACCAGCCCGTGGGCGGACCGGCACCGGTCTGCCCGCGGTGCGGCGGGGAGACCCGCAAGGTCTACTCGTCGGTGGGCCTGATCTTCAAGGGCAGCGGGTTCCACACGACCGACTACCGGAAGCCCGCCCGCGCCGACGGTGACGGCGCGTCCGCCACGTCGACCGGCGGGTCCGCCAAGGACACCGGGACGTCGTCGACCGGCGCACCGTCGCCATCCGCGCCGTCGCCTCGCTGAGCCCCTCAGCCTGCAGGGCGGTGCTGCGCTGCCTCGTGCTGGCGGCCGCGCTGCTTGCGTCCGCGCCGTCGCGTGCGGCCACTGGCGGCGGCATCGTGACGGTGACGGTCGGGTTCGATGGCCGCGCGCGCACCGGCGCGTGGACGCCAGTGTGGGTCGAGGTCGTGGCGCCGGCGCAGGGGCTGGATGGCACGCTCACCGTCGCGACCGCGTCGCCGGCCGGCGGGGTGGCCACCCGGTACGCCACACCGGTGCGCGCCGGTCCCGGCGCTACCGTCCGCGTGTTCCTGCCTGCGGTCTTCCACAATGCGCGCGCGCCCGGCGTCCTCACCCTCGACGACGCCGGCGGCGGCCACCTCGCGCGCGTTGCGCTGCCCCGTCTGCGTCCGGTGGACGAGATCGTGCTGGCCCTCTCCCGCGCGCCGCTGAACGGCGCGCGATGGCTGGCCGGGGCGGCGCGCACGGAGGTGGTCTACCTGTCCGCCGAGCACCTCCCGCCGGTGTGGCAGGCCTACGAGGCGGTGCGCCTCGTCGTCGTACGGGATCTCGACGAGCGCCGCATCGACGACGACCAGCGCCGCGCGTTGCACCAGTGGGTGCTGGCCGGGGGCCGGCTGGTGGCCATGCCGTCGGAGGACGACGTGCGGGTGCTTGCGGGCCCCACGCTGCGCCCGCTGCTGCCGGCGGTGGTCCGGACAGGCCCGCGCGGCGCGGTCGTGGTGCGGCCGGAGGCCGGCGCGCGGGTCCATGGGCCTCCGGGCGCCCGCGTGGTGTGGGCCGCGCGCGGCCGTGGCCACGTGGTCCTGTGGGAGTGGGATGGCAATCGCCCGCCGCCGGCGGACGCGACGGGTGGTGCGCTCGAGGCGATGCTGCAGCCGGCAGCCCCCGCAGTGCCGCCAGAGCTGGAGGGCACGCTCCCTCCGGCGAGGCCGTTGCCCCTGCAGGTCCAGGTAGGCACCGCGGCGCTCGTGCTGGCCTACATCGCGGCGGTGCGCCGGCTGAGCTCCCTGGCGGCAGGGCGCGGGGCGCTGGGACTGGCCGCCGCATATGCGGTGACGCTGCTGGCCGCCTCCGGTGCCCTGGTACTGGCGGGGGTCGCGCGCCGCGCCGCGTCCGGCCCCGTGGCGTCGGTCGTGGTGGAGCACCTGCCCGGGACCGACAGCGCGCGTGTGCTCGCCGTCGTGCGCACCGTGGCCGCGCCGGGGAGCACCTACGCCCTGCGCCTGGGCGCCGGCGCGCTGGTGCGGCCGACGACGCCGATCGGCCTGACCGTGGTGAGGCGTCCCGACGGCGCCGACGTGGTGGGGGCCGACAGCGCGCAGCTGGTGGTGAGTGCACTGGGGCCCGCGCGCGTGCGCGGGACCATGGATCGCGCGTACACGCGCGCTATTCTCGAGGCGGCCGGCGGCCTCCGGCTGGAGCGCGCGTGGATCTATGCAACCGGCCGCGTGCATCCCTTGCCAGGGGTGGCGGGGCGTGCGGTGCTCGTCCTCGACACCTCTCGGTGGACCAGCCGGGATCGGTTGGCCCGCACGGACCCCAACCACGCGCTGCTGGTGTGGGCGTTCTCCCTGCTGGAGTCCGATGCTATACTCAAGGCACACCCGGCCTGGCTGCTGGGTTGGATGCGCGATCCGGCGTTCAGCCTCCGGTGGAACGGCCGCGTCGAGGTGCCCTGGCAGCTCGTGCTGGCGCCGCTGGGTGTGGCCGACTGAGCCGCCTGCGCGGCGGGCCTGCCGGGTGACCGCGCCGGCTGGCCCGGCGGGGCCGGGGGGGTCGTCACGCGAGACCTGAATCCTGTGACCCGCGGCGACCTGCGCGCCCGGCTGGGCTCATCCCGCGGCCGCATGCTGCAGACGCTCTACCTGGTGCTCTGCGCCGCGTTCCTCTTCCTGTCGCTGCCGCCGGAGGTCGGACGGTTCGAGGTGCGCGACGCCCACCTCGCGCTGGCGTTGCTGGCGGCCCAGCTGGTGGCGGTGACCTACCTCACCTCGGCGTTCGCCTCGGGCGAGGTCGCAGCCGACGGCGAGAAGGGCGTCCCCGACCTCGTGCTCTCGGCGTTTCCCGTCAGGACCATCGCCCTCGGGAAGGCGCTCTCCGGAACGCTGTACGGCCTCTACCTGGTGCTGATCGCCTTGCCCGTGGTGGTGTTCGCCGTCGCGCTGCGCGGTGCGTCGCTGGCGATCGTGGTCTGGGCGGGCGTGCTCACAGCGACGGTCGGCGCGGCAGCCGGTGCCTGGGGAGCCTGGCTGTCGGGTCGCATCGCCTCGGAGTTCACCCGGAGCCTGGTGCACTGGAGCGCGCTCGGCGCCCTGTTCGTGGGGACGGCCCTGCTCCCGCGGCCATGGTCGCTGCTCAACCCCATCCGCGTCCTCGACCGCCTGGTCGGCGGCGGCGGACCAGCGACAGCGCTGGTGGTGGCAGCCTGCTACGCGGTGCTGGCCGGGGTCGGCGCGCTCGCGATCGGCGCGTACGTGCGCGCCGCACGCGCCGAGGCCGGCTCGTCCTGACCGTGACCGCGCGGCACCGACATGGGGGAGTGGGCCATGGAGCCTGAGGTCGTCCGGGACGTCGTCGAGCAGGCGCGGCGGCGGCTGGCCGCACGCCGCGCCTGGCAGTGGGGCGGCAAGGTCGCCGTGGCCACGGCCGGCCTCGCCCTCGTGCTGGCGGTCGCCCGCACGGTCGTGCCGCTCGCCGTGCCCGTTGGTCCGCTCGCCGCGGGCGGTCTCGCCGCCGGGACGTTGCTCGCCGGGCTGCTGGCGCGCCTCTGGCGTCCGTCCCTGTCCCTGGCCGCCCAGGTGGTGGACCTGCGCTTCGGGTGCGCCGACCGGCTGGCCACGGCCGTGGAGGTGCTGACGGGTCGGCACCGGCCCACGGCCCTCACCGACGCGGTGATCGCCGACGCGGCCAGGGCGGCTGCGGCGCTGGATCTGCGGCAGGGGCTGCCGGTGCGGCCGCCGGGGCTGATGGCGCTGGCGGTGGCGGTTGCGCTGATGGCTGCCGCCGCAGAGGTGTTGCTGGCAGGCCGCACGGTGCCCGGCACCCCGGCGCGCGCGGTCGTGGAGACGATCCGCCGCGAGGGCAGACGGCTGGAGCACCGCGCCCAGATGCTCGAGGAGCAGGCGCGGCTGGACCGGGCGCGGGTGACGCGGCGATTCGCGCCGTCGCTGCGCGCGCTGGGGCAGAGCCTGCAGCGTGAGCGGCTGGAGCGCCAGGACGCGCTGGCGCGGCTCGAGGCCCTGGCCAGGCAGGTGGAGGCCGCGCGCCGGCAGGTGCAGCGCCGGACGGCGGAGCTGGCCGGGCAGGCGCCGGCGCCGACCGACCAGCCCACAGAGCTGTTTCGACGCCGCGCCGCAGCGGAGCGCACGTTGCGGCAGATCCGTGAGATCGCCGAGCGCCTCGCCCAGAGCCGGTCGCCCGAAGAACGGCGGGCGCTGCTCCAGGAACTCGCCGCACTGGCCGGGGGTGGCGACGAGGGCGACGTGCCGGCGCGCGCCCGCACGCAGGCCGCCGAGGCCCAGCGCCAGCTCGACGTCGGGAACGTCGCCGCGGCACGACGCACCCTGCACCAGAGCGCGACGGACCTCGAGGACCTGCGCGCGATGCTGGCCGACGAGGAGGGCCTGCAGCAGGCGCAGCGCGACCTCCGGCGGTCGTCGGAGCAGATCACCCGCGGCCGGCCGGTGCCGGTCGACGATCCCGAGCAGGCGCCGCAGGCTGCGGCGCACCCGGATCCGGTCGCGCCGGGGACGCGGCCGCCCCAGGAGAGCCCGCTGCCAGACGGCGTGCCACCGCCGCCCGGGCCCAACCGGGGCACGACGCCGGGCCAGGGCGCACCGGCCGAGAAACTCGGGGAACGCACCCCGCGGCTGACGGCCGACAAGCAGACGTCGCGCCTGCGCGGACTGCAGGGCGAGGGCCGCGTGACCACCTCGGACCTGCTCGGACCGGGGCGCGCCGCCCAGGTCCGGGCGCCCCAGGGGCCGGCCCTGCGGGCGGCGCGCGCCGAGGCCGACCGGTACATGGCCCGCTGGCGCATTCCGCCCGAGTACCGGGAGATCGTCCGTCGGTACTTCGAGGCCCTGGCCGCGCAGCGCTGAGCGCGCTGCCTGCCGCGGACGAGGTGTCCGCCCGATGGAGGACGTCGAGGGGTCCTCAGGCGACGCCTGGCCCAGGGCGAAGCGAGCACGGAGGAGGGACGGTCGATGGACGTTGCGACGTTTCGCCGCACCTACACGGCGCTGCGCGAAGAGATCCACAAGGTCATCGTGGGGCACGAGGCCCTGGTCGAGCACGTGTTGATCGCGCTGCTCGCCAACGGGCACGTGCTGCTGGAGGGCGTCCCGGGGCTGGGCAAGACCTTGCTGGTGAAGACGCTGGCGGCCACGCTCGATCTCCGCTACTCGCGGATCCAGTTCACGCCGGACCTCATGCCCGCCGACATCATCGGCACCAACGTCATCCACCAGGACGCCGACGGGCGGCGCTTCTTCGAGTTCCAGCGCGGGCCGATCTTCTCGCAGATCGTGCTGGCCGACGAGATCAACCGGGCCACGCCCAAGACCCAGTCGGCGCTGTTGGAGGCCATGCAGGAGCGCACCGTCACGGCGCCGGGCGGCCCCTATCCGCTGGAGGAACCGTTCCTGGTCCTGGCCACGCAGAACCCCATCGAGATGGAAGGCACGTATCCGCTGCCCGAGGCGCAGGTCGACCGGTTCCTGTTCAAGCTCAAGGTGGAGTTCCCCGGGGTGGACGGCCTGGTGGAGATCATGGACCGGACCACGGGTCCCGCGCCGCCCCCGGTGCGGGTGGTGGCCTCCGCGGCCGTGATCCGTGCCATGCAGGCGCTGGCCCGCGAGGTGGCCGTCGCCGAGCACGTCAAGCGGTACGTGGCGCGGCTGGTGCGTGCCACCCACCCGCGCGACGAGGCCGCCAGCGCCATGGCCCGTCGGTACGTGCGCTACGGTGCCAGTCCGCGCGGCGCGCAGGCGCTCCTGCTGGCGAGCAAGGTGCGGGCGCTCGTCGATGGGCGAGTCAATGTCAGCACCGACGACGTGCGGGCCCTGGCCCTGGCCGCGCTGCGCCATCGGGTGATCCTGAACTTCGAGGCCGAGGCCGAGGGCATCGACCCCGACGAGGTCATCCGCGCCACCCTTGACGAGGTGCCGGCGTCCCCGGCGGCGTCGGTGCCCTACTGACCGGCGGCCGGCGATGGCGACGTCCCCACTGCTCCTCGAGCCCGAGTTCATCGCGCGGCTGGAGCGCCTCACCTTGCTCTCGCGCCGGCTCTACCGGAGTGGCCTGCGCGGCGAGCGGCGCAGCGGCACCCTGGGCCGTGGGGTCGAGTTCGCCGACTACCGGTCGTACCAGGTGGGCGACGACTTCCGGTACATCGACTGGAACATCTTCTCGCGCCTGGACCGCCTGTTCGTCAAGCTCTTCAGCGAGGAAGAGGACATCACCGTCCACCTGTTCCTCGACGTCAGCCGGTCCATGGGCTGGGGGCAGCCGCCCAAGCTCCAGTACGCGGCGCGGGTGGCGGCGGCGCTGGGCTACATCGGGCTGGCCAACCTGGACCGCGTCGGCGCGGTGGCCTTCGCCGACCGGCCGGTGCGCGTGCTGGCGCCACGGCGGGGTCGGGGCGGTGCGCTGGTCCTGTTCCAGTTCCTGACCGGACTCGTCGCCGAGGGCCCCAGCGACCTGGCGGCGGCGCTGCGCGCGTACGCCCTGCGCACGCGGCGGCGCGGCCTGCTGGTGATCATCTCGGACCTGCTGCTGCCCGGCGGGTTCGCCGAAGGGCTGCGCCTGGCCCACTACCACCGCTTCGAGCCCTACGTCATCCACCTGCTGGCCGACGAGGAGCTGCACCCCCGGCTGGAAGGCGACCTGCGCCTGGTGGACAGCGAGACCGGCCGCGCCGTGGAGATCACGCTGGACGGCGCCGCGCTGGACGCCCACGGGCGGGCGCGCGACCGCTACCTGACCGAGCTCGAGCAGTTCTGCCTGCGCCATCAGGTGGAGTACCTGCGCGCGACCACGTCCGTGCCCTTCGACGACCTGGTGCTCCGCTACCTCCGGGTGGGGGGGTTGATCGCCTGATGGTGCTGGGCGCGCCCGCCGCGCTGTGGGGCCTGCTGCTGATCCCGCTGGTCGTGCTGCTCTACCTGTTGCGCGCGCGCCGGGAGCCCCGCGTGGTCTCCAGCACGCTCCTGTGGGAGCGCGCGACCCGTGACCTCGTGGCGCGTCTGCCGGTGCGCCGGCTGGAGCGCAGCATCCTGCTGCTCCTCCAGGTGCTCGTCATCGCCGCAGTGATCCTGGCGCTGGCCCGGCCGCTCGTGGCGCTGCGCGGCTTCGCCGGCGACGCGGTCGTGCTGGTGCTCGACGCCACGGCCAGCATGCAGGCCACCGACGTGGTGCCGTCGCGCCTGGCTGCCGCGCGCGCGGCGGCCCTGGCGGTGCTGGCCAGGCTGGGCCCCCGACAGCCGGCCGCCGTGGTGAGCGCGGCAGGACGGGCGCGGTTGCTGCTGGAGTTCACGACCGACCGGACTGCGGCCCGCGCGGCCATCGACGGCGTGCGCGCGACCGACACCACCGGCGGCGTGGACGAGGCGGTGGCGCTGGCGGCCAGCATGCGCGCGGGCGGCCGCCTGCCGGTCGTCCACGTCTTCAGCGACACGCCGCCGGGGACGCCCGGCGTCGTCTGGCACCGGGTCGGCCGCGGCGGGCCCAATGCAGGGATCACGGCCGTGCGGGCGCGCACCGGCCCTGGCGGGCGCACGTACCTCATGGTGCGCCTGGAGGCGTTCGGCGCGCCCGCCGCGCGCCAGCTGATCGTCCGCGCGGGCCCGCGGGTCCTGGCGACGCACCGCGTGCAGCTTACCCCGGGCGCGCCCCGCACGGTCCTGGTGGATCTCGGGCAGACCTCGGGCGTCGTGACGGCCGCTCTGGAAGGAGCCGACGTGCTGCCTGCGGACGACCGCGCAGCGCTCGTGGCAGGCCCCGCGGGTCGACCCCGGGTGCTGGTCGTCGGCGAGCGGAGTCCCGTGCTGGCCGCGGCGCTGGCTGCCGCACCGACCGGCGGGGTGGAGCACGCCCGCGAGGCGTCGCCGGACCAGTGGGGCAGGGCATCGGTGATCGTCCTGGATCGCGTGCCGGTGCCTGCGCCGCTGCCGCCGGGCGCCTACCTGCTGGTGGGCAGCGTCGCGCCCAACCTGCCCCTGCAGGTCACAGGCGTGGCCGGCCCGCAGGCCGTGCAGACGGTGGCGTCCACGCACCCGGTGGTGCGCCTGGTGGACCTGCGCGGCGCGCGGGTGCCCGAGGCCCTGGCCGTGCGTCCGCACGGCGGTGCGGTGCTGATCGAGGGTGAGGTACCCCTGGTGTGGGCGTTCGACGGCGCGGGACTGCGGGTGGTGCTGCTGACCTTCGATCCGTCGGTTGCCGACCTGGCCGTGCACCCTGCGTTCCCGGTGCTGGTGGCCAACGCGCTGGAGTGGCTCACCGGTGGAGGGCAGGTCGGCGCGGGCACGCAGCCGGTGCTGCCGGCCGGTCCATGGACACAGGCGCGCCTGGTGGCTCCCGACGGTCAGGCCATCGACCTCGAGGCTCGCGACGGCCGGTTCGTGCTGCCGCCGCTGGACCGCGTCGGTGCTTGGCGGTTGCGCACGGGTGGGTGGGAGCGTGTGTGGATCGTGGCGGCCGTGGACGCCCGCGAGAGCGCGGCGGCCGCTGCGCCGCCCCCGGCGCCCCCGGCGACCTCGCCGGAGAGCCCGCAGGTGGCGCAGGTGAGTCTGGTACCGTGGCTGCTGGCGCTGGCCGCGGTGCTGCTGGGGCTGGAGTGGGTGGTGTGGATCCGCTCGCTGCCACGGCACGGGCTGGCCGGGCAGGCGCGCCTGTGGAGGGGGGCCCGGTGATCCGCTTCGCCGCGCCCACGCTGTTGGCGGCGCTGCTCGTCCTGCCCGTGATCGTGCTCGCAGCGCGCCGCCGCAGGCCCCGGCGCCACCTGGTGGCGCTGCGGGTGGCTGCCGTCGTCGTCCTGGCCCTGGCCGCAGGCGGGCTGGAACTGCTGACGGCCACCCCCGAGGTCACCGTCGTGCTGGCGGTCGACCGTTCCGAGAGCATCGGACCCGAGGGCGCGCGGACGATCCGCGCGTTCCTCGACGGGGTGCGCGCACAGGCAGGCCCTCACCACCGCGTCGGCCTGGTGACGTTTGGCGCCGACGCCGTTCTCGAAGAGGCGCCGTCCGCCGAGCCGCGGCTCGCCCTGGCCTCGCGCCCGCGTCCCGACGGGACGAACATCGCTGCGGCCATCGAGCGCGCCCTGGCCGCGATCCCCGAGGGACGCCCCGGCCGGATCGTGCTGCTCACCGACGGCAACGCCACGGCCGGCGACCTGCCGCCGGCCCTGGACGCCGCTCGCGCCCGCGGCGTCGAGCTCGCGCTCGTCCCGGTGGCGTCCGCGTCCGGTCCGGACGTCCTCGTGGAGGAGGTGCGCGTCCCGCCGGTCGTGGCCCTGGGCGAGCGCATTCCCGTCACGGTCACACTGCGCGCCACCGCCCCTGCCCACGCGACGCTGCGCGTCCGCAGCGGGGACACGGTGTTGCTGGTGCGCGAGCTGCAGGTGCCCGCAGGCCGCGCCCAGGTCGAGCTGGAGCCGGTGACGACCCGGACCGGCCTGCTGCGCATCGACGCCGCGGTGGACGCAGAGCCCGACGGCGAGCCCGCGAACAACCGGGCCTTCGCCCTGGCGGTCGTGCAGGGCCGGCCGTTCGTGCTCTACGCCGGCGATCCACCGGGGCCGCTGGCCGACCTGCTGGCCGGGCAGGGGCTCGAGGTGCGGCGCGTCACGCCGACGCAGCTGCCCACCTCGCCCGACGCCTACCAGCAAGTCGCGGCCGTGGTCCTGGACGACGTCCCGGCCTACCGCCTGACCCCGCAGCAGATGATGGCGCTGCGCGACTACGTCGGCGCCGGCGGCGGGCTGGTCGCGACAGCAGGCCAGCAGTCGTTCGGCATCGGCGGCTACGCCGACACGCCCCTGGAGGAGGTCCTGCCGGTCAGCATGGACGTGCGCCACCGGCTGGCCATGCCGTCCATGGCGATCGTGCTGGTGCTGGACGCGTCGGGGAGCATGGGCGCCTTCGGCTCTGAGCTGGCCAAGGTGGAACTCGCCAAGGAGACCGCCCAGTCGGTGATCGACCTGCTCGGCGAGCGAGACCTGGTGGGGGTGATCGCGTTCGACCAGCAGCCGCGCTGGCTGGTGGGGCTGACGCCAGCCGCGCGACGCGCCGCGATCCTGGACGCGGTCGCCCGCATCAGAGCCGGCGGTGGGACCAACCTCTACCCGGCCCTGGTTGCGGCGCGCGACGCCCTGCGCCGGGCAGAGGCCAGGGTGAAGCACGTGATCGTGCTCTCCGACGGACAGACCGATCCGGGCGACTTCCGCACCCTGACCACGGCGATGGCCGACGAGCGGATGACCGTCAGCACCGTGGCCATCGGCCGCGACGCCGACGTCGAGATCATGCGGAACATCGCGGCCTGGGGGCGGGGGCGCGCCTACGTGGCCCGCGACCTCTACAGCATCCCGCAGATCCTGACCGCCGAGGCGATGCTCGCCACGCGGGCCTCCGTGATCGAGGAGCGGTTCACCCCGCGCCTGGTGGGCGCGCCGCCAGCCCTGGCGGGTATCATGCGCCTGCCGCCCCTGCACGGGTATCTGGCCACCGCGCCCAAGCCCGCCGCGGACGTCGCCGTGCTCTCGCACCAGGACGATCCGCTGGTCGCGCTGTGGGCGTATGGGCTCGGCCGGGCCGTGGCGGTGACCACCGACGCGCGCTTTCGCTGGACGGCCGAGTGGAGCGCGTGGTCCGCCACCCCCCGGTTCTGGTCGCAACTGGTGCGCTGGGCGGCGGCCGCCACGACGGGCCCGCTGGACGCGCACGTGGACACCAACGGGAGCCACGTGCGCGTGGTCCTGGACGCGCGGGCCGCGGATGGCACGCCGATCGTGACCTGGGCGGCGCACGCGATCCTGGCCGGCGAGGGCACGCCGACCGTGCGCGTGCAGCTCGAGCAGACCCAGCCGGGCTGGTACGAGGCGTCGCTGCCCCTGCCGGGGCCCGGCGCGTACGTGGTGACCGTCGCGGCCTTCGACGGGCTGCGGCCCGTGGGCCGGACGGCGCGCGCCGTGGCCATCCCCTACTCGCCCGAGCTCCGCCAGGTCGGTCCGAACCGCGCCCTGTTCTCGCAGATCGTCGAGACGGCCGGCGCGCGGATCGTGAGCCGACCCGCCGAGGCGCTGGCGCCGCCCGGACGACCGACGCGTCGCCCGCAGCCGGCCTGGCCCGCGCTGGCCGTCGCAGGGCTCGCGGCGTTCCTCGCCGAGGTGACGCTGCGGCGGGTACCGGCCATCGAGCAGCAGGCGGCGCGTCTGGCAGCGGCGGTGGTGGCCCTGGTGCGGCGGACGCCACCGCCCCAGGTGGTGGCCGAGGACGCGGAGTACGATGCAGCGGACCGCTGGCGCATCGACGAGCCGGCGGAGGCAGCAGCCCGTGCGGCCTCCATGGAGGCCGCCGCCCGGCTCTACATCGCACGGCTGCGGCGTCAGCGTGACGACGAGCCGCCGGCGTGACCACGGGCGCAGAGGCGTTGCACAAGGCAGTGGCCCTGCTGCGGGATGCGCGCGCGGCCGTGGCGTTCACCGGCGCGGGGATCAGCACGCCATCGGGGCTGCCGGACTTCCGTTCGCCCCGGGGCCTGTGGGCCACGGTCGATCCCACCACCGTGGCGTCGCGGTCGGCGTTCGAGCGCGATCCCCGGCGGTTCTACCAGTTCTACCGTGAGCGGCTGGACCGGCTGCGCCACGCCGCGCCCAACGCCGCCCACCGTGCCCTGGCGGCGTTGGAACGCGCGGGCCGGCTGCGGGCCGTCATCACGCAGAACGTCGACGGGCTCCACCAGGCGGCGGGGTCGGCGCGCGTCGTCGAACTGCATGGCAACCTGCGGGAGGCGGTCTGCCCGCGCTGCGGAGCGCTGTGGCCCATCACCGTGGTGGTGGCGGCACTGGACCAGGACCGGCTCCCGCGGTGCGACCGGTGCGGCGCGGTGCTCAAGCCCAACGTGGTGCTGTTCGAGGACCTGCTGCCCGCGGCCGCGTGGGAGGCGGCGACGGCGCTCGCGCGCGCCGCGGACCTGATGCTCGTCGTGGGATCGTCGCTCCAGGTCATGCCTGCCGCCTCCCTGCCCCAGGAGACCCTGAATGCGGGCGGGGCGCTGCTCATCGTGAACCGCGACCCCACGCCCTACGACCACCGCGCAGCGGTCGTCGTCTGCGACGACGCGGCCCACGTGCTGCCCGCACTGGCAGCCGCGCTGGGCCTGGGGGAGGACTGGACCGGCGCGCCGACGAACTCTCCGACAGAGCCCGTGCAGTGAGCCGTGCGGCCCGGCGACGCCGGGCCGATTCGTGTGTGGCGGTGCGGGGGGTGGTGCGGTGGCCCGGGCGGAGATCGGGGTGTTCGGCGGCTCGGGGTTCTACTCGCTCCTGGAGGGCGCGCAGGAGATCGCCGTGGAGACGCCCTATGGCCCGCCCAGCGACGTGGTGACCGTGGGCGAGCTCGCCGGGCGTCGGGTGGCGTTCCTGCCCCGCCACGGCCGCCGGCACCAGTACCCGCCCCATGCCATCAACTACCGCGCCAACGTGGCGGCCATGAAACAACTGGGCGTCACGCGTCTGCTGGGGCCGTGCGCTGCGGGCAGCCTGCAACCCCACGTGCGCCCGGGGGAGTTCGTCCTGTGCGACCAGTTCGTGGATCGCACCACCGGGCGCAAGGACACGTTCTACGACGGGCCCGAGACGATCCACGTGAGCCTGGCCGATCCGTACTGCCCGCAGCTGCGCGCGATCGCGTGGGAGGCCGCCCAGCGCCTGGGGCTGCCGGCGCACCCCACCGGCACGGTGGTGGTGGTGCAGGGCCCGCGCTTCTCCACCCGCGCCGAGAGCCGCTGGTTTCGCGCTGCCGGCTGGGAGGTCATCAACATGACCCAGTACCCCGAGGTGGTGCTGGCGCGCGAGCTGGAGCTGTGCTACCTGAACATCTCGCTCATCACCGACTACGACGTGGGGGTCGAAGGCGACCCCACCGCGACCCCGGTGACGGCCGAGGAGGTCCTCAAGACGTTTGCCGCCAACCTCGGCCGGCTGCGCGACCTGCTGACCGCGATCATCGCGGCGATCCCCGCGGAGCGGACGTGTCCGTGCGCCCGGGCGCTGTCCGGCGCGCACGGCTAGGCAGGCGGCTCCCGCTGCACCCGTGGGGCGGGTGCCGGGGTGCGGGCGGCGGTCGACGGCGAGGGGCCGGGAAAGGCAGGGAGGGAGATGCGCAGAACCGCAGACGACCCACCGGGAAAGTGGCTGGGGCTCGCCGTGTTCCTCCTGGGCGCGGCGTTCCTGGTGGCCGTCTTCGTGATGGCGTACCGCGACGTGGTGGCCTCCGGTGTCCTGGGCCGGGTCACCGCAGCCGGGCAGGCGGCCGAGCCGGGCCCTGCGCTGGTGACCCTGGCGATCAAGGGCGTCCTGCTGATCGTCATGGCCGTCGCCGGCGGGGCGCTGGCCAATCGGGGCATCGGCCTGTACGCGGCCGCCCGCGGGTCCGATGAAGGCTGAGCTCTCGCGCCCGCAGGCGGCCCTCGACCGGGTCATCGACCTGCGCAGTGACACCGTCACCCAGCCGACGGAGGCGATGCGCGAGGCGATGGCCCGGGCCGAGGTGGGCGACGACGTCTACGGGGAGGATCCCACGGTCAACGCGCTGGAAGCGCTGGCCGCGGCGCGCACGGGCAAGGCCGCAGCGATCTTCATGCCGACGGCCACCATGGTGAACGCCGTGGCGGTGCTGAGCCAGACTCAGAAGGGCGACGAGGTGATCGTCGAGGCCGACGCCCACCTGTACAACATGGAGGCGGGCGGGCTCGGGGCGCTGGCCGGCACCATCCCGCGGCCGATCCCCACCGACCGCGGGGTCATCACCGCCGCGCAGCTCGAGGCGGCGCTGCGCCCGCCCGATCCCCACCACGCGCCGGCGCGGTTGGTGTCGTTGGAGAACACCCACAACCGCCACGGCGGCACCGTCGCCACGCCCGAAGAGACCGACGACCTGGGGGCGGCCGCCCATCGCGCCGGGCTGCGCTTCCACCTGGACGGTGCCCGGCTCTTCAACGCCGCCGTGGCGCTGGGCGTGCCCGCCGCGCGGCTGGCGGCCGCCGCCGACACCGTGACGCTGTGCCTGTCCAAGGGGCTCTCGGCGCCCGCCGGGGCGCTGCTGTGCGGCGACGCCGAGGTCATCGCCGTCGCCCGCCGCTACCGCAAGATGCTGGGCGGCGGCATGCGGCAGGCCGGGGTGCTGGCCGCCGCCGGGATCGTGGCGCTCGAGCAGATGGTCGACCGGCTCGCCGACGATCACCGGACCGCCCGCGCGCTGGCCGAGGCCCTGGCGACCGTGGACGGCGTCGTCGTCGACCTGGATCGCGTGCAGACCAACATCGTCCGCTGCGAGGTGCCTGGCCGCGATGCGCGCCAGGTGGCCGTCCGGCTGCGCGAGCTGGGCGTGCGGGTGAGCATGCTGGGCCCCACGCGCCTGCGGCTGGTGACGCACCGGCACGTGGGGCTCGACGACGTGCCGGTGGTGGTGGACGCCTTCCGCGCCGTGCTGGGCGTCTGACGCCGGCGTCCGATGACTAAACGGACGCCGCGCTGGGCATGTGCTCGTCGAACGTTACGCGCGGCGCGGTACCGCAGGAGGAAATCGCCGCGCCGTCGCGAATGTACGCGTCGACGACGGGTAACCGTCACGCGTGCGAAAGGAGGCGACCTCGATGGCCAAGAAGGCGAAGAAGGCGGCCAAGAAGAAGGGCAAGTAACCCCGCTGGCTGCCTTGCGCATGGCAAGGGAGCACTGCAGGCGCGGTGCTCTCTTTCTTTTGTGTGTCGTGGGTACGGGCCTTCTCTCTG
>CAZGNA010000028.1:0-21038 GCA_964526945.1 uncultured bacterium
CGCCCGACGGCGCCCCTGCGGCCTCGCCGCGCGCCATCGCCATCCTGCTCTCGGACGGCCGCGCCAGCGATGGGATCCCGCCGCTGGAAGCTGCGGCCGAGGCGCGCCGGCGCGGCGTGCGGGTGTACACGGTCGGCGTGGGCACCGCGGCCGATCCGAGCACGTTGCGCAGCGGCTACTGGGGCGTGCTGGACGAGCCCACGCTGCGCGCCATCGCCGCCGCAACCGGCGGCGAGTACTTCCACGCCAGCGCCGCGGACCGCCTCCGGCAGGTCTACCGGGACCTGGCGCGCCGCGTGGGCTGGGAGCGTCGTCCCACCGAGGCTGCCGCCCTGGCAGGGGCGGCAGCGCTGGTCCTGCTGGTCGCCGCCGTCGTGGCTCACGTCTGGTTCGCGCCGCTCTCCTGACCACGTCCCCACAACTTGACGGGGACGCCCGTACGGGGTACGCTATCGGGGTGGAGTTTAGAAGAGACTAAAATTCTCGCGGATGCGCTCTCCCATCGACAGCCGGGCGACCGCTCGCTCATCCTGGCAGCTCGTCGGCGTGCTCGTCTTCTTGCTGGTGGCGGGCTGCAGCCCGCGGGGGGCGCCGTCGACCAGCCCGGGGACGTCGCACGGGAGCGGACCGGTCGGCACGCCGGTCCTCCGGGCCGTCGCGACGTACTCCGTGATCGCCGATCTCGCCCGGCAGGTCGGCGGCGACCGCGTGCAGGTCGTCAGCCTGGTCCCACCCGGCACCGACCCGCACACCTACGAGCCCCGGCCGGACGATCTCAAGCGCGTCGCCGAAGCCCACGTGATCTTCTACAACGGGCTGAACCTGGAACTGTGGTTTGATAAGCTCGTCCGCGGGTCGGGCACCCGGGCGCGCGTGGTCGTGGCCTCCACGGGCGTGACGCCCATCGTGATCCGGGATCCGCTCAGCCGGTACGACGGCGCCCCCGACCCGCACGCCTGGATGGACGTGCGGCTCGTGATCGAGCACTACGTGCCCACCATCCGCGACGCGTTCCTCGCGCTGGATCCCGCGGGCGCCGACCGCTACCGTCGCAACGCGGAGCGCTACGTCGCCGAGCTCGACGCCCTCGACCGCGCGATTCGGGCGCAGGTGGCCACCCTCCCGCCGCCGCGGCGCAAGCTGGTGACCACCGAGAACGCCATGCACTACTTTGCCGCGCGCTACGGGTTCACGGTCGTCGGCTGGATCTACACCCTGGCACCGGAGGCCGAACCGCCGGCACGCCGGATCGTGGAGCTGGTGGGGAAGATCCGGCAGGAGGCCGTTCCCGCGCTCTTCGTCGACCTCACCCTGAACCGGAAGTTGATGGAGCGGCTGAGCCAGGAGACCGGGGTGCCGATCCGCGGTGCGCTCTACATCGATTCCCTGGGCGCGCCCGGGAGCGGCGCCGACACGTACGCGGGCATGATGCGGGCCAACACCGCGTTGCTGGTCAGGGGCCTGGGAGGCAACGGGCCGTGACGCCGGCGGTCGAGGTCCACAACCTGAGCGTCGCCTACGACACGCGCCCGGTGTTGCTGGGCGTCTCCCTCACCGTGCAGCGGGGCGAGGTGGTCGGGGTCATCGGCCCCAATGGGGCGGGCAAGTCCACCTTGTTCCGGGCGCTGCTGGGGCTGGTGACGCCCTGGACCGGGTGGATCCGGCTGCTGGGGGGCGACGTGACGACCAACCGGCGGTGGGTGGCCTATCTGCCGCAGCGGGAGGCCATCGACTGGGACTTCCCGCTCGTCGTGAGCGACGTGGTCATGATGGGCCGCTACCCCCACCTCGGCTGGGGGCGGCGGCCGCGTCCCGAGGACCGGCGGATCGTGGCCGCGTGTCTGGACGCCCTGGGGATTGCCGACCTGCACGACCGGCCCATCGGCGCCCTCTCGGGGGGCCAGCAGCAGCGGACGTTCCTGGCGCGGGCGCTGGCGCAGGAGGCGCAGATCCTGCTGCTCGACGAGCCGTTCATGGGCGTGGATGCGGCCACCGAGCAGGCGATCCTGGCGACGCTGCAGCGGCTGCGCGCCGAGGGGAAGACCGCGCTCATCGTCGACCACGACCTCACGCGGGCCGGCGCCGGGACCTACGACCGGGTCCTCCTGCTCAACCAGCGGCTGGTCGCCTACGGGCCGCCGGCGGAGGTGCTCACGACCGAGGTGCTGCGCACCACCTACGCCGGCCGCCTCACGCCGCTGGACCGCCTGGGGACGCCCGGAGGGCGGTCCGCATGACGCTGCTGCGGTCCCTGGTCGAGCCGCTGCAGTACACGTTCATGCAGCAGGCGCTGGTGGGGGCGATCCTGGTCGGCGTGACCTGCGCCGTGATGGGGAGCTTCCTGCTGGTCAAGCGCTGGGCGCTGCTGGGCGACGCCATCTCCCACGCCGTCCTGCCCGGGGTGGCCGTGGCCTTCCTGCTCGGCATCCCCTTCGTCGTCGGGGCGCTGGTGACCGGACTGCTCACCGCGCTGGGCATCGGCTTCGTGGAGCGGCACACGCGCCTCAAGCAGGACGCGGCCATGGGGCTGCTCTTCGTCAGCGCGTTCGCCCTGGGGCTGGCGATCATCAGCCGCATCCGCAGCCCCGTGGACCTGTTCCACGTGCTGTTCGGCAACGTCCTGGCCGTCAGCCGGGGCGACCTGCTGCTCACGGGCAGCGCCGGGCTGGTCGTGGTCCTCACGATCGTCGTCCTCTTCAAGGAGCTGTTGCTGTGGGCGTTCGACCCCACCATGGCGGAGAGCGTGGGGCTGCCGGTGCGCGCGCTGCACTACGTCATGCTCCTGCTCACCTCGCTGACCATCGTGGCGTCGCTGCAGGCCGTCGGGATCGTGCTGGTGATCGCCATGCTCATCGCGCCGCCGGCCACCGCCCTCCTGCTCACGGATCGGTTCCACCGCCTGATCGTCCTGGCCGCGGGCATCGGGGTCGTGGCTGCGGTGGTCGGGCTGTTCCTCTCCTACTACCTCGACGTGGCCTCCGGCGCGGCCATGGCACTGGTCGGCACGCTGGCGTTCGGCCTCGCCCTGGGCTTCTCACCGCGGCGGGGCCTGGTGGCTCAGGCGCTGCGCCGACGTCGAGCCTCGGTCGAGGCCCGGGTGGGCGACTACCTCAAGGCGCTCTTCGCCCAGCCGGCGGGCCAGGCGACCCTCCCGGAGGTCTTGGGCAACCGGCTCAGTGAGCCGGTGCCGACCGTCCGCGCCATCGTCCGCCGCCTGGTCGACCTCGGCCTCGCGGAGGTGACGCCGCACGGGGTGCGGCTGACCGCGCGGGGACGGCGGCAGGCGGCGGAGGTCGTGCGGACCCACCGGCTCTGGGAACGGTTCCTGGTCGACCGCGCCGGCCTGCCCTGGGAGGAGGTGCACGCCGCGGCCGACCGGATGGAGCACGACAGCACCCCGGACGTCACCCAGGAGCTGGCGCGGGCCGTGGGCGGACTCACCGTCGACCCGCACGGCGCCCCGATCCCGACCGAAGAGGGCGCGGTTGCCGGTCCGGGGGAAGAGTACCTGCTCTCGGAGTTGCAGCCCGGCCAGGGAGGGGTGGTGACGCGCGTCGAGGACGAGGACCCACAGACGCTGCGGGCCCTGTCGGCCCTGGGGCTCGTGCCGGGCCGGGCGATCCGGCTCCTCGCCGCCACCCGTGAGGGCCTGACGGTCGCCGTGGACGGTGTCGAGACCGCCGTGACGCGCCGCATCGCGCGCAGCGTGTTCGTGACCCCGACCGGCGAGTCCCGCCCGACCTGACCGGGCGGGTCCGTGCGCCTACACCTCCAGCGGCACGCCCGGTGCCGGCTGCAGGACGCGCACCTCGGGGACCAGCGCCTGCCACAGCTCGGCCTTCTCGGTGTGCACCGGCACCAGCACCTCGGGCTGCAGCGTCCGCACCATGCGGACCAGGTCGGCCTGGCCGGCGTGGCCCGAGGCGTGGGTGGTGAGCCGTCGGTGCACCCCCAGCAGGTCCAACCAGTTGTGCAACCGCCACAGGTCGCGGGCCTGCTCCTCGTCGTGGGCTTCGCTGGCCGAGAAGATGTACAGCGCGTCGGCGCCGATGCCCAGGTCGACGAGGTTCTGAACGTCCCAGAAGGACAGCGCGAAGATCATGCGATGCGCCTCCGGCCGCAGCTGCTCGGCGGTCCGCGCGGTGGGCCAGGCCAGGACCCGCCGCTCCCAGGTCTCGTAGTCCTTGTCGCTGTAGGTGCCGCTCTGTTTGCGCTCCTTCAGGATCAGCAGGGGCTCCGTGCGCACGTCCGGCACCAGCGGGTGGCTCCCGTGCAGGCGGTCGAGGAGGAAGGCGTCCTGCGGGAGCACGACCAGCGACCGGTGGGTCTCACGGGCGATGCGGACGAAGGTGGCCAGGCGGTACAGGTCGCGGGGTGCGAAGTCGGCGATCACGGGGCCGGGCGCCTCGCGCACGGCGGCCAGCGCCTCGGCGAACACGTGATCCTCGGTGCGGCGGTCCGTGGCGTCGAGCCGCGTGCCCTCGGCGATCAGCATCCACACGCCGGCGCGGGCGGCTGCGGCGAGCATCGCCTCGCTCAGGTGCGCCTCCGGGCCGTGGAAGCGCAGGTCCCCGGTGTAGAGCACCGGGCCGCGCGCGGTGTGCAGCAGGAACGCCACACAGCCCAGCATCGAGTGGTCGACCGGCAGGGGCGTCACGTGCAGCCGTCCCAGGGGCGTCGGGCCGGTGAGCGCACGAAAGGGGCGCACGACGACGCCACGGTCGCCAGGGAAGGCCGGCCGCGGACGGAAGTTGACGATCTCGCTCTCGAACTCCCGCGCGCGGCTGTCCTGGATCGCCGCCAGCGTACTGTGGGTCAGCGGCGAGCAGTAGACGGGGATGCGCTCGTCGAGGAACGCGATGTGCCCCGCGTGGTCGAGGTGGGCGTGGGAGAGCAGCACCGCGTCCACGGCGGGGACGTCGTGCACCGGGAGCCCGCAGGGGGCGATCCGCAGCAGGTCCCGCCGGTAGATGCCGGGCACCGCGGGGAGCACGCCGGTCACCAGCAGGTCGGTGAGCCCCGCGGCCGTGCGCGGTTTCAAGTACTCCTCGAAGAAGCGCTTGCGTTGCGCGTAGGAGATCCCGAAGTCCAGGAGGACGCGGGTCTCGCCGTCGTCCAGCAGGATCTTGTTCCCGCCGATCTCGCCCGCGCCACCGTAGACCGTGAGCCGGAGCATCGCGCCCTCTGCCAGGCGTCGCCGGCGCGCCCGGGATGGGTTACACCGGCCGCCCGGGCTCCTGCGCCCGCGCGTACTCCCGGCGGCGCCTGGCGATGGTGCGCAGGTGGTGCTCCACGTGGTCCACGGCGTGCGTCACGATCTGCTCCACGGTCTGCGGACCGGCCTGCGGGTGCTGCCCGACGCGCTGCCAGGCCTCGGGCGGCATGTGGCGCAGCAGGTCGGCCGTGGCCTCGCGGACCGCGCGCAGCAGTACCAGCGAGGCGTCCAGCGATCGGCCCGCGTAGTCCAGGGCCCGTCCCCAGCGCTCCTGGTCGAACGGGATCACGGCGATGCCGGGGTCGGCCAGGATATAGCGCAGGCGTGCCGCCAGCACCAGGTCGGTATCGGCCAGGTGCACGACGTGCTGGTGGATGCTCCAGTGGTCCGGACCGGGTGTGAAGTGCAGCTCGTCTGCAGACAGCCCCCGGACGGCCGCGGTCACCAGGCGCGGCCCTTCGACGTAGGCGTTGAGGAGCATGGCGATGCGCTCGGCTGCCGACATGCGATCTCCTCCGGGCAGGGATCGCCTGCGGCTTCGCGGCGGGCGCCGGTGATCCCTCCCCCTGGCATACGAGGAGGCACTGCGCCGGCCGCGCGGGTGCGCTGTGGGAGCGGCCGTGATGCCGCGCAGTCCAGCGCGCGCCCTGGCTGCCCCCCGCGCATGCCAGGGCACGGTGCAGGACAGATGCCCGTCAGGCCGACCCCGGTGGTCGTCGGGGCGATGCGCTGGACGGTTCCTCGACGTCGTGGAGCGCCCTGCGGAACTCCTTGATCGTCTTCCCCATGGCGGCGCCGACGCCTGCCAGGCGTTGCGGCCCGAAGACGAGTAGCGCGATGAGGAAGATCACCAGCAACTCAGGCCAGCCCACGTTGGGCAGCACGGGCGTGTACCTCCTTTCAGTGGTAGACAGGCCGTTCGTGGTGTCGGTGCCCTCGGGAGCGGCGGGCGAAAGCGACCCAAAGCCGCCCCATGCCCGCGTGTCCCAGTTCGCGACGCTGTGTCCCCGATCGCTAGCTCCGCTAGGGGCGGAGATCCTGCAGCCAGCTCAGGACGCGGTCCAATACGCGCGGTGTCGGCGCGATCCCCGTGCGATCCGCAGCCGCCAGCAGGCTGGTCGGGCTCACCTCGCCGGACATCGTGATGAGCCAGCCCCCGTAGGCCCAGTGGGCGGTGTGCTTCAGGCCGCTCTCGTGTACCCAGACCGGCCCTCCTGCGCGGGCCACCCGGCGGCTTCCGGCCACCGGGCGCGGTACGGTGCCCGGCGTGCGCGACACGACCAGCGTGCTGAGGCCGTCGGAGTAGGAGGTCTCCCAGACGGGGGTCGGGCCATCGACGAGCCAGTCGCCCATCCGCCGGAACCCGGGAGGCGTGGTGACCTCTACCGGGTGGACACCCAAGCGGCGCGCCACGGCGTCGGATGCGGCCGTCGCCGCTGCCTGCCGTGTCAAGCGGAGACCGCTCGGCACCGGGTTAGTGCGCGCCCATCCGGGCGACAGGAGGTCGAGCGAGAGGAACGCCGTCAACTGGACCAGACGGCCGTCCGGGCTGATGCGCTCGGACCGCAGCACGATGCCGGTGGCCCGGTCCACCAACAGGCGACGGGTCGGACGATCGGCGTACCGCGGGCGAAGCTCGACGCGCTCGGCGGATCGCCCCAGGAGACTCACCGGAGTCGTTGTGACGTGGTAGTTGGCTTCCAGCAGTGGCAGGTGCAGGGCAAGGAAGATCTCCTCGGGTTCCTCGGCGGCCCTCCGTTGCACGCGCACTCCGCGGCGTGTGGTCGGATCGTAGCGGATCTCGTCGTCACCGCGGCGCAGGATCACCCAGCGGCGCTCCAGCCCGAGTGGACGGTACTCGAGCCGTGTCCACGTTCGGGGATCGTGTTCGACGTGCACCAGCGTCACCTGCGTGGTCGCTCCGAGCCAGACCGTCACCAGCTGGTCGCCACGGTAGGCGACGGTAGAGGAGGCTTGCACTGCACGTCGCAGCGGCGAGAGGGTCGGTGCGCCGGCCACCGGCGAGGGCACCGCGAGGGCGACCGCCGCGGCCAGCAGCAGTCCCGTCACGGCCGGCCTCCTGCCTCGGCAGGTGTTCCCAGCACGAAGTACGGCAGCGCGCTCCCCAGGTACCCGGCCAGGGTGGTATCACCCAACGGATGCTGCATGGCGGCCTCCGCGTGCCGCTGCAGGTGGCGGTGCGCGCCCGGCGGGCCGATCTCCAGCGCCTCGGGGACGGGGGCCTGCAAGACGGCGGCTGCCACCGCGGCCACAGCGGCAGCGATGATGGCCCGGCGGAAGCGCACACGTCGACGGCCTGTCGCGTCCAGGCGCGCCAGGGTGTGCAGAAGCAGCGCGGGAGCCGGGAGGGGCGCGGGCACGGTCCGCAGGACCCGGCGGATCGCCAACAGGTCGTCGCGCACGTGGCGACAGTGGGCACACACGGCCAGGTGCGCAGCGACCGCAGCTGCCTCTTCCGCGTTCAGCGCGCCGTCGACGTAGGCCGTCAGGCGGTCTCCCATGTGCGCGTCCATCACAGGTCGCCTCGCTTCATGGCGTCCACGTACGGCCGTAGCCATTCCCGCAACGCCAGTCGGCCCCGGTGCAGCCGGGATCGCACCGTACCCACTGGACAGTGGAGGATCGCGGCTGCCTCCTCGTACGACACCTCGTGCATGTCGACGAGGACGACGGCAGCCCGGTACTCGGCCGGCAGCGCATCGAGCGCATGGCGCACGGGGCCGTCCAGCCACCGTGCTACGACCGTCTCCGGGTCAGCCGTCGGGTCGGCAGGGAGCGCCGTGGGCGGGACGTCGTCAAGGGAGGAGACCTTGCGCCGGCGCTGGCGGCGCACGCGGTCGATGAACGCCGTGTAGAGAATGCGCATGAACCACCGATCGAATCGCGTGCCCGGTCGGAATCCGCCAAACGCCCGCAGGGCCTCCTCCGCGGCCTGCTGGAGCAGATCGTCCGCATCGTCGCGATTACCGGTCAAGTGGTAGGCGAACCGGTAGAGATGCGCCCAGTGCGCGGACAGGAGGTCGGCGAACCCCTGGGCAGGACGATCCGCGGCGTCAGCCCGCCGATCGGCCATCAGGTGGCCGGCCTCCACCACGGCGTCCGCCATCCTCGCTCCTCGAGACGGCGCGGGGGAGAGGCGTCAGCCCATCCCCCGCCCCCGCTGGCTTCTCACTTCAGGATCGTGATCCGCGTCGCCTCGTAGACCGCTGGCGTCGGGCGCCGGCCCTCCACCCGGAGCTGCTGCCCGGCCTTGACCGCGTCCTTGGTCACCGTCTTCCCTTTCGCGAGGAACCGCGTCTTGGCCCCCTCCATGATCTTCAGCTTGTCGCCAACCTTCACCTTCGCCCCGCGGATGACCCGGGTGACCGAGAGCTCAAGCGCATCGCCGGAGACGTCGAGGACCTTGCCTTCCACGACGAACGCTTGCGGACGGGTCTGCGGGGTGGCCGTCTTGGCGGTGCTTGCCGCCGCGACGAGCCCGAAGACCGCCAGGACCATCGCCCCGGTCGATGCAATGGCGAGTACCCGCTTCATGCGACATCCCTCCCTGTGGGGATAGGGTTTCACCACCACAAGCGCGCTGCGAGGGCAAACGGTTCCAGGTGGAGAGAACAGCGGCAGGGGAGCCTGTGCCCCCGTACGTCGGGAACCCTCTGGCCGATGCACGAAGTGCGCTACACTGAAGACATAGACCACGTGCAGGAGCGTCGCGTGCTCCAGGAACCCGGTCGGACCCTGGCCCTGGTCGGTGTGCTGGTGGTCGGTGCGCCGGTCCTCGGGACGTGGGGCTGGCCGGCGGTCGCGGCACCGCCTGCGCCGGCGCTCGCGCTGCTCGATGTCGCCCACGGGCTCGAGGCCCGCGCGCTGGTGGTCACCGGGACCGTGCGCAATCGCGGGGCCGTCCCGGTGCGCGGCATCGCCGTCGACGTGACCGGTACCACTCCTTCGGGCGCGCCGGCCTTCTTTGGCAGCGATGGCGCACCCTGGCCGCTGGAGCCCGGCGCCGCGACCCGGTTCACGGTCCGCCTGCCTCTGGGCGATCGCGTGGTGCGGGCGTACGTGGTGGAGGTCTGGCTGGCCGGCGGCATCCGGCAGGTGCTGGCCAGCGCGCGGCGCGAGGTGGCCCCGTTCCTCTACCTCCCCGTGCTGCCCGCCATGGTGCGCGTCGAGGGCGAGGTGCGGGGCGATGCGCTGGAGGTGCGCAGCCGCACCGGCGATCTGCCGGTGACGCACGTGCTGGTCGACGCCACCGTGAGCCTCCCGGGCCGGCCGACCAACAGCCTCGAGCGCTTCGCCCTGCACGTGCCGGCCAACGGCCGCGCAACGCTCCCGCTCGGCACCCGGGGCGCCTTCCTGGTGGTCCTGCGCGTGGTCGACGTCCGCATCCAGCGGACCTGGCCGGAGTGACGGTGAACTCTTTACCCCGGAGGTGCCCATGTCCCGGCGTGCGGTGGTGATCGGTGGCGGCGCGATCGGGGCGGCCGCGGCCTATTTCCTGGCCGTCGATGGCTGGGACGTCACGCTGGTCGAGCGCGGCCAGGTGGGCCGCGGCTGCTCGTACGGCAACGCCTGCCTGATCGTGCCCAGCCACGCGCATCCGCTCCCGCAACCCGGCGTCGTGGGCGAGGCGGCGCGCTGGCTGCTGCACCCTGCTGGCCCGGTGTACATCCGCCCGCGGTTCGATCCGCACCTCGCGGCGTGGCTGTGGCGGTTCTGGCGGGCGTGCACGCCCGCGGCTGCGGCCCGGGCCCACGAGGCGCTGGTGGCGCTGGGCCGGTTCAGTCTGGCGCAGTACGAGGACCTGGCGCGCACCGTCGCGCGCTCGGTCTTCTTCCAGCGCCGCGGGCTCCTTCACGTCTACCTTGGTCCCCGGGCCGCGGAGCACGCGCGGGCCGAGCAGGCACGCTACGCCGCCGACGGCTTCCCCGGCCGCGTGCTGCTCGGCGACGAGCTGCTGGCGTTCGAGCCGGCCCTGTCCCCGCGCGTGGGCGCCGGACTCTACCTCGACGGCGAGGCCCACGGCGACTCGTTCGCGTTCACCCGAGCCCTGGCCGAGGCCGCGGCGGCCCGCGGGGCGCGGGTGCTCACAGGGCGCACGGCGGCGCGCGTCAACACCCGCGACGGCCGCGTGACCGGCGTGCGCGTCGACGGCGCCCGCGACGAGGACGTGCCGGCCGACGTCGTGGTGCTGGCTGCCGGCGCCTGGTCGCCGGGGCTGGCTGCGACGCTCGGCCTGCGCATCCCGCTGCAGCCGGCCAAGGGCTACAGCTGCACCGTGCGGCCGCGCGGGCTGGTGCCGTCGGTGCCGCTGTACGTCATCGGCCGCCGCGTGGCCATCACGCCGCTGGGGGACCGGCTGCGTTTTGGGGGCACGCTGGAGCTCGCTGGCTACGACGATCGGATCGCCCCGCGGCGCTACCGCGCGGTGGTGGCCGTCGCCCGCGAGGTGCTGCGCGACGACCTGGCGTGGGATCACGAAGAGGCGTGGTGCGGCCTCCGACCGCTCCTGCCCGACGGCCTGCCCCTCATCGGGCGCGTGCCGTGGGTCGACGGCGCGATCGTGGCCACCGGGCACGCCATGCTGGGGTTCACGCTGGCGGCGGGCACCGGGCGCGTCGTCGCCGACCTGGCGGCCGGTCGTCCGCCGGCCGTCCCCCTGGAGGCGTTTGCCGTCGACCGCTTTGGCCGCGGGTGAGTATGGACCCAGCGGGCGATCGCGGAAGCGCAGCGGCACCGTCGGTGGTCGTGACGTGCTCGCCCCGCGTGCGGCGGGTGCGGGCACCCAACCCGTCGCCCATGACCGGCGCGGGTACCAACACCTACCTGGTCGGCCACGACGCGATCACCGTGATCGATCCGGGCCCGGACGACGCGCGCCACGTGGCCGCGGTGCTGGCGGCCACCGGCGGCAGGCCCGTGCGGTGGATCCTCGTGACGCACCGGCACAGCGACCACGCGCCGGCCGCCGCGGCACTGGCCCAGGCCACGGGCGCCGCCGTCCTGGCCCTGGCCGGCAGCCCCGTGCCCCACGACCGCGACCTGCGCGACGGCGAGGCGGTCGAGGGCCCGGACTACACGCTGGACGTCCTGCACACGCCCGGGCACGCCTCCGACCACCTGTGCGCCCTGCTGCGCCAGGAGCGCGCCCTGTTCGCAGGCGACCTGGTCGCGCAGGGCTCCACCGTGGTGGTCGCCCCGCCCGATGGCGACATGGCCGCCTACCTGCGGTCGCTGGCGCGCGTGCGCACGCTGGACCTCGCGCGTCTGTACCCGGGCCACGGCGAGCCCGTGGACGCTCCGCGGGCGCTGCTCGACGAGTACATTGCGCACCGGCTGCTGCGCGAGCAACAGATCCTCGCGGCGCTGCAGGACGGTCCGCGGCGTATCGAGGAGCTCGTGGCCGCGATCTACACCGACGTGCCTGCGGCGTTGCACCCCGTCGCCGCCAGATCGGTGCTGGCGCACCTCCTCAAGCTGCGGGCCGAAGGCCGCGTCGCCGGCGAGGAAGGCACATCCTGGACGGTGCTGGCGTGACCGCCGGCGACCGACGGCGCCGGTAGCCCGCGTGTGCGCCCGCCCGCGATCGGGCTCGTGCCGGGACGACGTCGGCGCCCGGCCTCCCGGAGGCGGCGACGGCCACGGCTCCGGGGCCGCTCAGGTCGTCGCCGGACCCGTGGCCGCGTCGTCCTCGGCGACGACCTGCTCCAGCAGCGCGTACAGATCGGCCAGGCGCCCCTCGGCTGCCTCGTACTCCGCACGCACTGTGCGCGCCCGCTGCGCGTCACGGTACAGGTCTGGATCGGCCAGGCGCCGGCCCAGGTCGTCGAGGGCGCGTTCGGTCGCGGCGATCTGCGCCGCCACCTCCTCGAAGGTCGGCACCGGTGGTCGCGCGGCGTGGCCCTGCGTCGGGCCGCGGCCACGCCCGCGGGCGGGGGCGGCCCCGGGTGGTCGCGTGGGTGCCGCGTGCTGGCGCCGGCGCCATTCGCGGTAGCTGCCGTGGAAGTCGTGCAGCCCGCCGTCGTCCAGCATGAGGATGCGCGTCGCCAGGCGCTCCAGCAGGTAGCGGTCGTGC
Source organism: uncultured bacterium (assembly GCA_964526945.1). GTDB lineage: Bacteria > Sysuimicrobiota > Sysuimicrobiia > Sysuimicrobiales > Humicultoraceae > Fervidifonticultor. Next base: position 12,309 of record CAZGNA010000028.1, read on the forward strand.
GTGGCCACGATCATCGTCCCGGGAAACTCGGCCAGCGCCGCCTCCAGTGCTTCCCGCGACGGGATGTCGAGGTGGTTCGTCGGCTCGTCCAGGAGCAGCAGGTTCGGTGCATCGAGCAGCAGCTTCGCCAGCACCAGCCGCTGGCGCTCGCCGCCCGAGAGCGTCGCCACCCGCTTGAAGACGTCGTCGCCCGAGAAGAGGAAGCGCCCCAGGTAGCGCCGGATCTCCTCGGGGGGCTGAGGGCGGTCGGCCAGGACCTCGTCCAGCACCGTGCGGGCGTCGTCGAGCACGGCCGTGGCGTCCTGGGCGAAGTAGCGCGGCACGACCCCGGTGCCCAGGACCACTCGTCCGCTGGAGGGCGCCTCCAGCCCGGCGATCAGTCGCAGGAGCGTGGACTTGCCGGCGCCGTTGGGGCCCAGCAGGCCGATGCGCTCGCCGCGGAGGACGTCGAGGCTGACGTTGCGCACGACCTCCGGTCCGCCGTCGTAGCGCTTGCTGACCTCCCGCAGCCGGACGACCAGCTGGCCGGAGGGCGGGGCCGCGGGCGCTGCCAGGCGCAGCGACCGGTGGCGACGCGGGGGGACAGCCGGCGCCGCCTGCAGCCGCGCCAGCGTCTTCTGGCGACTCCGGGCCTGGGCTGCGCGTTGCCCCGCGTGATAGCGTCGAATGTAGTCCTCGAGCCGTGCGATCTCCTCCTGGCGGCGCTCCCACGCGTCCTGCTCCTGGCGCACGTGCAGCGCCTTCTGCGCCGCGTAGGCACTGTAGGCGCCCCGGTAGGTCGTCAGGCGTGTGTCTTCCACCTCGACGATGCGCGTGGCGACGGTATCCAGCAGCGACCGATCGTGGCTGACGATCAGGCACGCGCCCGGGAAGGCGGCCAGGTAGGTCTCCAGCCACTCGGTCGCCGCCAGGTCCAGGTGATTGGTGGGCTCGTCCAGGAGCAGCAGGTCGGGCTCGCGGAGCAGCACCCGGGCCAGGTCCGCGCGCGCCCGCCATCCGCCGCTCAGCTCGTCCAGTCGCCGGCCCACGCCGGCGGCGTCGAAGCCCAGGCCGGCCAGCACCTCCCGCGCCCGGGGTTCCAGCGTGAAGCCGCCCAGGTGCTCGAAGTGCGCGTGCACGTGGGCGTACTCGTCGAGCACGGCCTCCAGCCGCGCGGGGTCCTGGAGCACCTCGGGCTGCGCCATGAGCCGCTCGAGGGCGTGCGCCCGCGCCGCGAGCGCATGCACCTCGGTGGCGGCGGCCAGCACGTGCGCCCACACTGTCGTCGCACCCGCGGGCGGCGGTGACTGCGGGAGGTAGGCGCTGCGCGCCCACCCTGCGATGGCGATGCGCCCCGTGTCGGGCTCCTCCAGCCCCGCCGCCAGGCGGAGCAGCGTGGTCTTGCCCGCGCCGTTGCGGCCGACCACGCCGACTTTCTCGCCGGGCTCCAGCGCGAACGTCACGTCGCGCAGCACGGCGTGTGCGCCGTAGGCCTTGGACACCGCGGTGAACGCCAGCAGGGGCATGGATACCTGACCTTAGGCCCGCGGCTGCCGCGCTGTCAACCGCCGGGGCGGGCGTTGTGGAGTTTCCGTGACCATGTCTGCGGGGCGGGAGCCCACGCTCCCATCCCAGCGGGGGCCCACAGGAACTTTCCCCGGCGGCGTCCAAGAGCCCACCGCGACGCCGGCAGCACCATCGTCGAGGGAGGGAGGATCGTGCCGCTCACACCGGACGCGCTCGCCGCGCTGCGCACCCTGTCCAGCCCCACGGTCGCCAACGCCATCGAGACGTTTCGCGTGCGGCCCCGGGAGGCGGGCAACCTCGCCGCCGGGATCCGCGCCCTGTTCCCCGAGCTCGGGCCGATGGTGGGCCATGCCGTCACCGCGGTGGTGCGCGCCGAGCGCCCCGCCCCCGAAGGGCGCCGCGCCAGCACCTTCGCGTGGTGGGACTACGTGCTGACGATGCCGGCGCCCCGCGTGGTGGTGGTCCACGACCTCGACGACCCGCGCGGCCAGGGTGCCTTCTGGGGCGAGGTGCAGGCGAACATCCACATGGCGCTGGGGTGCGTGGGGACCGTGACCGACGGCTCCGTGCGCGACCTGGACGAGGTCCGCGCGCTGGGGTTCCAGTGCTGCGCCGCGCACGTCTCGGTCTCGCACGCCAACGTGCACCTGGTGGACTTCGGCATCCCCGTCAAGGTCGGCGGCGTCTGGATCGCCCCCGGCGATCTGCTCCACGCCGATCAGCACGGCGTCGTGGTCATTCCCGCCGAGGTGGCCGAGCGCATCCCCGAGGCCGCCGAGCGCATCGCCGCCGACGAGCAACGGATCATCCAGGTCTGCCAGAGCGGCGGGTTCTCGCTGGAGCGCCTGAAGGCCGTCTACAAGGCCGTGCGCCCCGACGCCTACTGAGGCGCCGTCGGGTTGCCCGCCCGCTGCGCCGCCGCGTCGTCGTGTCCGTGGCCACTGGTGCGTCCGCGCGGCGCTACCGCCGCAGGTAGGCGTCGGCGCCCGCGATCCAGTCCTGCCGCGGCGGGCTGAAGATGTCCACGTCGACCACGTCCTCCAGGGCCTCGGCGCCGTGGGGGACGTTGCCGGGGATCAGGAGCATCTCGCCGGCCCGCAGGACGACCTCCCGGTCGGGGAAGGTGAAGCGCAGCGTGCCGCTCAGGCAGTAGGAGAGCTGCTCGTTCTCGTGCTGGTGCGTGGGGACCACTGCGCCCGCCTTGAGCTCCAGCACCGCGCACATGATACGGTCGCCCCAGAACATGCGGCGGGTGATCTTGGGATTCACCGTCTCGGGGGGCATGGCGGCCAGGACATGGTGCTGCAGGTCAGCCATCCGTCGCCTCCTGTACGTGAACTCCGGACACGGAGAGGGTTGCACGTCGGTCGGTGGCTTCCTGCTGCAGGAAGCGCCAGCGGTGGGGGCAAACCAAGAGGGCGCTTTCGTACGATCCTACATGGCCGCAGAGGAGGAGTGCGATGAAGTACCGCCGCCTGGGCGCGTCCGGGCTGGAGGTCTCGGTCGTCGGCGTGGGGTGCAACAACTTCGGCCGCGCCTGCGACGCCGCCCAGACTGCACGCGTGGTGCACGCCGCCCTGGACCGGGGCATCACCTTCTTCGACACCGCCGAGATCTACGGCGAGACCCGATCCGAGGAGTACCTGGGGCGCGCCCTGGAGGGACGCCGGGACCGGGTCGTGCTCGCCACGAAGGTCGGCTGGCAGGTCGGGCCGGGCCCCAACGAGGGCGGGGCGTCGCGCCGGCGCATCCTGCAGGCCATCGAGGGCAGCCTGCGGCGTCTGCGCACGGACTACGTGGACCTCTACCAGGTCCACCAGTGGGATCCGCACACGCCCATCGAGGAGACGCTGGCGGCGCTCGACGCGTTGGTGCGGCAGGGCAAGGTGCGCTACATCGGGTGCTCCAACTTCGCGGCCTGGCAGCTCGTCTGGGCGCTGTGGACCAGCGACCGCCGGGGGTTCGCCCCCTTCGTGTCGGTCCAGCCCCACTACAGCCTGTTGCACCGGGAGCCGGAGGCCGAGCTGCTGCCGGCCTGCCAGGCCCTGGGTGTCGGCGTGATCCCCTACTTCCCCCTGGCCGGTGGCATGCTCACGGGCAAGTACCGGGAGGACGCCCCGCCGCCGCCGGGCACGCGCTTCGAGGCCCTGGAACGCATGCGGGTGCGGTTCGCCACGCCGCGCAACTTCGCGATCGTGCGGGCGCTGGAGGCGTGGGTTCAGCCGCGGGGACGCACGCTGGCCGAGCTGGCCGTCGCCTGGCTGCTGGCGCGGCCTGCGGTGTGCACCGTGATCACCGGCGCGACCACGCCCGAGCAGATCGAGGCCAACGCCCGGGCGGCCGACTGGGAGCTGACGGCGGCCGAGGTCGAGGAGGTGGCGGCGCTGGCGCCGGTGGGGTGACTCCGGCAAAGCCTCTCCGTGTTGTTCGGGAGCGCGTGCGAGCCGGGTTTCAATTGCCTGCGCAATCCGGTGCTGCACATGGGTGGGAATTGTCGGGAGATCTTTCCCCACCACCTCGGAGTGGTAGACGATTGTGGAGGGCACTCAACGCCTCGGCTGCCGCACGTGGGCCCAGACCTCTTCATGGGTGAGGGCTTTGCTGCGGTCGAAGGACCGTTCCCGCTTGCGCGCGATCTCGGCGAGCCACCGGTCCTCCTCGGCTTCGAGCGCGACCTTCGCCAAATCCCTGGCCTTGAGGGAGAGCGAGCCCCCGTCCCGCTTTGCCAGACGACGTACCGCTTGGTAGAGGGACCGCTCCAAGACCGCGTGCACGAGGCGACGAGCTGCCTGCGGGTCTGCGGCGGCGCGGAGGGATGCGCCGGCTTCGTGAGTCGAGCGCAGAGCTGGAGGCCGAGGGGCCATAGCGGACTCAGCGCACCAGCGCGCCGAGCACCGGCAGCCCCAGCAGACCGTAGGCCAGGATCAGGAAGATCCCGGCGACGAGTTCCTGGTCTTCCGGCACGTGCAGGACGCGCAGTGTGTACCGCGTGAGGGGGACGATCGCCGCGATGGCGGCGGCGACCAGCAACGGCAGCTTGAAGACCACCATGGTGCGCTCCCGTCGGGATCGTGTAACGGGTCGCAGTATACCATGGGACGTCGGCGCGAGGCTACCCGACGACCGCGGTCGACTCCAGACGTCGAACGGTCGCCCTGGCGATGACCCGCACCCGCAGATCGCGGCGCCTGTGCCGACAGGAAGACGCGTACCGGCTGTTTCCCGGGGCGCGCTCCTCCGGGCCGGCATTCCCGGGCGCGCGCCCGGCGGCACGCGAGGGTACACACACACGAATGGGACGGCGGATCGTTCCACCGTCCCATTCCCGCCGACGCGGACCGGCCGGGCACAGTCAGGGATGGACTAGCGGGCTGGCTGCTCCTTCGCCAGCACCCCAAACGCCAGCCAGGCGCTCAGGACCAGCGCCGCGATCCCGCCGATCAGCGACGTCCACAGGATGGCCGGCGTAGCCGACAGCGCGAAGACGAACGGGAAGAGGACGAACCAGATGCCGACCAGCCCGTTCACGTACTGCACCCATCGCTGCCGGCGGGTGGTCTCGTCGAGCGCGGCCCAGCCGCCCAGCACGAAGAGGATGGCACCACCGACGATGCTCGTCCACATCGCCCCGGTGTGGGTGCTGTAGCCCAGCACGAACGGGGCGATGACGAACCAGAGACCGATGAGCGCGTTGACCACATTGGGCCACGTCATCCGACCTCACCTCCTCTGGATGCCATGAGCCTGCGCCGGCCGGTCCCACCCGGCGTGGGCTTGCGCTGGTTTGCACCTATTGCACCTATATTGTACCGCATCGCCGTGTTGTCAAGTAGTATGCCTTGACGGCACCATCGGCGCACCGGGCGCCGCAGCGGCGGGCAGCCCGGGCGGCAGGAGGCGGCGCCTCCGCAGCGTACGAGACCCCGGCTGCGGGCGGGCCCGGTCCCGGGAACATCGGCAGGGACCCGGCGGTTGTCTGGGAAAGAGTCGGCGGGCGTCGTTCCCCGGCACGGGACGGCACCGCGGGCCGACCGGCAGGAGGAGACGCAGGGGGGACGTGGCATGCACGTGGTGGACGACGAGATCGCGACGGCGTTCGACGACGGCCCGGTGCTCTCGGCCGGGTGCAAGCGCGTGGTGGCCCAGGCGGTCCGGCACATCCTGGAGGCCGTGGGCGAAGACCCCGCCCGCGAGGGGCTGGCGCAGACGCCAGCGCGGGTGGCGCGCATGTACGACGAGCTGCTGGTGGGCTACACCCAGGATCCGATGAGCGTCCTGAACGGTGCGCTGTTCGAGGTGCAGTACGACGAGATGGTCGTCGTCTCCGACATCGAGTTCTACAGCCTGTGCGAGCACCATCTGCTGCCCTTCAGCGGCACGGCGCACGTGGCCTACCTCCCGGACAAGCGCGTGGTGGGCCTCTCGAAGATCCCCCGCATCGTCGACGTGTTCGCGCGGCGTCTGCAAGTGCAGGAGCGCATGACGCAGCAGATCGCCGACTTCCTGCAGGCGATCATCGCCCCCAAGGGCGTGGCGGTGGTGGTGGACGCCGTGCACCTCTGCGTGGCGATGCGCGGCGTGCGCAAGGCCAACGCCCGCATGCGGACCAGCGCGCTGCTGGGCGCCTTCCGGGAGGACGAGAAGACCCGCGCCGAGTTCTTCAACCACATCGACCGCGGCGGCGGGACCGTCCGCGGGTAGCCCATGGACCGCGGCGGCAGCACGTCCTGCCGGTGACCGTGGACCTCGCCGGCCGCGTGGCCGTGGTGACGGGTGGCGGGCGCCGCCTGGGGCGCGCCATGGCCGTGGCGCTGGGCGCCCGCGGCATGCGGGTCGTCGTCCACTACGGGACCTCGGGCGCAGAAGCCGACGCCGCGGCCGCGGCGATCCGCGCCGCCGGTGGCGAGGCCCTGGCGGTGCAGGCCGATCTCGCGGACGAGGCTGCCGTGGGCCGCCTGATCCCGATGGCGGTGGAGCGCTTCGGGCGCGTGGACGTGCTGGTGAACAGCGCCGCCATCTTCGAACCCGGCGGGGTGACCGACACGACATCGGCGGCCTGGGACCGGCACTTCGCCATCAACCTGAAGGCACCGTTCCTGCTGAGCCAGGCGTTCGCGGCGCACCTCCCGCCCGAGGCGACCGGCAAGATCGTGAACATCGGCGACTGGCGGGCGTTCCGGCCCGACGCCGGGCACCTGGCCTACACGTTGACCAAGGCTGCGCTGCTGACGCTCACCCAGGCGCTGGCGGTCGCCCTGGCCCCGCGCGTCCAGGTGAACTGCCTGGCGCTGGGCGCCATCCTGCTGCCCGCCGGTGCCGAGGCCACCTACCGGGAGCGGCTGCTGGCGCAGATCCCGGCCCGTCGCCTGGGCACGCCCGATGACGTCGTCCGCGCCCTGCTCTTCCTCCTGGAGCACGACTACGTGACCGGCGAGGTGCTCCTGGTCGACGGGGGGCGACATCTCGTCTGAGGCCCTGGAGCGTGGAGGTGTCATGGACCGCATCGTGATTCGCGACCTGCTGCTGCGGTGCGTCATCGGCACCAACGCCTGGGAACGCGAGGTCAAGCAGGACGTCGTCCTCACGGTGGTCCTGCACGCCGACCTCCGGCGCGCTGGGCTCAGCGACGACCTTGCGGACACCGTGAACTACCGCACGGTGGCCAAGCGGATCATCGAGCACGTCGAGGCCTCGCAGTACCACCTGGTGGAGGCCCTCGCCGACGCCGTCGCCCGACTGTGTCTGACCGAGCCGCAGGTGGCGCGCGTCGAGGTCACGGTGGAGAAACCCGGCGCGCTGCGCTTCGCGCGGTCGGTGGGCGTGACCGTGGTGCGGGAGCGGTCGGCGCCATGAGGCAGGCGCGCACGCACCGCGCGGTGGTGCTGCTGGGCTCCAACATCGACCGAGAACGCGCCCTGCCGCAGGCGGTGACGCTGCTCGCCGCCCGGGCGCGGCTGCGGGCCCTCTCGTCAGTGTACGAGACGGCGCCCGTGGGGCGGCCCGACCAGCCGTCGTTCTTCAACGCAGCCGCCGTGGTCGAGACCGACCTCGACCCTGCGACGTTCCGGCGGGACGTGCTGGCACCCATCGAGGCGCAGCTGGGCCGGCGGCGGACGGCCGACAAGTGGGCGCCGCGGACGATCGACCTGGACCTGATCCTGTGGGACGACGAGGTCTGCGAGGTGGAGGGACGGCCGGTGCCCCATCCCGAGTTGCTCACCCGCGCTCACGTGGCCGTGCCCGTGGCCGAGGTGCTCCCCGACGCGACGCACCCGGTCACCGGCGAGCGCCTGGCCGAGCTCGCAGAGCGGCTCGCGGCGCGGACACGCATCGTCAGGCGTGCGGACGTGCGCCTGGAGTCTGCTGCCGGTCGCGCGCCGGCCTGACCCGCACGGGCCCCGCAGGTCCCACCAGCCATGCACCTCGCCGTGATCGCCGACGACCTGACGGGCGCGTGCGCCACCGGCGCGCTGCTGGTGCCCCTGGGCCGTGTGCGGGTCACGCTGGAGTACACAGCCGGCCGGCTGCGCACGGTGGGCGGCGCGCCGGACGCCCTGGTCGTGTGCACCGACTCGCGGGCCGAAAGCCCCGAGGTGGCCGCGGCCCGCACCGCCGCAGCGGCGACCGCGCTGCGCCGGCTGCAGCCAGCGGTGATCGGCAAGCGCATCGACTCGACGCTGCGCGGGTGGATCGGGCAGGAGGTGCGGGCCCTGCTGGAGGTGCTGCCCGATCGCGCTGTGGTGGTGCCCGCCGCGCCGGCGGCCGGCCGGACGGCCGTCGGTGGCGTGGTGCGCGTCGGCGGGACGCCGCTGGGCAGCGTGGAGGACGCCGGCGGTGCCGCAGAAGACGTCGCGGCGCACGTGCCGACGCTGGTGGCACGCCAGAGCGGCATGGAGGTCGCGCACGTGCCGCTGGAGACGGTTCGCCACGGGTCCGACGCCGTGCGGGACGTCCTGGCCGCCTACCACGGCCGCATCGTCGTCGTCGACGCCGAGACGGATGCCGACCTCGCGCGCATCGCCCGCGCCTGCGACGGGCTGTCCGTGATCCCCGTCGACCCGGGGCCGTTCACCGCGGCCCTGGCACGGCGCCGCATCCCCCACGCCGTCGGCCATGGCGCGGTGCAGCCCACCGCGGTGCGCGTCCTCGTGCTGGCGGGGAGCCCCACCCCGCTGGTGGCGCGTCAGGTGCAGGCGCTGGCGCGCGCGGCTGGCGCGGACGTCG
>CAZGNA010000029.1:0-20984 GCA_964526945.1 uncultured bacterium
GAGGTTGGCGGCCTTCATCCGCGACACCGGTTCGGGACGCGGCGCGAGGATCTCGGCCATCAGCATCCGGTCTTCCAGCGATAACTCGCCGTTGTCGGAGTTCGATGCAATCAGGTTCTCAGCATTCTTCAGGTCTTGGTATCCGCCGCTGCGGGCCAGGATCTTGGCCGCGGTGCTCCGCGCCCAGCTGACGCTCGGGTGGGACCGGCAGCCGGTCGAGCTGGCGTTCCTGCGCGCGGCGGGCATCCACGTGGAAGGCGTGGTCTACCGCGACGAGGCGCTGCCCGCGCTGCCGCAGGTCGATCGCGCCTACTACCGCGCCCGCGCCGCGGCCAACCACCTGAACGCGCCCGTGCACCGGGCCGCGGGTGCGTTCCTGGGCGACCGCACCCTGACCGACAAGCTCGACAGCGTCTACACGCCCGAGGAACTGCGACAGGTGCTGCGCTACTTCCGGGAGAGCGGTGCGCCACCACGGCTGGCCGGCGTCGTCTACGTGCGGGGCGGGGTCGAGCTGGTGGATCGCGCGCGGCTCGTCATCGTCGACGGCGCGCTGATCGCCGAGAGCACCGTGCACCTCATCGAGGGCGCGGTCCTCGAGATCCTGCACTCGCCCGCCACGCGCACCTGGCCCGGCCTGGTGGTGCTCGACGACGGTGCCCTGCTGCTGGCCCAGGGCGCGCACCTGCGGGTGCACGGCCTTGTCTACGTCAGCCGGCTGGTCGACGCGGGCGACGGCGTGACGGTCGATGTTGTGGGCGCGGTGCTGGCGGGCGACCCACGCCACAGCGTGCGCAACCGCGCGGCGACCGTGGTGATCCGCTACGATCCTGCCGTGATGGGTACCCCGGGCCTCCGCTGGACGCCCGGCGGGGCTCCGGTCGTCTGGGTGGCCGCCTGGGAGGAACTCCCGTAGTGCCAAGCCGGCGACCGCAGAGCCCAGGCGTGGTGCGCTAACGAGTGCTGGCTCGACGGGTCACACGCGCGGCAGGGATCCGGGAAGACGAGGTGTCCGCCCATCCTGCCCCGCGCTCGCCGCGGGACGCCGCCAGCCGCCGTCGCCCTCACCCGCCCGCCGGGCGGCCAAAGACCGCGGGGGCGAAGGTATCGAGGATGCGCTGGATCTGGTGGCGGGCAGCCGGCCGCAGCAGCGGCAGCTGCACGCCGGCGTCCCGGTAGGCCTGAATGCGCCGCGCCACGTCGTCGACCGTCCCGCAGGCGGTGAGCTCCTCGACGTAGGCCCGGGGGAGGGCGCGGGCCAGCGCCTCGGGACCGCCCCGCTCGAAGGCCGCCCGGAAAGCCGGCAGGTCGTCCTCGCAAATGACCGGCTCGCCCACCGCGGTGCGGACGCGGGCGTTGTACGCCATGCGCCGGGGATGGAACTTGCTCGCCACCTCCCAGCGGATGGCCTCGATGGCGGCCTCGCGCGTCTCCTCCAGCGAGGTCGGCACGATGGCCGCCACCTCGAACTGCGCCCAGTCGCGGCCGGCTGCCTCGGCCGCCTGCCGCACGATGCGCAGCGCGTTGGCCGCGTAGCCCGGTGAGGTGACGGCGTTCAGCAGCACGCCGTCGCCGATCTCGCCGGCCAGGCGCAGGCCCACGGGGCTCGTCGCGGCGATCCACACGGGCACGTGGGCGCGCGGCGGCCTCCAGGCGAGCCGCACGTCCTCGAGGCGCACGACCGCGCCGGCGTAGCGCACCCGCTCGCCGGTCAGCAGCAGCCGGATGGCCGTCACCCACTCGCGCAGCGCCAGGGCGGGGTCCGCCGGCGGCAGGCCGTGCAGGCGCGCGTGATGCCGGGTGCACGCCCCTGCGGCCAGCACCAGCCGGCCCTCGGCCAGCTCGTCCAGCGACGCCAGCGTCTGCGCCATGACGATGGGACTGCGCAGGCGCACGACCTGGGTCGCGCCCAGGCGCAGGCGCCGCGTCGCGCCGGCGAACGCGGCGAGCGCGCTCACGGAGTCGCGCACGAGGTTGATCGTTTCGGAGAAGAAGCCCAGCTCGTACCCGCGGGCGTCGGCGTACTGCATCCAGGAGGCCATCTCCTGGACGCGCATCGTCGGATCGTACCCCAGGGCGAAACCGATGCGCATCGTCCGCGGCGCGCCTAGATCAGGTCCTGTCCGTCCCACCGCACGAACCGGCCGGCGGCGATGATCCCGTCGATGCGCTGCGCCTCGCCCGGGGCCAGCACCCGCAGGTCCTGTAGCGGGTCGCCGTCGACCACCAGCAGGTCGGCGGCCAGCCCCGGTCGGACCGCGCCCGTCACGCGCTCCAGGCCCAGCGCCCGGGCGGCCGCGGACGTGGCCGCGGCCAGGACCTCGCGCGGACTGTACCCGCAGGCGGCCAGCATCAGCATCTCGATGCCCACCGACCCGTGGCGGAACAGCGCGTTGCCGCCGGCATCGGTGCCCGTCGCGACCCGCACGCCGTGGGCACGCGCGATGCGCATGCGCTCGTGCACCGGCGGGACGACGAACCCCATCGCCTCGAGCTCGCGCTGGCGTGCGGCCTGCGCCGGGGGCACGGCCTGGCGCTCGCGCGCCTGGTCCAGGAAGTGGTGCACGGCCAGCGTCGGCACCAGCCACGTGCCCTGCGCGGCCATGCGGGCCGCCAGCGCGTCGTCCAGGAAGGTGCCGTGCTCCAGGGTGTCGACGCCGGCCTCCAGCGCGATCTCGATGCCGGCGCGCGCGTGGGCGTGGGCGGCCACCCGACGGCCCCATCGGTGGGCCTCGTCGACCGCCGCCCGCACCTCCTCCAGCCGGTACTGGGGCAGCCGCGGGTCCTGGCCGGGCGAGGCCAGGCCGCCGGTCACCCCCATGACCTTGATCCAGTCGACCCCCCAGGCCACGTGCTCGCGCACCGCGCGGCGCACGCCCTCTTCGCCGTCGGCTTGCAGGCAGCGCCAGTGCACGTGCCCGCCCGTGGGCGTGATGCCCAGGCCCGCTGCCACGATCCGCGGCCCGATCACCAGCCCTGCCGCCACGGCCTCCCGGAGGTGCACGTCGAGGTAGGCGCGGCAGCCCAGCACGCGCACCGTGGTGATGCCGGCCAGCAGCGTGCGGCGTGCGGCCTCGACGGTGCGAAACGCGTGCAGCCCTTCGGGTTCGTGCAGGCGCCGCGAGGTGGGATAGTCGCCGTAGGGCAGGGGCTCGCCCCCGACCAGGTGGGTGTGCGCGTCGATCAGGCCCGGCATCACCGTCCGGCCGCCCACGTCGAAGCGCACGGTGTACTCCGACGGCACCGCCAGCCCGGCGGCGGCCGCGACGATCCGCCCGTCCTCGACGAGGATCGTGGCGCCGGCCACGTCGCCGCCCTCCCCGTCCAGCAGGCGGGCGCCGGTGAGCGCGAAGCGCGGTGGGGCCATCATCGATCTCGCGCTGCGGCCGGACGCAGCGCCCCCGCGCGGGCACCAGCCCATGTCCCGGCACGGGTGCCGCGCCGGCCGCCATCCTGCCCTATCGCGCCGCCATCCTGCCCCATCGCCGGGGCCCCCTGCCCCGTCACGGCACGCTGACCAGGTGCATCCACTGCAGGGCGTCGCGGATGCCAAGGTCGGGGTAGCCCTGCACCCGCTTGTTCATCGCCAGGATCTCGGTCTGGTAGTAGATCCACACCACCGGCACGTCCTGGTAGATGAGCTCTTGCAGCTTGTGGTAGAGCTCGATGCGCCTGCGGCGGTCGATCGTCTGCCGGGCCGCGGCCATCAGGCGGTCCACCTCGGGGTTGGAGTAGCCGTAGTGGTTGTTGACGCCGCCCGTGGTGTACTCGGGGGTCTTGTCCGGGTCCGGCGGGGTGATGCGCCAGCCGGTCCGGGCGTCGTAGTCGCCCGGCAGGGCGTTGCCGCGCCGGATGTAGACCGACCATTCCTCCGCGGTGAGCTTCACGTCGGCGCCCAGTTGCTTCCACGCCTGCTGCGTGACCAGGGCCATCTGCTCCCGCACCGGGTTCCCGCGGTCGACCATCAGCTCGAACGCCAGCCGCCGCCCGTCCTTGACCAGCACGCCGTCGGGCCCCGGCCGGAACCCCGCCTCGGCCAGCAGCTGCCGGGCTTTGGTGACGTCGAAGGGGTACGGCTTGAGGGCCGTGTTGACGAACGGGCCGAAGGCGTTGGCGTAGGCCCCGGCCGCGAGCGGCGCCGTGCCCTTGAGGATCTGCCGCACCATCAGCTCGCGGTTGAGCCCGTACATCAGGGCCTGCCGCACCAGGCGCTCGTTGAACGGCCAGCGGGTGTTGTTGAGGGCGATGTAGAAGGCGCTGGGCAGTTCGGTGATCTTGAACTGCAGGTGCGGCACCCGCTCCAGCGCCTCCTTGTGCACCGCCTCCACCACCGCCAGGTCCAGCTCGCCTGTGCGCAGCTGCGCCACGACCGTGTTGATGTCGGGGATCACCTTGAACACGATGCTCTTCAGCTTGGGCGCGCCCCCGTAGTAGTCCGGGTTGGCCTCCACGGTGATGTGCGAGCCCTTCACCGCCTCCTTGTAGCGGAACGGGCCGGTGCCCACCGGGCGCTGCGCGAAGTCGCTCAGGTCGTTGAGGTCCTTGCCCTCCAGCAGGTGCTTGGGCGCGATGGGGATGTTCCAGGCCAGCACGATGGGCAGCGAGGGGTAGGGCGCGTCGAACTCCAGGCGCACCGTGTAGTCGTCGAGGGCGTCCACCTGGCGCAGGCCGCGCAGCGTGCTGCGGAACAGGGCGCGCACCCGGGGGTTGACGATGTTCTCGTAGGTGAACTTCACGTCGGCGGCGGTGAACGGCCGCCCGTCGTGCCACCGCACCCCGCGCTTCAACTTGAACACCCAGACGCGGCCGTCTTCCGCCGCCACCCACGACGTGGCCAGGTCGCCCACCGGCTGCAGGTCACCGGGCCGGTAGCGCGTCAGCGTGCTGAAGACCACCTTGGCGACCATCGTCGTGGGCAGCTGCTGGGGTAGGGTGAACGGGTTCAGGGTCACGTCGCCGATGATGGCGATGCGCAGCACCCCCGAGGGCCCCTGGGCCAGCGCCGGCGGGCCGCCGGCGAGCCCACCGGCCAGGGCCGCAGCCACCACGGCGACGACCACCGCACTCAGCACTCGTCGCATGCGCACTCTCCTCCTTTCAGGATCACGTCGTCGACCTCGCGTTCCCGAAGTCTCTTCTCGGCCTGCGTTCGTTCCACGTCGCCCACCCGTTCGTCGCGCGTCGGGCTCGCGCTGACGGTGCTTGTGCCCCCGGTGCGCGGACCGCCCGGTGCCCGCACCGGCCGCCGGGCCTACGTGCCCGCATGGCGCGGATCCAGTGTGTCGCGCAGCGCGTCTCCCACGGCATTGTACGACAGCACCGTGAGCATGATCATGACGCCCGGGTAGACGGCCAGGATCGGCTTCGTCCACACGTAGTGCTGGGCCCCGGTCAGCATGTTGCCCCACGTTGGCGTGGGCGGCTGGACCCCCAGCCCCAGGTAACTCAGGGCGGACTCCGTGAGGATCGCGTAGGCGACGCCCAGGGTCGCCGCCACGATCATCGAGGGCAGGGCCTGCGGCAGCAGGTGGCGGAAGAGGAGGCGCGCGTCGCTGGCACCGAGGGCCCGCGCCGCCGCCACGAACTCCTGGGGGAGCGTGCGCAGCACCTCCGCGCGGACCACCCGCGCCACCACCATCCACCCCATGCCCCCGATGGTCAGCACCACGGTGACGATGTTGGACCCGAACACGGCCAGCACCAGCAGCGCCAGGAAGAAGGTCGGAATGGTCAGCATGCCGTCGGCGACGCGCATCACGATCGCGTCGACCACCCCGCCGTAGAAGCCGCTGACCGCGCCCAGCAGCGCCCCGACGCTCATGGCCACGGCCATGGCCGCCAGCCCCACCGCCAGCGACGTCCGGGCGCCGAAGATCAGGCGCGAGAGCACGTCGCGGCCGGTCTCGTCGGTGCCCAGGGGGTGGTCCCGCGAGCGCGGCCCGAACTGGTTGAGGAGGTCGATGGCCTCCGGCGGGTGGGGAGCCAGCCGGGGGGCGAGGACCGCCACGAGGTGGACGACCAGCAGGTAGGCCAGCGCCACCAGCGCCAGCCGGTTGCGCCGGAAGCGTCGCCACAGGTAGCCCGCGCGGCGGTCGGCGGGTGCCGGGGGCGCGAGGGGGATCGCCGCCAGGGTTCGCTGTGCCACGTCGCGCCGCCCTACCGGAGCGTGATCCGCGGGTCGAGGGCCACGTAGGCCAGGTCGGTCAGCAGGTTGCTGAGCACCACCATCCCCGAGACGAGCAGCGTCACGCCCATGATCACCGGGTAGTCGCGCGTGATCGCCGAGTCCACGGCCAGCCGGCCCAGTCCGGGCCAGGCGAAGATCGCCTCGGTGATGACCGCGCCGCCCAGCAGGCGGGGGATCAGCACGCCCAGCACCGTGACGACCGGGATGAGCGCGTTGCGCAGCGCGTGGCGGCCCAGCACCGCCACCTCCCCGAGCCCCTTGCTGCGCGCCGTCCGGACGTAGTCCTGGGCGAGCACCTCGACCATGCTCGACCGCATGTACCGCGCCAGCTGCGCCAGCGGGAACGTCGACAGCACCACCGCGGGCATGAGCAGGTGGCGCAGCAGGTCTCCCCACGAGAACGCCGTCCCCACCGTGGTCATGCCCGCCGAGGGGAGCCAGCCCAGGTGCACCGAGAAGACGATGATCAGCATGATCCCCAGCCAGAAGATGGGGATCGAGACGCCGAAGAACGCCGTGACCGTGGCGGCGTAGTCGAGCAGCGAGTAGCGGTAGACCGCCGAGACGATGCCCAGCGGCACGGCCACCAGCACGGCCAGGACCAGCGCCGTGCCCGACAGCAACAGCGTGTTGGGAATCCGCCCGGCCAGGAGCTGGGTCGTGGGGATCCCGTGCTGGTAGGACCGCCCCAGGTTGCCCCGCAGCACGTTGCGCAGCCAGCGGGCGTACTGCACCGGAATGGGATCGTCCAGGCCCAGGGCCTGCCGGTACTCACGGGCCAGCGTGGGGTCCACGTCGGGGTTGTTGAGCAGAGCGGGGCCGCCCGGCGCCGCGTGGACGATGGCGAAGACCACCATGCTGACCACCAGCAGCAGGAGCACGCCCTGGAGGAGTCGGCTTGCGATGTACCGGCTCACGGCGCACCGCTCACCCCACCGCCGCCAGCAGCTCCTCCACGTGCTCGATGGCCGCCTGCAGCGCGTCGGCGACGCGGTTGCGCTCGCGTACCAGCCGGGTCCGCAGGAAGCCGTACGCGTCGCTGGTGGGGTCGAGCCGGGCCAGGGCCCGCACGCGCTGCAGACCGGGCAGCAGCGGCACCTGCAGTGCCGGGTCGTGGTGGTAGGGGCCCTCGACCGTGTACAGCACCGGGTTGAGGATGCGCGACAGGCGCATCAGGCCGCGGTTGAGGCGCGCGATGCGCGCCGCGGTCTTCCCCCGCGGCCGCGCCGGGGCGCTGGCCGCCGCCGCGGCCCGCACGCCTTCCAACCGCGCCGCCAGGCCCTGCAGGTGCGTGGCTCGGGCCACCAGGTCGTCCAGCGCCAGCGTCCCGCCCGCCGCCCCGTGCAGTTCGCCAAGCAGCCTGACGAAGTCGCCCGCAGCGGGCACGAAGTTGAAGGGCAGCACCGGCGGGACCACCAGGCGTGCCGCGATGGTGAGGTAGAGCCCGGTGTCCTGCGCCAGGATCTCGGGGTCGGCCTTGTCGAGGGTGTCGGCGGGCGTGTGCCACCACCAGCCCCCGCCGCTGCCACCCACGGTGGCGCGGTCGGGGTGGTCCAGTGGCAGCATGCGGAACGCGCCCAGCGACGGCAGCCCGATGCCCCAGAACGACTGGTCGCCCGCCTTGAACGGCCGCCGGATGTTGGGCGTCTGGCCCGTGACCTCGGGCACCACCTGCCGCATCAGGTCCTCGACCTCGCCCATGTTGTACCGACAGTCGAAGATGGCGGTCTCGCGCACGCCCGGCGAGTCGATGTTGAGGTAGCCCAGGGCCCGCTGGCGCAGCTCGTCGAAGGCCGCATCCGCGTACCACGTGGACCCCGCGTAGCGGCCGTGCGAGTGCCCCGGCCACCAGGCGAAGCGCAGCCCGCGGCGCAGCCACCGGCGGTGCCGGTGGGCCACGCGCGCCATCTCCAGCAGGCAGACGTCGCCGGTGGCGTTGTCGGTGATGCCCTCGTACCACGAGTCGATGTGGGCGCCCACCAGCAGGAACTCGGGCTCCGCGCCGGGCACGTCGGCCACCAGCAGCGGCAGCGTGCGCCACGTGGTCTCGGTGCGAGCCCGGATGCGCACACGCACCGGCCCGCGGGCCAGCAGCGCCCGCAGCCGCTCGCCGTCGGCCTTCGTCAGCGACAGCGCGGGAATCGTGGGCAGCCGGCCGATCGACTCGGGCGTGGGCGTGCCCCAGATGCTGGTGACGATCATCTCGTGGATCGCGTCCTCGCCCGAGGGCCACATGTGGAGGTAGGCGATGGCGCCGTGCTCCATCGCCCGCTTGACGCCGTCGGGACCGCCGGCGGTGCCCAGCACCACCTTGCCGCGGGCGTCGATGCCCTCGTACTCCGACTCCTCGCCGGTGCGGGCGAAGATCATCGCCGTGCGGTCTTCCTCCAGCGAGCCCACGAAGACCAGCTCGCCCTCCAGCCCGTCGGGCGGCGTGCTGGCCCCGAACGACCGCGGGCGGCAGGGCAGGGTCATCGGCTCCGGCGCCACCACCTCCAGGCTCGCCTCCCGCGGGAAGCTCACGAACCCGCGGAACTCGTGCAGGCGCGTGGCGATGCCGTGGCCTTCGAGGGTGGTGGCGATGTAGTCGACCGCGGCGCGCTCGTCGGGGCCCCCGGTCTCCCGGTGCCACCGCGCGAAGCGGCGCAGGTGCCCGGCGAGCCGCCGGGCCGAGACGGCCGCGCGCAGTCGGGTCTCCAGGTCGACACGCTGTGCTACTGCCATCTGCATGCCTCCGTCTGTCATCTCAGGTGCCGGCGCTCAGGCCACCGCGACGCGTTCGACCGCCAGGAACTCGTCGATGATCCGGGCCAGGATCGTGCGGGCCAGGATCACCGGCTTCCCGGTGACCTCGCGCACGATCGTCCGCATCGCCTCGTCCATGCCCACACAGGTCATCCAGACCAGGTCCACGCCCGCGTCCCGCAGGGTCTGCGCCGCCACCCGGACGTCCTGCAAGCGCTGTGGCCCCGTGTACGGCGATGCCGCCGTGACCACCGCGTCGATCCCGCGCTCGGCGAACTGCCGCCGCGCCTGCTCGACCTGGCCGGGCGACGGCTTGATGACCCCCAGCCGCCAGCCTGCCGCCAGTGCCGAGATCACCGCCGGGTAAACCCTGCCCGGGTTGACGACCAGCACGGGCGAGCGGATCGCCGACCAGTCGGCTCCGCACAGGATCACGATCAGCCCGACGCCCCGCGCGACGGCCTGGTCGACCAGCGCCTGCATCCTGGGGAGGATCTTCCGATGCGAGAGGAGCGTCGACGACCCGTCGCGCAGCCGGGCGACGATGCCGACCTCCCCCGGCTCGGGGGCCAGCGC
The DNA here is from genome assembly GCA_964526945.1 of uncultured bacterium. Taxonomy (GTDB): domain Bacteria; phylum Sysuimicrobiota; class Sysuimicrobiia; order Sysuimicrobiales; family Humicultoraceae; genus Fervidifonticultor. Next base: position 9,509 of record CAZGNA010000029.1, read on the forward strand.
CGCCATGGCCTCGCGGGACAGCCCGTCGAGGACCCCGGCTTCCCAGATCGCGACCTTGCGCGAGAAGACCACGGCCATGTGCGGCACCAGGTCGTCACGGGGTGCCTGGCCTACGGTCAGCATGGCGATGGCGTCCATTGGTCTCCCTCCGGGTGCATGCCGCCGCCCGCCCTGGCGGCGCCCGGCGCGCGCATGGTACCCGGCGCGGACGCACGGTACCCGAGGCGGGCACGCACGCTGCAGTCCACTGCTGTCCAGGTACGACGCTACTTCCCGACGCGGCAAGCCAACTCCTCCGACGTCTGGCGTCTCCACGCCCGCGGCCGGGGAGGCATCATCCGGGCGGCCGGGCGGCCGACAACGCCGCGTCTCCACGCCCGCGGCCGCGGAACCGTGGCCGCTCCGGGTCCGTATCACGTGTCGGAGCGACTGCGCACGTGGGACACGGGGCGCGTGCTCGTCCGCCTGATCGCCGGGCGGTGCCGCGTGCCAGCGCGAGCACGCAGGTGGGCCATGGTGCACCACAGGAGGGGGCGGTCATGCGGCAGGCGGTGTCATGGATCGCGGTGCTCGTCGTCCTGACCCTTGCAGCAGGCGCGCCCGTGCGCGCCCAGAACGACCCGCCCGGGGCCGATCAGCCCTGGCCGTCGGACGGGGTGGCGGTCCCCGACGTCGACGTCCAGGGCGCGCCGGACCTCCTGGTCCCGCGCGCCGGCTACGTGATCTGGCTCGAGGGCGACGTGGTGCGCGTGCGGTGGTCCAGCCGGGGTGCGCCCCGCCTGTTCAGCGGCGACGCCACCGCCGACCGAGCGCTCCTCGACGTCCGGGCCGTGGGTCTGGAACCCGGCGACGTCGTGCGTCGCGTCGGCAACACCGTGACCTGGCTCGCCCGCGCCCGCGGCGGCACCGACGGCTTCGACCTCCTGGTCGCGCGCGCGACCCGCTGGGTGCGCTTTTCGCTGCTCATCGACGGTCGGCTGGCCACCCGCGACGAGATCGTCCTGGGACGCGGCCTGCGCCGTCCACCGGGCAATCCGTTCGTCCTGAGTCTGGCGCCGGACCTCGGCCGCGACCGCTGGCCCCCGATCGTCCGTGGACGGCCGGGCACCGTCCCGGGGGTCGGGTACCTCGTGTGGCTCGACGAGGACAACCTCTGGCAGGTCCGTTGGGTGGGCGCTGGGCGCGAGGCCGCCGGCCTGGTGACCACCGACGGCCGGTTCCACGAGGTGCGGCGCGAGCGCCTGGAGGGCGACGACCGCGTGGCGCGGGGACCGTCGCTGGTGGCCTGGGCCGCGCGGGGCTACGACCTCGACGGCGTGGCCTTCCGCACGGACGGCAGCCGGCTCACCTTCACGCTGCTGCTGGACGGCGCCCTGGCAGCGCCGCACCAGATCTGGCTGGGGGTGCGCGGGGCGCACCCGCCGCGCAACCCGTTCACGGTGGGGCGTACTGCGGTGATCTACTGACCGCCGGCTGACCGTCCCCGAACCGGCGACCGCGGCGAACCGCCTGTCGGCTGCCCGGGCACGGTAGGCCACCCGGGCACCGCCGACCGCCCGCCTACGAGCCGCCGGCCGCCGACCCCGCCCGGCGGCTCAGGAAGCCCATGGGTTCGGCGGGCGGAGCCCCGGCGGCAGGTCGCTGCGCGCCGAACGCCTCGCGCTCGGTCGCACGCTTGACCGCTTCCTCGGGGCTGATGCGGCGCTGCTTGACCAGGGTCTTGAGGTGCTGGTCGAGGCTCTGCATCCCCTCGCGCGCGCCCGTCTGAATCGCCGACGGGAGCTGGTGCACCTTGTTCTCGCGGATCATGTTCCGCACCGCGGGCGTCGCCACCATGATCTCCAGGGCGGCCACCCGGCCCTGCCCGTCGAGGGTCGGGATCAGCGTCTGCGCGATCACGCCCAGCAGCGACTCGGCCAGCTGCGTGCGGATCTGCTCCTGCTGGTGCGTGGGGAAGACGTCGACGATGCGGTTGACGGTCTGCGGCGCGCTGTTGGTGTGCAGGGTGGACAGCACCAGGTGGCCCGTCTCGGCCGCGGTGAGGGCCTGCTGGATCGTCTCGAGGTCGCGCATCTCGCCCACCAGGATCACGTCGGGGTCCTCGCGCAGCGCGCTGCGCAGCGCGGCGGCGAACGACAGCGTGTGCGGGCCCACCTCGCGCTGGTTGATGTTGCACTTCTTGGGCCTGTGCACGAACTCGATGGGGTCCTCGATGGTGATGATGTGGTGCTCGCGGTGCTCGTTGATGTGGTCCACCATCGCTGCCAGCGTGGTGGACTTCCCCGAGCCCGTGGGTCCCGTCACCAGGATCAGCCCCCGGTCCTTCATGGCCAGGTCCTTGAGGATCGGCGGCATCTCCAGCTCGTCCAGCGTCCGGATCCGGTCGGGGATCAGGCGCAGCACCATGCCCTCGCCGTGCCGCTGCACGAAGGCGTTGACCCGGAAGCGGCCGACGCCGGCGAGCTCCAGCGAGAAGTCCAGGTCGTGGGTGGCCTCGAACCGGGCCTTCTGCTCGTCGGTCATGAGGTCGTAGAGCATCGCGTGCATCGCCTCGCGCGACAGCGGCGCCGCGTCCAGCCGCACCAGCCGGCCGTGCACCCGCAGGCTGGGTGGGGCCCCGGCCGCCAGGTGCAGGTCCGAGGCGCCCCGCTCCTTGGTGAGGATCAGCAGGTCGGTGATGTCCACGGCGTCTGGGGGGTGAGGACGTCCAACACGGCGGCGAGTTCCGCGGGGGCGACGAGCCCGTCGTCCAGCAGGGCTGTGGCCTGCGCGCGCAGCTGCCCGTCCAGGGGCCCCGCCGCGCGCGCGAGCGCGTCGGCCCGCTGCCCGGCGCGCAGCAGCGCCCGGGTCTGCGGGTCGACCACCCACACCTGGGCGAGGAGGCGCTGCCCGCGGTAGCCGGTGAACCCGCAGCCCTCGCACCCCACCGGCAGGAACGTGCGCCGTCCTGCGGCCGCAGGCGACGCGGCCTGCTTGCAGGCGGGACACAGCAGGCGCACGGGACGCGCGGCGAGCACCGCGCGCAGCACCGACGCCGTCAGCGCCGCCCCCAGCGCGTCGACCGTCTCGGCCAGCAGGTCGACGGCGTTGCCCTCCGGGTGGCCCGCCAGCACCGTAGCGCGGCGGGCGGCGTCGGCCGCGGCGGCCAGCGCCTCCGCTGCAGCCACGTCGTCGATGCCGATGTAGTCGGGGTGTGCGGCGGCCACCAGGCGGACCTGGGCGGCCAGCGCCTCCGGGGTCGTCAGCGTCTGGTGCACGGTCGGCCGCCGGAACACCGGCACGGTCTCCACCGTCCAGCCCTTGCCCGGGGGCGCCGTCGCCAGCAGGCCGTGCAGCAGGGCGGCGCGCACGGCGCGGTCGACGCAGCCGACGAGGACCAGGCCGCCGGCAGGCTGCAGGGCGGCACGCAGTGCCGCCAGCTCGCGGCCGGCGACGCCCAGCTGCGCCAGATCCGGCACGTCGCTGCGCTCCGGGTAGAGCGCAAGCGTCGCGGTCGGCCCCGCCGCTGTGGGGACGAACGCTGCCACCAGGGTGAGGGGACTGCTGCCGGCGGTCACGCGCGCCGTGCCCATCCCCGCGCTCGCCTCCTGCCCGGTCAGCCGGCGCAGGTGCTCGAGGATGGCCGCGTGCAGCTCGCCGGGCGCTCCGGTCCGGTCCACCAGCACTCCCTGGATGCGGTAGCGGATCCGGCCGTCGCCGTCGGGCCCCACGTCGAGGTGGATCTCGGTGGCGCCCTGCTGGAGCGCCTGCACCAGGTGGAACTGGAGGTACTGCGCCGCGGGGCTGCCGCTTGTGGCCGACGGCGCGCGCCCGGCCCGCGGCCGCGCGAAGACCTCGTCCAGGACCGTCGCAATGTTCGACGCCAGCGCCAGCGCGCGGTTGATGCGCAGGCCCGTGCGCGCCGCCACCTCATCGATCGTGGCCTGGTCGGTGGGGTCGGCCATCGCCAGCGTCATCTCGTGCCCGAACTTCAGCACCGGCAGCACCCGCCGCTCCCGCATGAAGCCCTCGGGCAGCAGGTGCACGGCCTCCTCGTCCACGAGGTCGCGGGTGAGGAAGACGTACGGGTAGCCCAGCTGATTGGCCAGCGCCCAGGCGATGTCGTCCTCGGTCAGCACGCCCTGCTCGACCAGCACCTGCCCCAGGCGTTTGCCGCTGCGCGCCTGCGCCTCGATGGCCCGGGCCAGCTGCTCGCGCGTGACGAGGCCGTTGGCCACCAGGATCTCGCCCAGCAGGTCCCGGGGCCGCCGTGCGCCGTCCTCCTCCCGGTCCTGCGCCGTCGCATCCCGGCCTGGAGCCGGTGCGGCCGCAGGCGCGGGGCCGGGGCTGTCCTGCTCCCGATCCTGCGACGCCGCATCTCTTTGCAGCCAGCGCGCGACGCGCCGCGCAAACGTCGCAACATCGATGGGCTTCTCGATCACGTCGGCGCACCCCGCCTGCAGCCAGAGCGTCCGATCCGCGGGGGTGACCATGGCGCTGACGGCCACGACCGGCAGCGCGGCGCCCCAGGGGCTCTCGCGCAGCCGACGCAGGACCTCGAGCCCGTGCATGTCGGGCAGGTGCATGTCGAGCAGGACGAGATCCGGCCGCGTCTCCTGCGCGAGGGTCAGGGCTTCGGCACCCGACCGCGCCACCCTGACGTCGAAGCCCTCGGGCTCGAGCACGTGGCGCACCAGCGCCAGGCTGGCCGGCTGGTCCTCCACGGCGAGCACCCGGGCGCCCGTGCGCGCGGTCATCGATCGCAGTCGCCAGCGCTCGCCGCGGGCGGCCGCCCCGCCCCACCGGCGCGCCGGTGAAGGTCGTCCTCCGCGTACCGCTGGCGCAGCCGCGCGCCGACCCGTGCGGCCAGCTCCGCCGCGTCGAACGGTTTGGTCACGTAGTCGCCGGCGCCGATGTCGAAGGCGTGAACCTTGGTGGCGACGTCCGTCAGCGCGGTGAGGAAGATCACCGGGATGCGGGCCGTGGCCGGATCGGCCTGCAACGCCTGGCAGATCGCGAGGCCGTCCATCCCCGGCATGAGGATGTCCAGGAGGATGAGATCCGGCCGGAAGGTGCGCGCGGCGGCCAGCGCCTCCTGGCCCGTCGACGCGGTGGCGACCGTGCAGCGCCAGCGCTCCAGGTGCCCCGTCAGCACGGCCAGGTTGGCCGGGTGGTCGTCCACCACCAGGATGCGCGGCGCGCGGTCGCCGATGAACGGAGCGAGGGGCGTCTCACGCATGGCCCGCTCCCTGACCGCCGGTCGGATCGTCGGGCGGCTCCTGGCGCAGGAACGCGGTCACCACCGCCGGGTCCCACTGCGTGCCCGCACCGGCGGCGAGGATCCGCCGCGCCTCCTCGGGGCTCCGCGCCGCCTGGTAGGGGCGGGGGGAGGTCATGGCGTCGTAGGCATCGGCCACCGCCACGATGCGGCCGGCCAGCGGCGTCGCCGCGCCCGCCAGGCCGCGCGGATACCCCTGCCCGTCCCAGCGCTCGTGGTGAGTCCAGGCGATCGTCTCGGCCATCCGCATCAGGGGGAAGCGCCCGCCGCCCAGCAGCCGCGCGCCGATCATCGTGTGGCTCTGCACGACCGCCATCTCGGCCGGCGTGAGCGGGCCCGGCTTGAGCAGGACCTCGTCTGGCACCGCGATCTTGCCCACGTCGTGCAGGGGCGCGGTGCGCTCGATCAGCGTGACGAACGCCTCGGGCATGCCCAGGGCGCGCGCCAGCCTGGCCGCCAGGGCACCCACGCGCCGCGTGTGCTGCCCGGTGGCATCGTCGCGGAACTCCGCGGCGGCGGCCAGCCGGTCCAGGATCTCCAGCTGCGTGAGCTCCAGCTCGCGGGTACGCGCCCGCACGCGGGCTTCGAGCAGCTCGTTCTGCCGGGCGAGCGCCTGGTGGAGCCGGCGCGTGTCCAGGAGGTTGCGAATGCGCAGCAGCACCTCCGTGGGGTCGAAGGGTTTGGTGAGGAAGTCGCTGGCGCCCGCCTCGAGCGCCTCCGCGCGGGCCTGGCGCGTGGCGTCGGCCGTCAGGACCAGGATGGGCAGGAACGCGCCCGCGGGCGTCCGCGCGCGCAGCCGCCGCAGCAGCGCGATGCCGTCCAGCTGTGGCATGTGCAGGTCGAGCAGCACGAGGTCGGGGGCCGTCGCGTCGAACAACCGCTCGGCCTCGAGTGGATCGGTGGTGCTCACCAGGTCCGCGTACCCGGCCCGGTCGAGGGTGACTTCCAGCACGCGCACGTTGGCGTACTGGTCGTCGACGATCAGAATCCGCGACCGCACGGCCCCGGCGTCCAGGCCCTCTGCTGGACCCCTGCCCGGTGCCGCGCGTCCGGTGGAGGCGGTCATCCTAGCGGTGGTCGGGCAACAACTGATGCAGGCGGAGCAACCGCTGCTCGCGCTCCTCCAGGAGCCGTGCGCTCACCCTGCGCGCGATAGGGTCGAACAGTTCCACCAGGCCCGGCTCCCACTGGCCGTCCGCGCCGAACCACAGCACCTCCAGCGCCTCTGTCGCCGACAGCGCGGGACGGTGCGGCCGGTCGGAGGTGAGGCTGTCGAAGGCGTCGGCGATGGCGACGATGCGCGCGCCCAGGGGGATCGCCTCGCCCTTGAGGCCATCAGGGTACCCGCCGCCGCCCCACTGCTCGTGGTGCGCCCGCACGATCGCGCTCATCTGTGCGCCGTCGGCGAGCACGCCCAGGAGGTCTGCGCCCACCACAGGATGGCGTTTCACCGCCGCGAACTCTTCGGCCGTCAGCGCCCGGGGCTGCGTCAGGATCGTCTCGGGCACCGCGATCATGCCCACGTCGTGCAGCAACGCCGCCCGCTCCACCACCGCCAGCGCCTCGTCCTCCAGCCCGGCTGCCCGCGCCAGCTCGGCGCTGTACCGCGCCACGCGCCAGGGGTGCTCGGCGCTGTGGTGGCTGCGCCGTTCGATCGCCGCCGCCAGCGCCGCCAGCGCGACCTCGGCCGCCTCGGCGGTCTGCTGCGCCCGACGCACCCGCACCAGCCGCCGGACCCACGACAGCAGCAGCGCGCGGTTGAACGGCTTGGGGACCACGACGTCGGCACCGCTGGTCAACCACATGTCCTCGAGCGTCGGCACGGCCGTGAGGAACACCACCGGGAGGTGCGCCGTGGCGGGGTCAGCCCGCAGCCGGGCGCAGAACGTCGGCCCGTCCTCGCCCGGCATCATCACGTCGAGCAGTACCACGTCGGGCAGCTGGCGCTCCATGGCACCCCGCGCCTCGACGGCGCTCCCCGCGGCGACGACGCGGTAGCCTTCGGTGGTCAGCATGCGCTGCAGCAGGCTGCGGATGCCCGGATCGTCGTCGACGACGAGGATCGTCGGCGGTTGAGCGAAAGTTGCCTTCGAACTCACGTGCGATCCTCCGTCCGGGTTTTTCCCCATCTGGCGCACCGATAGACCCGCCCGTGGGCCCGCGCCGTGCAGCCGCCGCTGCGCCGGGCGCACGAGACCCCCACCCTGGTGAGGAAGAGACATCTCCCGAGGCGATTGCCGGTGGCGCGCTACGCCGTGACCGATGCCGGACCCACGCCGGCCAGGAACAGACATGCCCCGAGGCGAAGACGGTGCGGGGAGGAAACCGCGATGCGGTGGACCCCGTCGCTGTGGGCGAGCCGCCGGCCGTTCGGGCTGGGTGAGCAGCGCCCCAACAACTATCTGGAGATCTGGCGGGCGCTGTGGGAGAACCGCGGCGCGCTGCCCTACGCGTGGCGCATCCTCACGCAGGGCGTCTGCGACGGGTGCGCGCTCGGCACCAGCGGGCTGCGCGACTGGACCCTGCCCGGCGTGCACCTGTGCAACGTCCGCCTGCGCCTGTTGCGGCTGAATACCGCCCCGGCCCTCGACATCGGGCTGCTGGCCGACGCGGCCCGCCTGCGCGGCCGTCCCGCTCACGCGCTGCGCGCGCTGGGCCGGCTGCCCTACCCGATGGTCCGCCGCCGCGGCGAGGCCGGCTTCCGACGTATCGCCTGGGACGAGGCCCTCGACCTGGTCGCGGCCCGCATCCGCACGGCCGGCCCCGAGCGGCTGGGCGTCTACCTCACCAGCCGCGGGGTGCCCAACGAGACGTACTACGCGGCGCAGAAGGCGGTGCGTGCCATGGGCACCAACGCCATCGACAACGCCGCCCGCGTCTGCCACGCGCCCTCCACGTTCGGGCTCAAGCAGGCCCTGGGCGTGGCGGCATCGACCTGCTCGTACACCGACTGGATCGGCACCGGCCTGCTGGTGTTCATCGGCTCCAACGTGGCCAACAACCAGCCCGTGGCCATGAAGTACCTGCACTACGCGCGCAAGGCCGGCACGCGGGTCGTGTGCGTCAACCCCTACCGCGAGCCCGGCATGGCGCGCTACTGGGTCCCGTCGGTGCTCGAGAGCGCGCTGTTCAGCACGAAGATCACCGATCGCTTCTTCCTGGTGAACGTGGGCGGCGACGTCGCCTTCCTCAACGGCGCCCTCAAGTGGATGCTCGCCCGCGGCTGGGTCGACCGCGCGTTCGTCGACGGGCACACCACCGGCTTCCCCGAGCTGGCAGCGGCCCTGGCCGCGCAGCCGTGGGAGGCGCTCGAGCGCGCCAGCGGCGCCTCGCGCGAGGAGATGCTGGCGTTCGCCGAGCTGGTGGGCACCGCCCGCACCGCCGTGTTCGTCTGGTCGATGGGCGTCACGCAGCACGAACACGGCGAGGACAACGTGCGGGCCATCGTGAACCTGGCCCTCGCCCGCGGCTTCGTGGGACGGCCGCACTGCGGGCTGATGCCCATCCGCGGCCACTCCGGCGTGCAGGGCGGCGCCGAGATGGGCGCCTACGCCACGGTCTTCCCCGGTGGCCTGCCGATCACGCCCGAGCACGCCCGGCGCTTCGCCGCCCTGTGGGGCTTCCCGGTGCCGGCGACGCCCGGGCTGACCGCGCCCCAGATGATCGACGCCGCTGCCGAAGGCCGCCTCGAGGTGCTCGTGTCGGTGGGCGGGAACTTCCTGGAGGTGCTGCCCGATCCGCCCTACGTGCGCCAGGCGCTGGAGCGCGTGCCCGTCCGGGTGCACCTGGACATCGTGCTCTCCACGCAGATGCTGCTCGAGCCCGGCGAGGTGGTCGTCCTGCTGCCGGCAGCGACCCGCTACGAGACCCCCGGCGGGGTGACCCAGACCACGACCGAGCGGCGGGTGATCTTCAGCCCCGAGATCCCGGGGCCTCGCATCGGCGAGGCGCGGCCCGAATGGGAGGTGTTCATGGACCTCGCGCGGCGCGTGCGCCCCGAGTGGGCCGAGCGCCTGACCTTCCGCGACACCGCCGCGATCCGCGAGGAGATCGCGCGGGCCGTGCCCTTCTACGACGGCATCCAGCGGCTGCGCCGCGCCGGCGACCAGTTCCAGTACGGCGGGCCGCACCTGTGCGCCGGCTGGACGTTCCCCACGCCCGACGGCCGGGCGCACTTCGCCGTGGTGACGCCCCCGGTGGTGGAGGTGCCCGCCGGGCAGTTCCTGCTGGCCACCCGCCGGGGGAAGCAGTTCAACAGCATGGTGCACGAGCGCACCGACGCCCTCACCGGGGCCGGCCGCGACGCCGTCTTCATGCACCCCACCGACGCCGCGCGCCTGGGCCTGGCGGAGGGCGCGCCGGTGGTCGTGCGCAGCGCCGCCGGCGAACTGCGCGGCCGCGTGCGCCTGGCGCCGGTGAAGCCCGGCAACCTCGAGGTGCACTGGCCCGAGGGCAACGTGCTGCTGGATCGGCGGCGGCGGTCGCGTGAAGCGGGCATCCCCGACTACAACGCGGTGGTCACGGTGGCGCCCGTCGCGCCGATGCAGCCGGCCGCCGCGCCCGCCGATGCCGTGCCGGTCGCCACGCTCCCGCACGGCGACGCCGTGGTGCAGCGGGTGCAGCCGGTCGCCGCGCCGGCTGATGCCGCGCCGGGTGACGCCGCACCGGGTGACGCCGCACCGGTTGACACCGCGCCAACCGCCAGGGCGCACCCGGCGTAGGCGCCTGTCGCCGCCATGGACGCGCGTCCATCCAGCAAGACCCGCCTCGACCTGATCGAGGTGGAGGCGGGCCGCCGCCGGTCCCGCACCGACCTGGTGGTGACCGAAGAGCCCCTCGAGATCCGCCTGGCCGCAGGCGGCGAGCGGCGCACCGTCGCCGTCACCATGCGCACGCCGGGCGCCGACTTCGAGCTGGCCGCCGGGTTCCTGCTGGGGGAAGGCGTCATCGCCGGCCGCGACGCCATCGCCCGCATCGCCTACTGCACCGATCCCGACCTGGACGCCGCCCAGCAGTACAACGTCGTGCAGGTGACGCTGCGCGCCGACCGCCTGCCGCCACTGCAGTCGCTGGAGCGGCACTTCTACACCACCAGCGCGTGCGGCGTGTGCGGGAAGGCCAGCCTCGAGGCGCTGCGGGCACGGGGCCTGCGCCCGCCCGCCGGCGAGGTGGCGGTCAGCGCCGAGGTGCTGCGCGCGCTGCCCGGCCGCCTGCGTCAGGCCCAGGGGCTGTTCGCGGCCACCGGCGGACTGCATGCCGCCGCGCTCTTCACGGCCCAGGGCGACCTGCTGGCCGTGCGCGAGGACGTGGGCCGGCACAACGCGCTGGACAAGCTCGTCGGCTGGGCGCTGCTCACCGACCGGCTTCCGCTGTCCGCGCACGTCCTCCTGGTCAGCGGGCGCGCCAGCTTCGAGCTGGTGCAGAAGGCACTGGCAGGCGGCGTGCCCGTCTTCTGCGCCATCTCGGCGCCCAGCAGCCTGGCGGTGGCGCTGGCCCGCGAGTTCGGGATGACCCTGGTGGGCTTCCTGCGGGGCGAGCGGTTCAACGTGTACGCGACGCCGGCGCGGGTGCGCGTCGCGCCCGAGGGTGCGCCGCCGGTCGCCAGCGATACCCGCGCCGCCCGTGGGTCGACCGCGCCCGCGCGGTAGGCTGCCCCGCCCGCCCGCGCCGGCCATCCATGGAACCCCCGGAGATGGAACCCCCGAGCTCCCGGCAAGCCGTCCGGATCGGTCGCCGACCGGCTACTCCGCGGCGATCTCCCTGGCGTGCGCCCTGTCACGGTCGCCGCCGGGATCGCGGGCCTGCGGCTGCACCGGCTACTCGGCGGCGATCTCCCTGGCGCGCGCCAGGTCGTCTGCCGTGTTGATGTTGAAGAAACTGCGCAGGTCGGGGTCGTCTGCTCTGAGGACGTCCTCGGAGACGTAGGTCACGCGCGAGCCCAGGGCGTCCAGCAGGGCGTGCATCGCGCGCCGGGGCCCGGACAGCAGGTTTTCGGCGACCGTGGCCACCCGCACCGCGTACACCGCGCACAGCGGCTGCGCCCGTCCGCCCACCACGGGCACCACCGCCTCCTGGCCCCCGGCCCGTGCGATCGCGACCAGGCGGGCGAGCACCGCGGGCGCGACGAAGGGCATGTCGACCGCGACCACCGCCGCCAGCGCAGCATGCCCCGCTGCGGGCTCGCCCGGCGCAGCTTCCAGGAGGCGCAGCCCGGTCGCC